>JAEXAJ010000175.1 GCA_023458215.1 Bacteroidota bacterium
TCTTAAACGGGTCCATCTTGCCGAATTCTTCATAGTCTTGCTCAGCGGCAGCTTCTACGACGATGTTCAGCACCTTGCGACGGGCACCACGTTCTACGCTTGTCACTACGCCGCTTACGGGCGAAACAAATTTCAATTCAGGATGATTCTTGTCGATAAACAAGGGTCCCCCGGCCATCACATATTCCTGCTCTTTGACTACTACTTTGGGAGTGATACCTGTAAAATCGTCGGGAACCAATGCGTAAAATCCCGGTTCTTTTACAGACATAAACTCTTCGGCGGCAGCGCCTTTCAGGTTAATGTCAAGGCCTTTGCGTAACTTAATTACATTTGCCATGCGTTTATATAAAATAATGGTTTCATTAATTTGCCCGCAAAAGTAATAAATAATAATGTGAATAAAGAGCAAAAAAGAAAGGAATTACGGATAAATTTCCGCAATCACCTCCGTTTACGGGCACGGAAAGAAACAAGATAGTTCATTAATAAGGATTTATGAACAAATCAATCCGATGGAGATAGCTGTAACATAAGAAGGGCTACACCATCCAGTCCAAAGGGTGTAGCCTTAAGGAGCAAATGGTGTAGCCCTAAGAGGTAAAAGGTGTAGCCCTTTTAAATATGCCTCAGAAGTAGCTACAAGCTGATATTATTTCCTATTCTTCGGCGGAAAACATAGGATCCCAGGCTGGAAGTCGGATTGGCTTTTGTTTAAATAATTCCATAATCTTAGCAGGAACATATTTATTTTCCACCACCAAGCGGAACATATACTCATCGAACCACTCATCAGTCATGATGAGGTGCCCCTGATAACCACTACCTGCTCCCCAGCTATTTTCAACCATCCACTTCACAGGTTTTCCTTCTTTATTCAAGTCAACCGCCATCAAGGTCATAGCATGTGACGAACCACTGGAGAAGGTTTCAATGCGTTGTTTCTTGTTCATGCCGAAGGTAGTGCCCATCAATGATTCGTAATCATAATTTTTCACATCGAGCAGTCCGCGATCCGAATCGAGGAACTTACCTACATCACACGAAAAATACATCATGGTGCTATCTTTCAAAGAAGCGATTGCCATTTCCTTAATGTCTTCAATAGGAAGATTAACGTATGTCCAGTTCTTGCCATCGTAACGGTGACGGTCGTAATCAATCTCATAACATTTGTAATACTCGCGGCTAGGGTCATTCATCAACATTACATAATTGCTGAGCAGTTGCTTATCACCGTATTTTTCGAGGAACGACATCGGAGTATGATGTTCTGTTTCCACCGGGTTGCCTTTGGCATCCTTGCGAACATAATCAAATTCAGTAGGCGGTACACCAAGATTCAGAACCAGCATACGGTAGATAGTACCTAGCATCGTAGTCTTTTCTTTCTCCAGTGCTGCCGTTTTTGTGCCTTTGGCAGCCAGTTCACGAAGTTGCAGGCCATACTCTTTCAACTTTAAAGAAATAAGATTTGCCATCCGTGAAGTACTTTCACTGCTATTTGTTTCGGGCATCGCTTCTTTAGGAACCAGGCCGTATTTCGTTACAATATCAGCAACCCCGGTAAAGGTACCACCATCGCTCAAAGGATTCTTGAACAACCATTCTACCGTTTTGTCATTCATCGGCTTATCACTTGTATCGATAATGCCTTGCAGGAAAAGATTGGACTTTTCCAACTGATCCCAAAAGAACGGATAGATCTGCGAGAACTCGAAAGACTGGAAGCCATTGTTAGCTAATGTCTTGGCACGCATCACATTCAATCCTGTAAACAACCAGCAACGACCGGAAGATTTTTGATCTGTTATACCTTTTGAATCGACTTTAATTGAAAAGTTAGTATCCATTCCTCTCTGATTATCCAAATTTACAGCCAACTTACGGATATCATTGTTGCAAATAGCGTTGCGAATAGCTTTATCGGATGCTGTACCCTGATAGTTTTGCTGAATCTGCTTCAACATGGAGTCATTAATGCCCCCTTTCCCGTCTTGTGCGTGCATAGAAATCAGAGCCGCACCAAAAACAATTACTGAGATTATTCGTTTATTCATAATTAGATAAAATGTTTAGAAATGCAATTTGACAATGTGCAAAATTAGTTGCTTTTTTGAAACTTTTAGTGAAATCTTTAGATTTATTGTACATCAACTTGAAAACTAATTCAAAAATAATAGTTTTCTTTGCACCCACATTCTAGCGAACATGAAAAGATATATAATAGGTATGATTGCGTTGCTAATAGTAGCAACCACCGTTTCTGCCCAAGTTTCAGAAACAAACGACACGACTCGCACATTGACTAAAAGCGAATTACGTAAGCAAAAAGTAGCTAAACGAAATTTCCATTATAACATTTTAGGTGGTCCCAGTTATACTCCTGACTTCGGTGTATTGATAGGTGGAAGTTCTTTGATGACTTTCCGCATGAACCCGAGCGACACTACACAGTTGCGTTCCGTAGTACCCGTGGCCATTGCATTGATGTTCAAAGGGGGAATTAATCTGATGGCAAAACCCCAACTGTTCTTCAAAGATGACCGTTTCCGCATTTTCGGAAAATTCAGTTATAAGAATACCCAAGAAAATATCTATGGCATTGGCTATTCCACCAACAAAGATTATGTCCGCAGCGATACCACCAGCCAATACCGATATAGCGGCGTTCAAATTAACCCTTGGTTCTTGTTTCGTTTAGGACGCAGTAACTTCTTTGCCGGGCCACAAATCGACATCAATTATGACCATATCACAGATCCCGCCAAGCATTTGGTAGAGCAACCTTTCTATAAAGAAGCCGGAGGAACAGACAAAGGATATAAAAATTTCAACTCCGGTGTCGGTTTCTTGCTAACGTATGACAGCCGTGACCTTCCGGCAAATGCCTACAAGGGGCTTTATCTCGATTTCCGGGGAATGATGTATTCCAAAATCATCGGCAGTAACAACAATTTCTATCGACTGGAAATAGATTACCGTCAATACAAATCCGTAGGAAAACGTAAAGTTGTTGCATGGACTGCACAGTCTAAAAATGTATTTGGCGACATTCCTCTGAATCAGTATGCCCTTACCGGAACACCTTTCGACCTTCGCGGTTATTATATGGGTCAATATCGCGACAAGTCTTCACACATAGTAATGGCAGAATACCGTCAGATGATTAATACAGACAAGGATACTTGGATAAAACGTATGCTCAATCATGTTGGTTTCGTAGCTTGGACCGGATGCGGCTTTATGGGTCCCACCCCTGGAAAAATAGAAGGAGTACTACCCAACTATGGCGTCGGACTACGTATTGAAGTACAACCTCGCATGAATGTCCGTCTGGATTTAGGAAAGAATACTGTCAATAATCAAACGCTATTCTATTTCAATATGACAGAAGCTTTTTAACATACGTATTTTTTTTACATCGATTTGCAATGTTTTTTCAAACATTTTCTTGCATCAGAAAAAGATTATCTATACTTTTGACGAGCGATAATTATTTATAGCAGCCAAACAATATAATCTGATACAATGGAAGTTTGCGAAATACTCTTTTGGATAAGTGTATTTATAGTATTCTACACTTACATAGGATATGGAGTTTTATTATATATTCTCGTTAAGATAAAAGAAGGTTTTCAAAAACCTTCTTGTCGTCTCATGCCTGCCGATGCAGACTTGCCGGAGTTAACTCTATTTATAGCAGCCTATAATGAAGAAGCAGTAGTGGATGAAAAAATGCGCAACTGCCTTGAACTGGACTACCCCGCAGACAAACTTCATATCTTATGGGTAACTGATGGTAGCAATGACCGCACGAATGAATATCTTTCTCGTTGGGCACAAGCTACCGTGCTGCATCAGCCCGAACGTCAAGGCAAAACAGCTGCACTTAACCGGGGTATGGAGTTTGTAAAAACTCCCCTTGTTGTTTTTACTGATGCCAACACCCACCTGAATCCCGAAGCTTTACGAGAAATAGTATATGCCTTTACCGACCCTAAAGTAGGATGTGTAGCAGGTGAAAAACGTATTGCCATGCAAACCAAAGATAATGCCGCCTCCGGTGGCGAAGGGATGTATTGGAAATACGAATCTACCCTCAAAGCACTGGATGCACGGTTATACTCGGCAGTAGGTGCAGCAGGTGAATTGTTTGCTATCCGACGCGAATTGTTCGAGCAGATGAAAACAGACACTTTGCTTGATGATTTCATCCTGTCACTCCGCATTGTGATGCATGGGTACACCATAGCCTATTGTGCCGGTGCGTACGCCGTCGAAAGCGGTTCGGCAGACATGGGTGAAGAAGAGAAGCGCAAAGTGCGTATTGCTGCCGGAGGCCTTCAATCCATCTGGCGACTGCGTCCTCTTTTAAATATCTTCCGTTACGGAATATTCAGTTTCCAATATATATCACACCGGGTATTACGCTGGTCACTCACGCCCGTATTATTGTTTCTATTGCTTCCCCTCAACACAATTCTCATTTTCACGACAAACACTCCTTTATTGTATGCTATCATCTGGCTGTTACAAGCTATTTTTTACCTCATGGGAAGTTGGGGCTACTACCTTTCAACGAAGCAAATTAAAAACAAAATACTCTTTATACCTTACTATTTCCTCTTTATGAATATCAATGTCATAAGAGGATTCAACTACCTGC
>JAEXAJ010000176.1 GCA_023458215.1 Bacteroidota bacterium
GAATACAGGTTATTAATAAAAAAGCACAGAATATGAAAAAATATTTATTCACTTTGTTGTTGGCGGGATTTGCGATATTTGCGGCATGTACAGATGATCGGGATTCCAACCCGACAGTACAGCAACCCACCACTTTTGAACTGAATATGCCTGCAATTGGAGGCAATATATATGATTTGCAAAATGCTGATTCTATCAGGTTGACTTATAAACAGCCTGAATATGGATATGCAGCGTCCGTTAAGTATTATGCACAACTTTCCACTTCCGGTACTTGGAATGCTGCAACCTCTACAGATGCCGATGACGCTACTTATATCGAACTGGATGGTTCTGTAACAGATCATGAGTTCGGAGCTGCGACTAATCTGGTAAACAAAGCTATTATGAAATTGGGCAAATACACTGATGCAAGCCAGTTGCCTGTTGAAGGGGTGTCGTTGTATGTGAGAATGAGAGCAAGGCTGAATGCAGGATATGAATGTTATTCAAATGTCATAGAGCTTTCTGTTCGTCCTTATTATGTAGCATTGGTGTCGGCCGATCCTGAACTGTGGTATCTGATTGGTGGCTGTATCGGTGACGGATCTTGGGGAAGTGAAATTGGTACGGGAGTCATTCCTTTGTCACCTGTTGAGGGCGCCAAATATGATGATACTACCGGAAAGGGAGATTTGACATACACCGGTTACTTCCCGTCTGATAAAGGTTTTAAAATAATAAGAGTTCCTGGTGAGTGGGATGACCAATGGGGAGCCGATGGAGGTGACTTCAACAAACCCCGTCTGAAAGATGCTGATGGTGAAGGCAGTGATTTTTATGTTCCTGCAAGCGGATATTATAAAATATCTCTGAATACTAAAGAAAATACCCTCTCCATCGTTGCTACAGATGCGCCGAAGAATGTTTATGACCGGTTATTTGTTTCCGGTGATTTTAATGGTTGGGGAACTGAGACCCAAATGATTCCTGTAAATACGGTTGAAGGTGTAATCAATCATGTCTGGAAATATGAACTGGATGCGACCGGTGGTGACACGACAGCTAAATTCTTGTATTCCGGCTGGGCTCCCAACTGGGGATCTGATACTTTCCCGTATGGATTTGGAGTTAACGGCGGGGCTAATATTCCGGTAGTTAAAGGAAAATATGTAGCTATCCTGAATGATATTGATGGTTACTATCACTTCTTTAGCAAATAATAGTGGAATAATGAAGAGAAACTGATATGCAGAAAAAATTATTATATTTGCGGAAACAATCCGCATAATACCATGAGACGTATGAAATTTCTAACATTCTTTTTTTATATGGCTTTTGCCATATTAGCATGTAGCAGTCATAACGAAACCGGTCCTAATACCGGTGGCCTACCTGATAAAGGAGATACCCCTGTTGCTGATTTTGCTAAAGGTGCCGACATCAGTTGGGTGACAGAAATGGAACATAATGGAATGAAATTCTATAATGCTTCCGGTGTGGAGACGGATTGTTTCCAATTGATGAAAGATCTTGGTTTGAATGCTGTTCGGCTCAGAGTATGGGTAGATCCCAAAGAACACGGTAATTGGTGTAATACTGCCGATTTTGTGGCAAAGGCCAAGCGTGCTAAGAACTTGGGCATGGATGTGATGGTCGATTTCCATTACAGCGACTGGTGGGCCGATCCCGGTCAGCAACATAAACCGGCTGCCTGGAAAGGATTGAATCTTGCCGATTTGAAGAAAGCCATTGCCACTCACACTACGGATGTACTTAATGCCTTGAAGTCTGCGGGGGTAACACCCAAGTGGGTGCAAGTAGGCAACGAAATCCGTCCGGGAATGTTGTGGGATGAAGATGCCGCATTGAGTGGCGCTTCATACGATGTGAGGGAGTGCGACGTAAAAGATTCCGGCAGTACTTCTACTAAGGTGAAATATCCTAAGAATCTTTCCAATCTGGCGGCTTTCATCAATGCAGGCTATGATGCAGTGAAGAACGTTTTTCCAAATGCCATTGCCATTGTTCATTTGGATAACGGCTATGATAAATCCTTATATACTTGGTTTTTCGACGAATTGAAGAAGAACGGTGGGAAGTGGGACATGATAGGTATGTCTATCTATCCTTACTGGACGATGCTTGAACACAAAGATTATACACCTGAAAAGACCCTTACAGATTGTATAGACAATATAAAAAAGGTGAGTGAAAAGTATAATTGCGATGTGATGGTAGTGGAAACCGGTATGGAATGTGCCGATGACCAAGGAAAACTGGTCAGTGCAACAGTGCTGGCACAAGGCAAGACATTGATGAGCCGCCTCCTGAAAGAATGTCTTGAAAACACAAATGGCCGTTGCAAGGGCGTCTTTTATTGGGAACCTGAGTGTAGACCGAGTCAATACCGATTGGGAGCATTTACCGAGGACGGTTATCCTACTGTGATAATGGATGCGTTTAAATAAGTATTATAACAAAATAAAACTATTGGAGAGAAATGAAACGGACTACACTTATTTTTTCTTACTGCCTGCTTTTTGCTTTGAATGCAGTGGCGCAACGAAGTGAATGGAAGCTTGAGAAGAACTGGAAATTCACTAAAGGAGACATACAAGAAGCATCGCAAACCAATTTCGATGACCGTAAGTGGGAAACGGTCGCCATTCCGCATGACTGGGCAATTTTTGGTCCTTTCGACCGTAACAACGATTTGCAGAATGTAGCGGTTACGCAGAACTTCGAGCAGAAGGCTTCAGTCAAGACCGGACGTACCGGCGGACTTCCTTATGTAGGCATCGGGTGGTATCGCACCACTTTCGATGCTCCGGCAGACAAACGGACGACGCTGGTTTTTGACGGTGCCATGAGCGAAGCCCGTGTTTACGTCAACGGACAAGAGGCATGCTTCTGGCCTTTCGGTTATAACTCCTTCCATTGCGACGTCACACCTTATATAAATAAGGATGGCAAAAAGAATACGCTTGCCGTTCGTTTGGAGAATCGTCCGCAGTCTTCCCGTTGGTATCCCGGTGCCGGACTTTATCGAAATGTGCATGTAGTGAGTACGGACAAAGTACATGTTCCTGTTTGGGGAACACAGCTCACTACACCCCATGTTTCCGATGAATATGCCTCGGTGCGTCTGCTGACGGCCATTGCCGGTGATGAAGGTAAGGATATCCGCATCGTTACGGAAATAATTTCTCCGGAAGGCAAAGTCGTTGCTACTAAAGACAATACCCGTAAGATAAACCATGGGCAACCATTCGAGCAGAATTTCCTGGTAAATGTTCCCGCTTTATGGTCACCCGAGACACCTTATTTATATAAGGCAGTGTCTAAGGTTTACGCCGACGGCAAGCAAGTGGATGAATATACCACCCGCTTTGGAATCCGTAGTATAGAGATCGTAGCCGATAAAGGTTTCTACTTGAACGGCAAACATCGTAAATTTCAAGGTGTATGCAATCACCATGATTTAGGTCCGCTGGGCGCAGCTATTAATGTAGCTGCTCTTCGCCGCCAACTCACTTTGTTGAAGGACATGGGTTGCGACGCTATCCGTACTTCCCATAACATGCCAACTCCCGAATTGGTGGATCTTTGTGATGAAATGGGCTTTATGATGATGATAGAACCTTTCGATGAATGGGACATAGCCAAGTGCGAAAATGGTTATCACCGTTACTTTAAGGATTGGGCCGAACGGGATATGGTGAATATGCTGCGCCATTATCGTAATAATGCGAGCGTAGTGATGTGGAGTATCGGGAACGAAGTCCCCACCCAGTGCAGTCCCGAAGGCTATAAAGTTGCTTCTTTTTTGCAAGACATCTGCCACCGTGAAGATCCTACACGCCCCGTTACTTGTGGAATGGACCAAGTATCTTGCGTGTTGGCCAATGGTTTTGCGGCAATGATTGATGTACCGGGGCTTAATTATCGTGACAACCGCTATGTGGAGGCATACGAAAAGCTACCTCAGAATATAGTGCTTGGTTCGGAAACAGCCTCGACTGTCAGTTCACGCGGCGTTTATAAATTCCCGGTGGAACTGAAGAAGCAGGTGACGTATGACGATCATCAATCTTCGGGCTACGATATGGAGGCTTGCTCTTGGTCTAATGTTCCTGATTTGGATTTTGCTTTGGCTGATGATTACAATTGGACGATCGGTCAGTTCGTTTGGACCGGTTTTGATTATTTGGGGGAACCTTCTCCGTATGATACGGATGCTTGGCCCAGTCATAGTTCTGTATTTGGTATCATTGATTTGGCAAGCCTGCCGAAAGATAGGTTCTACCTGTATCGTAGTGTTTGGAATAAAGAAGCAAATACGCTGCATGTCCTTCCCCACTGGACATGGCCGGGTAGGGAAGGAGAGAACACTCCTGTTTTTGCCTATACTAATTATCCCAGTGCCGAACTGTTTGTCAACGGTAAGAGCTATGGCAAGCAACGTAAACTCTCCGCGGAAGAAAGCCGTGCTTTAGAAGGAAAAGATTCTCTTGCTTTGCAACGTCGCTACCGCCTGATGTGGATGGATGTACCTTATGAACCGGGCGAAATAAAAGTTGTGGCTTATGATAATTCCGGTAAGTCCGTTGAAGAAAAAGTAATCCGTACAGCCGGTAAACCCCATCATTTGGAACTGGTTGCCGATCGTACCCAACTTTCTGCTGATGGAAAAGACCTTGCTTACATTACTGTTCGTGTGGTAGATAAAGATGGTAATCTTTGTCCGGCGGACACTCGTATGGTCAATTTTTCTGTAAAAGGTGTCGGTAGATATCGTGCGGCCGCCAATGGTGACCCTACCAGTCTCGACTTGTTCCATTTGCCTCAGATGCCTGCATTTAGTGGTCAACTAACTGCTATTGTTCAGAGCGGAGAACAAGTCGGCGAAATCGTGTTTGAAGCAAAAGCAAGAGGGCTAAAACCGGGGAAACTTATGCTTTATACATCTACGGATAGAACCATGCTACAAGGAAATTAATCACACATTTTGCCAGCACGCAGCACAAATCGGTATAATGATAAGATTATCTGATCTTTAGCCCGTGCTGGCAACCGTGCTGGCAGCGTGTTGGCAACCGTTTGCCAGCACAGAAAAATGGGCTGATTTGATTCTTTCTTCTTGTTATACAGTGGGTTATCCGTTATGCGTATTTTGCGTTAACGAACGCTAAATACTCCTTATTTCACAGTTTTTAAGTGATTAATATCATTGAATCGCTTATCTTTTCAGTCGATCTTCCTGATTTTGCGTCTCTTTGTCTTGTAGTTTGTTCCTTGGAAGTATGTTGAAAACATGCAAGAGTACCGTTGATAATCCGCAAGAATACCGTTTAAAATACGTTGATTGATGGTTCGAAACTTCGTCCCAAGGATGAGGGCTGTTCGGCACACGTACGTGTGCCCGACGGTTTACATGTGTGTGCCGAACAGCCCTCATCCCAGGGACGAAGTTTTATATTGTTCGTTTGCTTGTTTTTGATATGCTATTCGCTCATTATCAACGCTATATTTGCAGATTTTTCATTAATACAGAAGGCGTTAAGTACAGCCATCTGATGACAAAAGTACAGTTGTCCGGCACGGAGAGTCGTGATACAGCCAAGTATGCAATCGAATGCAATCGTTTGCATTACTTGAACCTTACATTTTGTACTTTCATTAGACTTTATTAATTTAATAAATCATATTTTTGTTTCGTCCTAATGTGGATACCTTAATAGGCTTGATACAAAGATATAACCGAAAGTTTATTTTTCGAATATATATAGGTAATTAATATTGTTAACTTTAATTTATTAAATGCATGAAGCAAGTTAATCTTAGAATCTATCGAACGATTCTTACCCTAGTTTTAGGGCTATTCTTGTCTGTTGGCGCTTATGCACAGAACATCACCGTGAAAGGGCATGTAAAAGATGCTTTGGGTGAGGTGATTGGAGCAAGTGTCATAGAAAAAGGAAATACCTCTAATGGTACAATCACTGACCTAAATGGTAATTTTTCATTGAATGTTCCTAAAGGCTCTACATTAGTAGTTTCTTTCATCGGTTACAAGACGCAGGAAGTAGCTGCTGCCCCCAGTGTTAATGTTACTTTGGTGGAAGATACTGAAATGCTTGATGAAGTTGTAGTCGTAGGCTATGGCCGTGCTAAAAAAGACGACCTTACAGGTTCGGTAACCGCAATCAAACCGGATGAACTCAGTAAAGGTATTACTAACAATGCACAAGATATGTTGGTAGGAAAAGTAGCCGGTGTAGACGTTATTACTTCGGGTGGTACTCCGGGAGCCGGTGCACAGATTCGTGTACGTGGTGGATCATCTCTGAATGCATCGAACGATCCGTTGATTGTAATTGATGGTTTAACTATCGATAACAATACCCCGACTGGCATGAGTAATCCTCTGGCTATGGTCAACCCGAATGATATTGAGACTTTTACAGTTTTGAAGGACGCTTCTGCTACTGCTATTTATGGTAGTCGTGCTTCAAATGGTGTTATTATCATTACTACTAAGAAAGGTAAGAGTGGAACTGCTCCCACCGTTACTTATAATGGTGATATGACAATTTCTATGATTCAGAAAAAGTACGATGTTCTTAGTGGTGATGAATTCCGTGCACTTGCCGACAAAATTTGGGGTGACAAAGTAGGTGAAATAGGTATGGGTAATGCTAATACCGATTGGCAAGATTATATTTTCCGCACTGCTATCTCTCACAGCCACAATGTATCAGTATCCGGTGGTTTGAAAAATATGCCCTATCGCTTGAGCTTGGGTTATAATGCTTCTGATGGTATTGTTGAAACTTCTTGGATGCGTCGTGCCAATGTTGGCTTGAATCTTTCCCCTTCTTTCTTTGACGATCATCTGAACTTGAGGGTTAATGTTAAGTACATGTATGAGAAAGACCGTTATGCCGATGCAGGTGGTGCGATAGGTGCTGCTCTTTCTATGGACCCTACACAATCTGTATATTTTGATGCTGATGATGCTCGCTCTCCTTTCTTTGGAGGTTTCTTCCAACATACACAGTCACCTAAGGATTTCAATCCTGAGTGGAAATATACTAATAATCCTAATGCTCCTCAGAATCCTTTGGCTTTGTTAAAGATGAAAGATGTGCAGGCTGCTGCTAATGACTTTACAGGTAACTTTGATATCGATTATAAGATACATGGTTTGGAAGATCTGCGCTTGCATGCAAGCTACGGTGGTCAGTACACTGAAAGTAAACAGGATGATGTTATCTCCAAGTACTCTTATTCTAACAATTACTTTGGTTGGGACGGCGTGACTCAGACATATAAATATAGTATTACTGCTAATGCTTATGCTCAGTATATGAAAGAAATCGGTGCTCATAATATCGATATTATGGCTGGTGCTGAAGAAAGCCACTTCCATCGTAATGGTTACAACTATGGTCAAGGTACCGATCCTTACACAGGTGCCGCTCACGATGCCAAATCAAGAGATGAACAAGCATGGGCTACACATAACTCGCTGGTTTCTTACTTCGGACGTTTGAACTATACATTACTCAACAGATACATGCTTACGGCTACGTTCCGTGCCGATGGTTCTTCTCGTTTCTCTGAAGATAACAGATGGGGTTACTTCCCTTCCGTAGCATTAGCGTGGAAGATGAATGAAGAAGCATTTATGAAAAACCTTACTTGGTGGAACGAACTCAAGTTCCGTTTGGGTTGGGGTATGACAGGTCAGCAGGATATTAACTCTGACTTCGGTTATGAAACTCATTACACTACAAGTGACTCGTTTGCCCAGTATCCTTTTGGTGATACTTATTATGGCACGATGCGTCCGTCGGCTTACAATCCCGATTTGAAGTGGGAGACTACTATTACTTATAATGCCGGTTTCGATCTTGGATTCTTGAACAACCGTATCACAGCTAATCTAGATGGTTACTATCGTGAAACTAAAGACTTGCTGAACTCAGTTACTATTCCTGTAGGTATGCAGTTTGGTTCTCAGCTGACTAAGAACATTGGTTCACTGAAGAATTATGGTGTGGAACTTTCTATCAATGCCAAACCCGTTATCACAAAGAACTTTACTTGGGATTTGAGTTACAATGTTGCTTGGAATCACAATGAAATAACTGATTTGGTAGACGGTGATTCAGGTTATTATGCTTGGTCCGGGCCAAAAATCAGCCGTGGTAACAATACTTTGATCCAGGCAAATACGGTAGGTAAAGCTACTAATTCTTTCTTCGTTTATCAGCAAGTATATGATGAAGCAGGTAAGCCTATTGAAGGTATGTATGTAGACCGTGACGGTAACGGCCGTATTGACAACGGTGACCGTTATTTCTATAAGAAACCTTCTGCTGATATTATCATGGGTCTTACCACCAAGTTCCTCTATAAGAGTTGGGACTTCAGTATGTCTTTCCGTGCTTCTATCGGTAATTATGTTTACTACGATTTCTTGTCCAACCGCGCAATGGTCAGCCAATCGGGTCTGTACTCAAACAGTGCTCTGCATAACTCAACTGCCGAAGCTGTAGAATTAGGTTTCACAGGTATAGGTGTAGGTAACGACAACTATTTGAGTGACTATTTCGTACGTAATGCTTCCTACTTGAAGTGTTCTAATATCACTTTAGGGTACTCTTTCCCGGCTTTATTTAAAGTTGCCGGTCATAAGTCATGTTCGGGGCGTGCATTTGTAACTACTCAGAACCCTTTCATTATTTCTAAATATAAAGGCATTGACCCTGAAGTGGCGAATGGTGTTGACTCTAATCCATATCCACGTCCCTTCAGTATTCAAATTGGCTTGAACCTGAATTTCTAACTTATTAAATGCATACAATGATGAAACATATATTTTTGAAAACAGCCCTTGCTGCCCTTTTGATGGGTGGAGTGGCAACGTCGTGTGTCAACGACTTGAATATTTCGTCAATCGATCCGCAGTCCAGTTCTTCTTACGGGGATATGGAACTGTTGGCAAAAGTTTACAGTACACTGGGGCTGACAGGTCAAAGAGGTCCTGCCGGAAGTGGAGATATCAGCAGTGATGAAGGTGAAAGTGGATTCTATCGTACTACCTTCAATCTACAGCAACTTTGTACAGATGAGTGTCTTTGGGCTTGGCAAACTGATACTGATATTCCTCAGATCACCAATATTGACTGGACGGCTTCATCTGTCCGTGTACAATGGACGTTCCAGCGTTTGGCTTTTGATGTGACACTTTGTAATTTCTATCTCACCAATACTGAAGATAAAGCAGATGATCCTCAATACAAACTTTATCGTGCAGAGGTTCGTTTCTTGCGCGCCCTTCACATGTGGTACTTCCTTGACCTTTGGGGAAAAGCTCCTTTCAAAACAACTTATGATATCTATGAGTTGCCGGTAGAGAAAGCAGGTAAAGAACTTTATGACTGGATTGATCAGGAGTTGACTGAAATAGAACCGCAACTTGCTGAAGTAGGTGAGTTCAACAACTCCGCTAATTTCGGCCGTGCCGACAGAGGTGCTGCTTATATGCTTCACGCCCGTTTGGCTTTGAACTCAGCTGTTTACACCAAAGGTGTTGTAAAAGATTATCAAAAGGCAATAGATTATTGCGACCTGCTTGACGGAAAATATCAACTGTCTATGAATGATAAGAATGGCTATACCGGTTATGAACAAGTATTTATGGCTGACAATGACCAGAATCAGCAAGCCATGAAAGAAATCATTCTGCCTATACGTCAGGATGGTGCTAAAACAAAGTGTTATAGTGGTGCCAACTACCTGGTAAGTTCTACTCGTATTACCGGAATGCCTTATATGGGTACTTCCAATGGTTGGAGTTGTAACTTCTCTCGTGCTGCTTTGGTTAAGAAATTTTTCCCTACTATCGAAGATTGTCCGCTTGCTACAGAAAAAGCTCCTGATGGGGCTCCTGAATCTGTGATTATATCACTTGATGAAGCTGCGGGTACTACTACTAAAGATGTACAGAAGAAGGCCAATGATGACCGTGCACTGTTCTACTCAGGTTGCGGTGGTGGACTTCGCAAGTTGCAGGCCGAACAAATTGCTGGTTTTAACTCTGGTCTTGCAATTGTGAAGTGGAGCAACATTCGTACAGATGGTGCAGCTACTGCACACAATGAATTCCCTGATGTGGATATTCCTTTGCTACGATATGCTGAAATGTATCTGACTCGTGCAGAGGCCAAGTTTCGTTTGAGTGGTGACCCGCAACAAGCACGTGCCGATATCGTGGTTTTGCGTAACCGTGCAGGTGCTTCTACTCCTGCCACTATTACCGAACAATATATTATTGATGAATGGTGTCGTGAATTCTATATGGAAGGTCGTCGTCGTAGTGACTTAATTCGTTTCGGTCTCTTCACAGGCGACAAATACATCTGGGACTTTAAGGGTGGCGTTGCTGAAGGCAAGAGCGTAGAAGATTTCTTCAACGTATATCCTATTCCTGCTGATGACATCAATGGTAATAAGAACCTGACTCAGAACCCGCGTTATTAAAAGAATCATTATTGAATTTACTAAAATCGAAACAATAATATGAAAAAAATATTGTCAGGAATGTTGCTTCCCGTTCTTACTTTGGTGTTGGCCACCTCGTGTGAGAAAGATATGGATAGCAATCCTACATTCCACGAAAATACTTCAGGATTTGTATTGAATATGCCTGCCAATGCAGCCAACAATGTATTGGACTTGATCACTACTGATGAACTCACTTTTACTACCAGTCAGCCGGACTACGGTGGTATACCTTTGAGTACTAATTATGATGTACAGGTTTCTTTTGGAGATTTCAGTGCCGAAGCACCTGTGTTTAAAGTTGTAACAAGTTCTACTTCTGCCGTTATGAAGGTATCAGGCAAACGGTTGAACGATGCTGTAGTTACTATGTTCCAAGAAGCTAATGAAGGTGTGACTTATCCTTCTAACGAAGTGAAGGACGTCTATGTACGTCTGCATGCTAATATTAATGGTATGGAGTTGGGTAGTTGCTACTCTAATGTTATCAAAATACAAGTAATAGCTACTTATCAGGCTCCCAGCATCAAGTTACCTGATAATATCTTTATTGCGGGTTCTAGCATTGGTAAAGCTTGGACAACTTGGAAACCGTTTACAGGAGTATATGGTCTTGAGGGCAACTATTTTACCGTAGTTTATATGCCCGATGGTGCTGAATTTAAGTGGGGTACTTACGCTGAACAATGGTTAGGTTATGCCGATGTGAAGACATTCAATGATGAGGCTAATGCTGGATTATCTGATAAGGGCGGTAATATTAAAGTTGAAAAAGGTGGCTGGTATGTACTTTGCTTCAAGGGTAAGATTAATGGTGAGGCTATCGATTATACGTTGAATGTTTATCCTGCAGCTCTATACATTATTGGTAATGCTACCGGTTCATGGACTGATGCAGACCCTGCTTTAAAACTCACGTCTCCGACAGATGATACAGGTGTATGGGAATCTCCAGCATTTGCCGGTGGTGGTGAAATGCGTGCTTATGTAAAAGTTGGTACATTTGATTGGTGGCGTACTGAATTTACACTCTTCGAGGGTAAATTATTCTGGCGTGCCGTTAACCTCCCCGACGGTTGGGGCAAAGATTTGGGTGCTGAATATAGTGTTACTCCTTCTGCAGGTCAGAAGTTGTACGTTAAATTTGGTACACCGGGCGTAGATGCCGATGAAACGGGTGAGGTGAAATAACCTGAATGATAATCTTATTTAAAAAGAAAAACATTATGAAGAAAAATCAAATACTCGCAGGTATATTCTTTGCAGGAATTACCTTAGGTGCTTGTACGGAAGATTATAAGGATTGGGCTGACCCCCAATCCAACTCTCCCGAAGAGGCTGCCGCTAAATATGAGATCAGTTACGCAGCAGGTGCTGATGCAACTGTCGTTATGGAAGATGTATATGCTCAATATGCCGATGATGAAGATGGGCTTAAAACTGACTCAGTTGCCATTTCCTCATTATCAAGCAGTAATGCAAAAATTGCTTCTATCCTTGTCAATAGTGTCAATATCAATGGAGTTGCCATTGGCGCAGCATTTAAAGACGGACAAATTAAGGTGAATACATTAGAGCTTGATGCAGTAGTTCGTGAAGCTTTCAAAAGTCGTGCTCATGTAGAGCGTGCACTTGATGTCAACGTACAGGCAACAGCAAAATTGGCTACCGGTGAGGCTGTGGCTGTAGCAGGTACTACACAACTAAAGTTGACCCCTGTTGCAACTCCTACTGTTAGTGAGAATGGATATTATATACTGGGTGACTTTCAAACTGTGTCTTCCGGTAAAGGTTGGGATGAAAAGAATCCTGTGGTGATGGAGAAGATTGGTGATGGACTTTATAAAGCAACAATAACAACTGCTGCTGAAAAATCTTGGTTTAAATTCTTCCGTGCTTATGATGTAACTAATCCTTCTTGGGATGATGACATCAATCCTGGTCAATTAGGTACTGCAATAGATGGTGATGTGGCTACAGAAAACTTTTTAGTATGGGTTGGTGATCCTTCTTGCACTAAAGTACAAGCTCCTGCTATTAACGGTATAAATGATTATATCGTAACGCTGGATGTTGTTAACATGACTTTTAAAGTAGCAATTAAGACGGTCGATCTTTTCATGACGGGAAGCAATTATGGATGGGGTGACACTTGGAAACAGTTTACTCCGATTTATGGTGCAGATGGTGAATACTGGAATATCGTATATTTGGAAGCAGGTGAAAAGATTAAGTTTGCTCCACAAGCTGACTGGGGAAATGACTTCGGTGGTCAGGCTACAGTCAACGACGAAGCCGGTGCAGGTTTGGCTGCTGATGCCGACAACAATCTGGAAGTTAAGAATGCCGGTTGGTATTTGTTGCATGTTATTAATGGCACTGACCGTGTAGTTAATGTGTTTGCTCCTAATGTTTACTTAAACGGTAATACAATAGGTGGATGGGATATTACCGATGCTGGTAAGTTTACTATTCCTGAGACCAAAGATGGAGAATTCGTGTCTCCGGCATTTGTTGCTTCTGATGAAGTACGTATGTGTGTAAACTTTGGAGGCTTTGATTGGTGGAAGACTGAATTCATTGTTCTTGACGGAAAGATAGTGTATAGAGGTGGTGGCAATGACCAAGAGCGAGTAAAGGTTACTTCAGGTCAGAAAGCTTATTTGAACTTTACAGCCGGTACGGGTTCTTTCAAGTAATTTTGTATAGATATTGAATTAAGCCCTTTTTCTCGCAATGGAAAATACGAGGAGAAGGGCTTATATTTTTCAAGATAAATAATCACTATTATACATTATGAGGAGTTTTAGACTAGTATTTGCTTTATTATTCCTGTTTGCATTGTGCTTGGAAATCCATGCTCAGCAACGTCTTCTTGGTGGGGATATTTCTTTATTGCCCAGTTATGAAGAAGCAGGAGCTGTGTATCGTGACGAAACAGGAAAGGTTATTAACCCACTTGGATATTTTAAAGAAGAAGGTTGGAATGCTATTCGTGTTCGTCTCTTTGTTGATCCTTCCAAAGCTTCTGCTGAACACAAAGGTGAAGGTGTGTGCCAAGATTTGGATTATGTGGTTAAATTCGGACGAAGAATAAAGGAAGCAGGCTATCAGTTTATGCTCGACTTTCATTATTCTGATACATGGGCTGATCCGGGCAAGCAGTTCATGCCTCATCGTTGGAAAGATGTCGATATAACTTCACTTCCCGATAGTGTATATCAATATACGAAGAACAGTCTTCAATTTATGGCAAAATCCGGTGCATGCCCTGACTTGATACAAGTGGGAAACGAAATAACCAACGGAATGATGTGGCCTGTAGCAAAGGTGGAACCACTTGGAAAAGATAACTGGAATATACTTGTAAAGTTGTTGGAGAGTGGTGCCAAGGCTTGCCGTGAAGTATGCCCTCAGGCTAAAATTATTATACATACAGAGAAGGCGGGTGAATGGGATGAAACGAAATCTTATTATAATCATTTGCGGCAGCTTGATTATGATGTTATCGGACTTAGTTATTATCCAATGTGGCACAAAGCTGTGGGGGTACTTGGTGCTACACTTGATTCTCTTGCTGTGACTTTTCCTGATAAGGAGGTTATGATAGTGGAAACAGCCGCCTATTATTCACATGAAAAAGACCGGTGGGCAAAAAGTGCAGACCAATATTCTGAATTCTACCCTATCAACTTTGAAGGACAACGTATTTTTATTCATGAACTTGTTGCCGAATTACGCCGTCATGTTAACGTGACAGGCTTGTTTTGGTGGTTTCCCGAAGAGAATGCCTATGGTAATAATGTAACAGACGGATGGCTTAACCGTGGACTTTTTGATAATCGTACCGGTAAAGTACTTCCGGCAATGAAAGAATTTAATCAGTTTGTAAAACCTGTTATCCGTCAATTTTAATAGCTTTATTTTGTATATCATGAAACTTGGAACTTTATTTTTACTAATTGTTTTATTGTTCAGCCAGCAGGGATATGCTGAACAAACTGTATCGTCAGGAAAACTTGTTGAATATCCCAAATTCAAATCTTCCTTTGTCGATTCGCGCGATGTTTTTGTTTGGCTTCCTTCTGATTATTCGGGGAAGAAGAAATATGATGTCATTTATATGCACGACGGGCAAATGCTTTTTGATGCATCGGTTACATGGAATAAGCAAGAGTGGGGAATTGATGAAGTATTGGGGAGGTTACTGGGAGAGAAGAAAATTGAACCTTGTATTGTTGTAGGGATAGCCAATATTGCAGAAACCAGATATGAGGATTATTTTCCCCAAAAGGCTTTGAAATACTTATCTGATGATAATGTACCTGATAATGTTCGTTTTAATGCTGATAATTATCTACGTTTTTTGGTAGAAGAGGTGAAACCATTTATTGATAAAGAATATTCTACGAATAAAGAACGTAATAATACATTTATTATGGGGTCGAGCATGGGCGGGCTAATTTCCCTTTATGCTATTTGTGAATATCCCGATATATTTGGAGGGGCTGCTTGTCTTTCAACACATGTGCCTATGATATTGAGTAGTGAAGGGGCTGCAAAAGAAAAGGCAGATAAATGGTCAGCGGCTTTTCGAAGTTATCTTGATGAAAACCTTCCTAAAGCAAATAGTCGGATGATTTACATGGATAGAGGTGATGCTACACTGGATGCTTTTTACCCTCCTTATCAGGATGAACTGGATAAATTGATGCGGCGTAAAGGATGGAGCGAACCTATGTGGGTATCCAAAGTTTATCCGGGAGCGGCTCACATGGAAAAGGACTGGATGAGACGTTTGGATACTCCTATTCAGTTCTTGTTGGGTAATGAGAAGGCAGAGAAAGTGGAAAGAATAGAACCTGCTTTCTGGTGGTGTGGTATGAAGAATACTCAGTTGCAATTAATGGTTTATGGCGCAAATATAGCTACTTACAAACCTGTGATTAATTATCCGGGAGTTACACTGAAAAGTGTGCATCCGATGGAAAGCCCTAATTATTTAATCTTGTATTTGGATATTGAAAATGCCGTACCGGGTAAGTTTTCTATTGAGTTTGTTAAAGGAAAAAGAAAACTGGTTACTTCCTACGAGTTGAAGAGCCGGAAAGAAAATGGAGATAAAAAAATAGGGTTCAACTCTTCAGATGTGGTTTATTTGTTGATGCCCGATCGCTTTGCCAATGGTAATGAAGGAAATGATAAGGTGCAAATGAAATACCCTTATGTTGTAGATCGTAAGGATGTGAATGCACGTCATGGCGGTGATTTGGCCGGCATAATGCAGCATCTTGATTACTTGGATAGTTTAGGAATCACTGCCATTTGGACAACTCCCGTATTAGAAAACGATATGGGTGAAGGTTCGTATCATGGTTATGCTGCAACAGATTATTATAAAATAGATCCTCGTCTGGGGACTAATGAGGATTATGTCCGTTTGGCAGAGTCTATGCATCAGCGTGGAATGAAATTAATTATGGATATGGTTTTTAATCATTGTGGAAGCAATCACCCTTGGTTACTTGATCCACCCATGCGTAATTGGTTTAATAATTCGGATAAAAATAAATATGTGGAAACCAACCATGATAAAACGGTATTTTTCGATCCCTATGCTTCGGATATAGATAAAGAAGAGATGACGGATGGATGGTTTGTAACTACCATGCCCGATTTGAATCAAAGGAATCGTTTTCTTGCCGATTATTTGATTCAGAATTCAATCTGGTGGATTGAATATGCCAATTTGGATGGTATTCGCCAAGATACGTATGTATATCCTGATCCCGATATGATGGTTCGTTGGTGCAAAGAAGTTTTTGAGGAATATCCTAATTTCAACATTGTAGGTGAAGTGATGATTTCTAATAATTCTTTTGGCACGGCGTATTGGCAAAAAAACAGTGCCATGAATGACAAAGCTGATACGGGACTAAAATCAGTGATGGACTTTCGTCTAAAGGCAGTAGCAGATAAGGCTTTCCATGAAGAAACATCTTGGAATGCCGGTTTGCAACTTATATTTGAGCATTTCGCATACGATTTTTGCTATCCTGATGTTAATAACGTAATGCGTTTGCTGGAGAACCATGATTCAGATCGTTTCTTGTTGGAAGCTCCTGAAAATTTGAATGCCTATAAGCAGGCTGTTACCTTGTTACTTACAATTCCCGGTATTCCGCAATTGTATTATGGGCAAGAGTTATTAATGACCGGCACTACTAAAATTGATTTTGGATATATACGTCCGGATATGCCGGGAGGATGGAAAGATGATGCCGGTAGTGTTTTCAGGGAAAAAGGAAGAACGCCTATGCAGCAGGAAGCTTTCAACTTTATGAAAAACTTGTTGCAATGGCGTAAGGGAAATGAAGTTATCTCCAAAGGTAAAATGAAACACTTCATGCCTCGCAACAATGTATATGTGTATGAGCGTTCGTACAATGGAAAGAGTATACTTGTTGTGATGAATGGGGTGAGCGAGGAGGTTGATTTGGATTTAAGTCATTATAAGGAAGTGATAGGTGATAAAATCAATTCGAGAAATGTGCTGACAAATAGCAATATGCAATTAGGGAAAACGTTGCATTTGCAGCCTAAGGAGGTACTCGTACTCGAATTATAATATTGAAATTTTTGATGATGAAAAATATTCATATACTTTTCTGTTTATTATTGCTTTCTCTAAGTATAGGAGCTCAAGATAAAAAAAATGATACGTTGGCTACCTATTTGTGTAATGAAGGTATGGCGCCTGATGATTACCTGATTTCTAAGTTTAATGATGCGGATATCATATTATTGGGTGAAGATCATGGTGTTAGGGAGAATTTGGACTTTGTTCGAAGTTTGATACCTAAGTTATATCAGAAAGGTGTTTATATGTTAGGCATGGAGTTTGGGGCATTCGAGGATCAGGATAAATTAGATTTTTTAATAAATGCACCGGAATACAATGAACAATTGGCTCGCGAGTTGATGTTTAATTATAATACCCGTTGGGCTATTGTTGAGTATATGTCTATTTATAAAGCTGCATGGGAGTGGAATCGTTCTTTACCAAAGCAAGCAAAGAAATTCAGAGTACTAAATATCAGTTATTGCTATAACTGGAGTGAATTTGAAGGTACAAGAACACCTGAAAATATGGAAAAAGTATTTCCATTAGGGAATACAGAGGAATTTAGATGCTCACTATTAGAACGGGAGGTTTTGGCGCTCAATCAAAAAATACTTGTTTTAACGGGAACTCCTCATGCTTTCACCTTCTATCATTTTCCTTTATATGACTATACGTCTCCTGGTTTTGTACGTTATGAGGAAAGATTTTTGGGGAATTTACTGTATTCAAAATATGGGAAGAGGGTACTGTCAGTTGCTTTGCATCAGCCTTTTCCAAATTATCCCAATCATCAGCCGGCATTGATTTCTCCGGTTGCAGGAGGTTTGGAAGTTCTGATATGTAAGGCAAACAATAAAGCTGTTGGTTTTGATTTGAAAAATGCTCCTTTGGGCGAGTTGAATGATAATAGTTATTATTCTATGGGGTATACCAATTTAACCTTAGCTGACTTATTTGATGGATATATATTTATCAAACCTATCAAGGAATTATCTTCTTGTAGTATAGATTATAAATTTATGGATGAAACAAATTGGGAAAGAGCCATTATTAATAATCCTGACCCCGATTGGCATCCACGTCCTCAAAGTAAGGAACAGTATTGGGCAGTGGTAGAAAACTATATGAATATCGGTAAAAGATATGCCGAAGTTGAATAGAAAATGAACGTCTTATTACTTTCCTTTTCTGTTTAGCAATTAAAAAATCTTTGAAGTTCTTTTGATATATTCTTTTGGAGAGCAGCCTTTTATCTTTTTAAACATTCGGTTGAAATGTGGAATATCGTTGAATCCCACAGAAAAGCAAATATTTGCAATGGACATCGAAGTGTTTAATAAGTGTTTGGCTGCTACTTCTATGCGGTATTGGCACAAAAAGGAGGAGAAACTTTGGCGGGCAGTTTGTTTAAAAAATGCACAAAACGCTGTTTCACTCATCGACGCAACTGAAGCTATTTCTTTTAGAGTTATTTTGTCCATGTAATGGGTAAATATATATCTGTACACTTTTTCTATCCGGCTTATTCCTTTAGACATTTCTTTATTTTGTTCTCTAAGCATATTTATAACTGTATATTCATCGCTTTGTGCTATTTTGCCTATTATTCTGATAAAGGAAATAAATCGATTTGTTTCATCTTGGCTGTTCATTTCTAACATTATTTTTCTTATACTTTCAGCAGTACCTTTTATTAAGTTGATGCCTTGCTTATGTGAGAGAAGTTGCTGGCATATAGGACGGAACTCAGGGAAGGCAGCAATGTGTTCTGTTATCAATTCTGTTTTGAATTGTATGGTTATGCTTTCGGTTCGGTCCTGACTTCCATTCATGGTTTTGTCGAATATCCAGCAGTGAGGGAGATTTGGAGGAAGAAATGTTAGTTTTCCCACATTGAAAGGTTCCAAAGAACTACCTACTAATTGCTGACCTTCTCCTTTTAATATTAAAGATAGCTCCCATTCGGGATGCTGGTGGAAAGGCATCTCTTCGGTGATTGAAACTTTATAGTATTTATATCGGAACGAGGAAGTCTCATTAGTATAGACCTGTTCGTAACTAATCTTTTTTTTCATAGTGGTAGTTTTATTTCTTTGATTTTGCTAAGATACGACAATAACTGAATAATTTGAGGCTATTTATTCTGCTTTTTTGTGTGTTATTTTGCAATTATATAAATTAATACACAATATATCATGAGAAAGTGGATCTATCTTTGGGTAATAGCGGTTATGCCCTCTTTACAAATGGCAAGCCAAAATAGTAGATATGTTGATCCGTTTATTGGTACAGATGGAACGGGACATACTTTCCCGGGACCTTCTATGCCATTTGGAATGGTGCAACCCGGACCTGATTGTAAAGATACGGATTGGAATTATACTAGTGGTTATCAATATGCGGATACTACAGTACTTGGTTTCTCGCAAACGCATTTAAGCGGAACCGGTATCGGAGAGTTGGGAGATATTTTGTTGCTTCCTTATTCTCGGGAAAGTGATAAAAATATTTTGCGTAAGGAAACAGAAGAAGCATCAGTGGGTTATTATGCAGTTACTAAATCGGATGGTATAAAAGTTGAACTGACGTGTTCTGAACATGTGGCTTTCCATCGGTATAAATACCCTTCTCGGGTAGCTTTTCTTCAGGTTGACCTTCAACACGGACTACGTTTCATGACTGATAGTTTGGTTCTGGATTCGGATATTAAAATAGAAGATAATTATACTATATCAGGTTATTGTCATACGAAGAATTGGGTGGAGCGCCGCTATGCTTTTGTATTGAAATTGAACACTCCTTTTAAAGAAATAGTGCAATTGCCTTATCAGCAAAAAGATCAGGCGCCAAGGTATCAATTGAAGTTTGCTTTGAAAGATGCTTCTTGTTTGAAAGTGAAAATTGCTCTTTCCACAACTAGTGTGGCAGGTGCTAAGAAAAATATGCAAGCTGAAATACCTCATTGGAATTTCGATCAGATACGTTCGGAAGCTGAAGTTGCTTGGAATAAGTATTTAAACCGACTTGTGATTGAATCGGATGATACTCAGAAGAAACTTTTTTATACAAGTGTATATCACTTGCTATTACAACCATCGAATATAGCAGATGTGGATGGAAAATATCGGGGGGCAGATGATAAAATACATACTTCAAAAAGCCTGACTTATTATTCAACTCTTTCAAATTGGGATATATATCGTGCAGCTTTTCCACTTTTGCAATTGCTTGTGCCTGAAAAGATTGATGATATGATCGTTTCTATGTTAGAGCATCATAAAGTTGCGGGATTCTTACCGATCTGGTCTGTTTGGGGGCAAGATAATTATTGTATGATAGGCAATCATGCCATTCCTATGATAGTGTCGGCCTATCAAAATGGTTTTCGCGGGTTTGATGCGGAGGAGGCAAAAAAGGCTGTTGTAGAGACTTCTGTTCGCCCTCATATCCATTCTGATTGGGAAATTTATACTAAATATGGTTATTATCCGTTTGATTTAGTAGAAGGGGAGTCGGTTTCAAAAGCGTTGGAGAATGGATACGATGACTGGTGTGTGGCATATTTAGCCCGCTGTTTAGGTGAT
Source organism: Bacteroidota bacterium (assembly GCA_023458215.1). The sequence continues at coordinate 20,764 of JAEXAJ010000176.1, forward strand.
GAGGAAACTTACTCTGCGTTTATGAAACGTGCAGGTTATTATCATAATCTATATGATAAAGAAACCCGGTTGTTTCGCGGAAAGGATTCAAAAGGAGGGTGGAGAATTCCTTTCGATCCGTATGCGGCAACTTCTCCGATGAATAATCCGGGAGATTATACGGAAGCCAATGCCTGGCAGTATTTTTGGACTCCTGCACAATACGATATAGAGGGAGTAAAGAAATTATTGGGAGGGAAAGCTGCATTTACGAAACATTTGGATGAGTTTTTCTCTACAAGAATGGCAAATCCTAATAAATATTTGGGGCAGGAGGCTATGATCGGACAGTATGCGCATGGAAATGAACCTTGTCATCATATAGCCTATTTGTATGCTTTTTCTGATAAACCCTGGAAGGGGCAATTTTATATAAACCGGATAGTGAAGGAGTTTTATCGTCCCACTCCCGACGGAATGTTGGGAAATGATGACTGTGGGCAAATGTCGGCTTGGTATATTCTATCGTGTTTAGGTATTTATCCACTGAATCCGGCAACCGGTGAATTTGTTTTGGGAGCTCCACAAGTAAAGAAGGCTGCTCTACTTTGGGAAAATGGGAACAGGTTTGAGTTCACTGCTGCTAATTTTTCTGATAAAAATATCTGTGTGGAAGACGTAAGTTTAAATGGGAACAAAATATCAAATATCATAAATTATAGAGATATAATGAAAGGAGGCACTTTACAATTTAGTATGAAAGCTCCTATAGAAGCATTACCAATGGAGGCTTATATGCAGTTCCCTTTCGGGAGTATAAAACCTGAGGGATGGTTAAAGGTGCAAATGAAGCAAGACATGGAGGGTATCTTAGAGAATTTGGAAGATATGATTCCAGAGTTAATCCAAGACCCTATTTACAGCACCGGACGCCTGACCTCAAAAAGTAAGGTAAAAGATTTGGGTAATAATAAGGAGGGGGATGCGGAAGGAGAAGAGCAATATAAATGGTGGAATTCGGAAACTCAATCGAATTGGAGGGATGCTTATATCAGGAATGCCATATTGTTGAAAGACTCTTTAGCTTTAGATAAGGTTTTTGCTTATGTCAGTGACATCTTGAAAACACAAGATAAAGATGGATATTTGGGTATATACGCCCCGGAAATTCGTTATCATTTCAACAAAGAAAATGGAGAGTTATGGTCTAAAGCTACTTTGTATAGAGGATTGTTGGCGTATTATGAGGCAACAGGTGATACACTGGTTAGGAATGCTTTGATACGTGCTGTTGATAATGTAATGGAAAATTGGCCGATATACCAATCGCATCCTTTTGACGCAGGAAAAGAGTATAATGGTGGCGTGGCTCATGGTCTAACATTTACAGATGTTTTGGATAGGATATACCAATTGACAGGTAATCAAAAGTATCGTGACTATGCTTTGTTCTTATATCGTGACTATTCTTCACACTTTTCTTCGGAGAGTGACGCACAATTGTCCAATGTCTTGGATGATGATTATAAGTTGTCTTGCCATGGAGTACATACATACGAACATCTGCGTCCGCTGATTGTATCTGCATATTCGACAAAAGATGATTCATTGAAAATAGCTTTGGACAAGTATTTGCAGAAAATATCAATGGTGACAACACCTACGGGAGGTGCAATCGGAGATGAATGGATTGCCGGAAAAAAAGCCGATCCAACTCATACGGGATATGAATACTGTTCCCTACATGAATTGCTGGACAGCTATTCTGTATTGTTGCAAAAGAGAGGAAACAAGGAGGTTGCAGAGCAAATAGAAAATATCTTTTATAATGCAGCGCAAGGAGCCCGTCATCCCTATCGGTCAGGTATTGCATATCTAAAAACTGATAACTCTTTTGAAATGCTGGGTACTCGTAATGGATATGTGGAGCCTGACAGAAAGCAGACTCGTTATAAATATTCCCCGGTACACCAAGATGTAGCGGTTTGCTGTGTTCCTAATGCCATGAGAATAAGCCCTTACTTTATCCAGAAAGCGTGGATGCAGGATAACAACGGTGTCTTGATTTGTCATCTCTTGTTGCCTAATACATTGGAAACGGAAATTGATGGAAAGAAGGTGCGTGTTAAGACAGAAACCAATTATCCTAATGAGAATATCTTTAACTTCCAAATAACTACAGAGAAACCTTTGCAGATAAAGATAAGGAAACCGGATTGGAGTACTTCTGTATCATGCTCTGTGCCTTTTAAGGAAGAAGATGGATATTTATGGATAGAATGCTCTCAAGCAGGTAGTATGACTATTAGCTTGGAATACTTTACCAAAGTGCGGGTAATTGAAGATGCAGCAGGACATCATTACTTTGCTTATGGAGCGCAAATATTTGCCTTGCCTTTTGAGTCAGAAGAAATTGAAGGAAGGGTATATAAGGAAGGATTTTGTGACTATACATACAAGCCTTTGAACAATGAATATTATAAATATGTCGATAATCATGCGGCTCGTTATGAGAATGGAAAGATTATTGTGACACTGTTTCGGGAGCGTACAAGCGAACGGGTAGAAAGGTATTTAGTTCCGATAAAGCAAACTATTTTGCGGCAAGTTGCTTTTTGAGTAAGATAAAGCTATGCATGCAAACGTTTTCGTTGGTTATATGTTACTTTCTTTTCAGATAACAAGTTTACTCATTTTTATTCAGTCTATATTTGCTTACCGATAACTTTGAATAAATTAATATCATGAAAATCATTAAACAACGTACATTCTCATCTTTTTGGCATTTAGTATGCTTTAGTTTCGTACTGGTTTTTGCTGCGTGCAGCGATAACGACAAAGAACTTCAGGAATATCTGACTCCTGCTTCCGGTAGCGAAACAATCTTTGAACAAGGTTTTAGTTTTGGTGAAGCTGCTTCTTCACAAAGCATCAGTTTTGAGGCAGGGCAGCAGTGGACAGCTGAAGTGAGCGGTGAGAATACCGGTTGGTGCAGCATAAATCCGGCAAAAGGAACGTCGGGTAAAGCTACGATTATGGTTTCTGTTACTAAGAATGAGACAGGAGGTCCGCGTTCGGCACAATTGACTATTATTTCAGGTTCGAAGAAGAAAGAGATTTCCATCTCCCAAGCTGCCAATGCCATTGTAGTTCCCGAAGGCTTGAGCTATACTCCTGAAAAGCCGGACGCCGATCAAGCGATTACTATTACTTTTAAGGCGAATACAAAATCGGCTCTTTATGGATACAGCGGTGATGTATATGTACATATCGGTGTGATAAGTGAAGGAACTTGGTTGTTTGTTCCGGCAGCGTGGACCGAAAATAAAGATAAATGTAAGATGACTCCCGTCGGGGCTAATGTATGGAGCATTACGTTGGGTTCTAATATCCGTGAGTGGTTTGGCAGCGGCACTACAGCGGTCAATCAGTTGGGCGTGGTCTTTCGTAGTGCGGATGGTAGTAAAAAGGGAATTGAAGAAGACTCTTTTATTGCCATAACCGATACCAAACATGAAGGTTTCGTTCCGGGTGAAGTGAAAGTTGCCTCTCTGCCCGGTGGTGTGATAGAAGGTATCAATATAGTGGATAACTCTACAGTAACATTGGTTCTATATGACAAGGATAAGAGTGGAAATCGTAAAGATTTTGCCTATGTGACAGGAGACTTTAATAATTGGACGTTGAGCAATGATGAGAAGTCACAAATGTATCGCGACGATGCATCCGGATGCTGGTGGATTACGTTGAAAGGACTGGATGCAAGTAAAGAGTATGCTTTTCAATATTATGTGGGTATGAAGTCCGGTGAAGTAATTAGACTGGCGGATGCTTACACCGAAAAGATTCTTGATCCGGATAATGATAAGTATATTCCCGCTTCTACCTATAACCAAAGTATGGTTTATCCGGAAGGAGGACGAGGCATTGTTTCTACTTTCAAGATTCAGAAGGATAATTATAGTTGGAAGGTGAATAATTTCAAGATAGCAAATCCGGAACAGCTCGTAATTTATGAATTACATTTGCGGGATTTCACAAGTTCCTACGATATTAATGGAGCGATGGCTAAGCTGGCCTACTTGAAAGAAATGGGTGTCAATGCTATAGAACTGATGCCGGTACAGGAATTTGATGGTAACGATAGCTGGGGATACAATCCGTGTTTCTTCTTTGCGATGGACAAGGCTTACGGAACAAAAGCAATGTATAAGCAGTTTATTGACGCTTGCCATGAGGCTGGTATGGCAGTTATCTTGGATGTGGTGTACAATCATGCTACGGGTAATCACCCCTTTGCCAAGCTTTATTGGAATAGTAGTGCAAATGAAACGGCAAGTAATAATCCGTACTTCAATGTCACTGCTCCGCATCCTTATAGTGTGTTCCATGATTTCAATCATGAAAGTGAATTGGTGCGCAAGTTCGTGAAACGAAATCTGCAATTCTTGCTGAATGAGTATAAGGTCGATGGTTTCCGTTTTGACTTGACTAAAGGATTTACACAAAAGAGTTCTACTGAGAGTACCGCTTCCAACTATGACGCAAGCCGTGTTGCTATTTTGAAAGAATACAACGCAGCTATCAAAGAAGTGAATAAGGATGCCTATGTTATTTTGGAACATTTCTGTGTGGCTCAAGAAGAGAAAGAATTGGCTGAGGCGGGTATGCATTTGTGGCGGAATCTTAACGAGGCTTACTGCCAGACCGCTATCGGCTGGGCAGAGAAGAGTTCTTTCAGTAACATGTACGAAAAAACTCCTGCATGGGTCGGTTTTATGGAAAGCCATGACGAAGAACGTACCAGCTTTAAGCAGACGCAGAGTTATGCCAATTATGGTTTCAATACCAGCTTGCCTAACCGCATGAAACAATTGGGCGTTAATACTGCATTCTTCCTTACCGTGCCCGGTCCGAAGATGATTTGGCAGTTTGGTGAACTGGGCTATGATATTTCTATTGAAGATAATGGACGCACAGGACGTAAGCCTATTCATTGGGAATATTTGGATAATGCCGATCGTAAAGCATTGCATGATACTTATACCAAACTGATAGCCTTGCGTAATGCTCATCCGGGACTTTTCAGTAGTAGTACCATCTTCTCTTGGGAGGTAAACAATACAGTTCAGAATACTAACTGGAACAATGGACGTTCGCTTACTGCTGAAAGCATTACCGGCGAAAAGTTGGTGGTTGTGGGCAACTTTACAAATGCTGCCACCGATGTTACTTTCCCTGCTGCAACCGGCAACTGGAACAATTATATCACAGGAAAGAGCGAATCAGTAGGAGCGAAAGTGAATGTACCCGCTCACAGTTATGTGATCTATACTAATTTCTGATTTTTTTAGTTCTTATTCATAAATCTTTATCAGCACCCGATTCAGCCAGTCCCAGCGAAAGCGGAACCAGCGTCGGGTGCTGCTTTGTTTCCCTCCGAAGCGAAGGACAAACTCCCTATATCCATGTTTGCGGAAAGGTAAGCCTACATCCATGAATTCCACATGGCGGAATCCGCGTTGCTTTGCATCATCCAGTGCTTTCCAGACCGCAAGGATGCCGGGGTATTGCAAAGCGTATGTTTTGCGCATGCCACCCGAAAACCACAGATAGGCACTGTCATCCGAATAGATACATGCGCTGCCTCCAATGATTTTCTCTTTATAGGTGACGATAAAAATCTTGCTTTGCTGCTTGGTCATTAAATGGGATTCGAGAAGATGGAAGAACTTTATATTCGGAAAGTGGCGGCGTATTTTCGAAGAATATACATGGTGCAGCATGCGTGCGAAATCATGGATCTCCTCTTTCGTCTGTATTTCTCTTACTTGTGCGCCGTTCTTTAAGCCTTTCTTTATTTGCCGGATTCGCGAAGGACTGAAACGCTCTTCAACCTTTGCGATGTTGTGTAACGAATTGCGTACGCGTAACCAGTTGACTGCAAAATAACTGTTTTCCCGAAAAGACTTGTAGCCGAACATCGCATTCTCTAAATTTCGGAATTCAATCAAGAATGAGTTACGTAGCGCTTCATTGGTCAGTCTTTCTAATATATCGTTGAAAATGGTTTCTTTATCTAAAGTATCATCAAAATATTCTCCGGTACCATAGATTTCGCATCTGGTTATGATGCCGGGAGGAAAGATACGGACACTTTTGCGCAGAACGGAGAGCAGTTTGGCCACCGGCTTGTTGTCTATGGATGCAACGATGAGTACAGGAGCATATCCCGGAGTCGCTTCATAGATACGGAACAGTTCTGTAGAATGGAATGTATTGGTTCCCGGTAATTCAGGAACCTTACTCCCGCTGTAATATGTCGTCAGTTTCAAGGGCATTGACTGCAAATTTAAAAATAATCTCGTATCTTTGCGTTTATTAAACATGAATATGTTATGAAAAGTTTCAGTGAATTAATAAAAGCCCGCCGCAGTATGCGGAAATTTACCGAAGAAGAATTGACTCAGGAACAGGTTGTAACGTTGATGAAAGCTGCCTTAATGGCACCTGCTTCAAAGCGTAGCAATCCTTGGCAGTTTATTGTGGTCGATGACAAAGAGACACTGAAAAAACTCTCTTTCTGCAAAGAACAGGCATCGCAGTTCATTGCCGATGCTGCATTGGCTGTTGTGGTAACTGCCGATCCGCTGGCTAGTGATGTTTGGATTGAAGATGCTTCCATTGCTTCCATCTATCTGCAACTTCAGGCCGAAGACATGGGCTTGGGCAGTTGTTGGGTGCAGGTGCGCGAACGCTCTGCGGCTAACGGTATGCCATCCAACGATTATGTCCACAATGTGCTCGATCTGCCTTTGCCGTTGCAGGTGCTCAGTATCATTGCCATCGGTCATAAAGGGATGGAACGTAAACCATTCGATGAAGAACATCTGCAATGGGAAAAGATACATATCAATAAATTCGGAGGAGAATAACGGTGAGCGCAGTAAAAGCAAACAACAACCGCGATACCTATAAAGCCACTGCCATAACGCTGATTGTGTTTGGCATACTCTATCTGATAGACAAGCTGGTACATTTTTCTGCCATTGGTTTGCCGTGGGTGATGAATAAAGATAATTTCTTGCTTTATACGGCGGTTATCTTCCTTATGTTCAAGCATGACAAATCTGTGGGATTGGTGTTGATAGGCTTGTGGCTGGTATTGAATTTTGGATTAATAACCGCATTACTTGGTACGATGTCCGCCTATTTATTGCCGGTAGCTTTGCTGGTGATTGGTGCTATCTTGTATTTGGTTTCAACAAAATAAAATGAAAAGAAGTGTAGAAGATACGTCGATTGTCTTTATTGGTGCCGGAAACCTGGCAACGAATTTGGCAAAGGCGCTATATCGGAAAGGATTTCGGATTGTGCAGGTTTACAGCCGGACCAAAGAATCGGCTGCCTCGTTGGCGCAAAATGTGGAGGCAACTTACACGACAGACTTGTCTGCCATTGTTGATGATGCACAACTTTATATCGTTTCATTGAAGGATGACGCCTTTGTGCAGTTGTTTCCTGAGATGGTAGCAGGCAGGAAGAATGCGTTGTGGGTGCATACAGCCGGAAGTATCCCTATGAGTATTTGGGAAGGGCAGGTAGAGCGATACGGAGTGTTTTATCCCATGCAGACCTTCAGCAAGCAGCGTGAAGTGGATTTTAGAGAGATACCTATTTTTGTGGAGAGCCATTCGGCAGAAGAGACACAATTCTTGAAAGATATTGCCGCCGCATTATCCGAGAAAGTGCACGAAGCCACTTCCGAACAACGAAAGAATTTGCATCTCGCCGCTGTGTTTACTTGCAACTTTACCAATCACATGTATGCGCTGGCTGCTGAGTTATTGCGAAAATACCAGCTTCCATTTGATGTAATGCTGCCGTTGATTGACGAAACTGCCAATAAGGTGCATGAAATGGAACCTCGTACTGCCCAGACAGGGCCTGCCGTGCGATATGACGAACAAGTTATCAATAGGCATTTGCAGATGCTTGCTGATGAACCGCACATGCAAGAATTGTACAGGCTGATTAGTGAGAACATTCACCGTTTTTCATGATAGATATATATAACTAACATAAAATAGACTTGTTGTGAGTACAATCAATTACGACTTGAAGAAGATCAAAGCACTTCTCTTTGACGTGGATGGCGTGCTGAGTGCAAATGTCATTCCTATGAGTGTTGAAGGCGAACCTATGCGTACAGTGAATATAAAGGATGGATATTCCATTCATTTAGCTGCCAAACAAGGCCTTTTGCTCGGAATCATTACCGGTGGCAAGACTGAGGCCGTTCGTAAACGTTTCGTTTCGCTTGGAATACCTAATGAAGATATTTACTTGGGCTCCTCGGTTAAGATACACGATTACCGGGACTTTTGCAACCGCCATGATTTGAAGGATGAAGAAATATTATACGTAGGCGATGATATTCCTGATTTGCAAGTGATGCGCATTTGCGGACTGCCATGTTGTCCGAAAGATGCCGCTCCCGAAGTAAAAGCTATTTCCCGCTACATCTCTCATGCTGAAGGCGGGTATGGTTGCGGGCGCGATATTGTGGAGCAAGTGCTGAAGATGAAAGGGCTTTGGATGTCTGATGAGAAAGCCTTCGGGTGGTAGGGTGACAAGCAAATTAAAAATTAAAACGAGGCGACTTATTGCCTTTAATATAGCGTATGATATTAGATAATCTCAAAAAATACAGAGTGATTCTTGCTTCTAACTCTCCTCGTCGAAAGGAATTGTTGGCAGGCTTGGGAGTGGATTATGAAGTCAGGACTCTGCCCGATGTTGATGAGTCTTATCCTGAAACATTGCAGGGAGCGGATATTCCTCTTTTTATCGCTAAAGAAAAAGCGGATGCCTATCAGGCAATGATTCAACCGGATGAGCTGATGATAACTGCCGATACAATTGTTTGGTTGGACGGAAAAGTATTAGGCAAACCCAAAGATAGGGAAGATGCTTTGCAAATGTTGCGCGATATGTCCGGTCGTACGCATGAAGTGTTCACCGGTGTTTGCATCACTACGACAGAATGGCAGCGTACTTTTACTGCTCAAACGGAAGTGCGCTTTTCTGAACTAAGCGAAGAAGAGATTGCTTACTATGTAGATAAATACCAGCCAATGGATAAAGCAGGAGCATACGGCGTGCAAGAATGGATCGGCTTTATCGGTGTAGAGAACATTTCCGGAAGTTATTATAATATTATGGGACTTCCGGTACAACGGCTTTACAAAGAATTAAAGCAGTTGATAGGGTAATAAAGTGATAAGCTGCGCACACATGACGCGCAGCTTATCATCCTATCATCCTATCAAATCTATCATTAAGGGAATATTTTTCTCATCGATACCCTGTTTGACAAGGGTATCTTTATCTTTATTGAACATCTCCCAAAATGCTTCCCGGCTGCTACTTTCTAATGCTGCTTTGCCATAGAAGTCTGCTGCTTTATTGATGTTCCCCAGCACCCAAGCTACGTGTCCGGCATTCAAATAATCGGTAGCAATGGGTTTGGAATCGAGTATCTTTTCATAATACTTCATGGCTTGCTCGTATTTGCCGCTGACAAAGGAGCACCAGCCTATGGCACGCCATGCTTTTATACTATTATTCTCAATGAAATCAAGTTTGAAGAAGTATTGCAAGGCTTCTTCATATTTTTCTTGTTCGGCAAGGCAACTTCCGGTGTAGAAAATGATATTGTGACTTTCGGGTTGAATCTTTTCCGCCTTTTTATAATACTCCAATGCCGAATCGAAATTCCTGATTTGCCGATAACAAGTAGCAAGATGGCGGATGGTCCATACATGATCGGGCTTCAGGACATCCGCTTTCAGGTAAGCGTCAATAGCTTCTTTGTAACGCTTTTCCTTTTGCAGGCAATATCCTGTTTTTTGGAAGATCTCGGCGTCTGCATGATTCAAAGCTATCAGCTCTTGATAAATTTCCAGCGCTTCGGCAGGATGCTCTTTGCGGAAATGGAAGTCGGCAACGGCAATCAGTAAATCAGGTTTGCACAAAATCTCTTTCAATGCGGGGATGCGATGCAAGGTAAAATCTTCCTTGAAGATATCACGGAACTCATGTCTGCGCTGGCTCAGCTTAAAGAAGCGATAAAGGTCATGCAAATATTGGTTGCTGATAACTTCCGGGCGCTCGGCATACTGTTTCAAACTGGAAGATTTACTTTCATTCATCAATTCATTTATATCTTGCGAAGTCATTTGATTAAGCATCATGTTGCGCTGCGACTGTGGAATGTGTGCCATAGTGAAGCAAAGAGAATACTTGTCGCTATTGCAAAAGAATCCTGATTGCAGAATCAGCGAAAGTATGGCATTATCTCCCGACGGTGTAAAGCCAAACTCTTTAATGATGCTGGAGTGTTGCATATCAAAAGGATAGAACCAGTTGTGGGGCTCTTTGAAGAATGGGTAGCTTTTGAGTTGGGCAAATGTACTCATATATACATCGGCACCCTCTAATTGCAGTTCGTTCATTTCACGTAATTTGTCACCTATACCCGATTGCTCGAAAGCTTGTTCCCAGTCAGGGTTACGGTCGTTCTCATCCGCCGAGTTATCCTCAAAGCCGAATTTCATATTACGCATGATATTCACGTTCTTCATCATCTCGGGGATGATCTCTTCACGCATCTTTTTGTCTATCTTCTCTGTTTCCTGACTGCGGAGCAGTTGGATATAGATCCGGTTCAGTTTTTTGCCAAAACTAATGTCTTCATTGAACAAAGAGAAGCGAGCCATCAGTTCCGGGTAAAGGGATAAACGGGTAGGGTGGACATGTAGTACGATGGCTATTCCTACCAAAGCGCGTTGGTTTACCCGCACATCAGCATGGGTCACTGCATCCAGCAACCATGAGAATTTGCGAGTGTCGAAACACTCCATCAGGCTTAACATGACGGCACTGGTGAATAGACATAAGTCATTGATTGGCAACAACTCCGATTCTAATAATCCTTTAGCCTGTTGTTCGTTTTCTGCCGACCAGCTGCTATCACCCCAGGTAGAAAGAAAGAGTACTTGAGCGGTTTCTTCGTGCCGTTTCAGTACGGCATCCAATCCTTGATTGTTGGGCATCAGTTGGCAAACGGCCATATCGTCGGGAAAAGATTCGAGTACCTTTTGTAGAGTGGCAATATTATATTCTTTCGGGAGTCGTTCCCGGTTATTACGCAAAGAGTGGTAATAGTGCAAGGAAGTTCCGTCCAGTAAACTGAGACGTGCTTGGTCTGCAATTTCCCAAGTGTCGGCAAGTAATTGGCGGTAGAGTTTCTGCTGCTCAGGGTCGTTGATGCCCTGGCGCATGTACTGCAACATATATTGGTAGGACGTTTGTACTTGTTCCAGGCGGTTGCGAAGATTCCAGTCGCCACTATTCCACAAAAAGGCTTCCAGTTGCGATTGTGCTTCTTTTAACCGTTTTTGTTGCAGCAGTGTGATGATATGCTGATATTGGTCTTGTATAGTTTGCTCATTCATAAAATTGTATCTTTAAAGGATATGCTTTACAAAAGTACAAAAAGGATGCCAAAAAGTTCGGTTGTTCTAGAAAATACTGATGGCTGTTTTAGTAGTCAGCAACTCCAGTGCTTTCATTCCCATCACAGAATTTCCTTTGGAGTTGAGCCGAGGACTCCAAACGGCTACGGAGTATTTACGGGGGCAGATAGCAGCTATACCTCCTCCGACACCACTCTTTCCGGGTAATCCCACCAGATAGGAAAACTCTCCGGCTTCATCATAAAACCCGCAAGTCTGCATGATGGCGTTGATGCGTTTGACTTGTGAAGTGGTAAGTGCGGTATTACCGAAACTGAAAGGATGCGTATGGTCGGCAAAAGGCAGGAAAGCGTGCGACAGTTCCCGGCAATTCATCTCTACCGAGCATTGTAAAAAGTAGAATGCAAGTACTTGTTCAACATCGTTTTCGATATTTTTGTAGTACTTCAGCATATTGACGATGGCTGCGTTCAGGAAACCGGTTTCCCGTTCCGATTCCGCCATGCTTCTATTATATTCTATGTCCTCGACTCCGCAAAGTTGCCGTACAAAATCGAGATACTCCTCTTCGGGGTGGGAGAGGATGGAAAGCAGAATATCAGTCATCACTAAAGCTCCGGCATTAATCAACGGATTTCGGGGAATGCCTTTTTCCATCTCCAACTGAATGATAGAATTGAAGGCATTGCCCGAAGGCTCTACACCAATACGCTTCCAAAGCTGATCGCCCAAACGGCTGAATCCCATGGCAAGGGCGAATACCTTTGAAATACTTTGAATAGCAAAACGTTCGTCACTATCTCCCAATACGAACTTTTTCCCTTCGATGGTATGAAGGCAGATACCGAATTTATCGGGATTGACTTTCAATAATTCGGGGATATAGCTTGCCGGTTCGCCTACTTTGGCAAATGGCTCTATTTCCTCATAGATGTTTTTTAGAATCTGGGTGTAGTTCATAGTATTTCAAATGAGGGTATGGATTAGAATCGTACTTGAATCTGCGCTTGCAGCATATTGGAGTTTTCTCCACTGTGGCGGTCGCAGAAGGTATATTGAGCCTGTACCCTACATTTGGGGTAGAACCAATATTGCAGGCCGGCAACATAGTTTGTCTGCTTAAACTCTGATGTATTCTTGTCTTTGTTCAGGTAATCGTAAGAAGCTATTACATCAAATTTAGGGAGAACGTGTACGCAAGCGGTCGCATAATAACCGTCACTCTTAATGGTTCCGTCTTTTCCGGCAAGATATTCCGTACGTATGTCTATGGGTTTGGTGGTAATTACAGCACCTAAAGCCCATCGGTTGCGGGTGTAGTTTTCGCCAACTTTGATGTCCGGATTTACATCCGATACTTTTACTGCATTCCCTTTGCCTTTGATGAATGATCCTCCTACTGAAAGCCATTTCAATGGATTTACCATTACACTGCCTACAATGTCTTTTTGATTGTTTCTATCTTTTACATTGATGCCTTGTCCGTTCATCACAGCTAAGTTGTAACGCACCAGCTTTTTGAAGAGATCTCCATAAATCAGTAATCCCATATCACGACCGCCGCACGATTCGTAAAGCGGATTATTGAAACCGGCCAGATAGCTCACTGCTTGTGAATAACAATTAATCAGCTCCACCGTAGTGGGTGACATCGGATTTTCGATACTGAACATGGTTTTGAACTGTCCTACACGTGCAGTCAGCTGAGGCAGGAACTTATACTCGGTGTATACCTCCAGCAAATCACCTCCCCCCGCAAAATTATACATGAAATAGCACGACCATTTATCGGTAATTTTACCTTCGGCCATGAAGATGATGCGCTTGATGTCGAATGTATTGCTGCCTCCGTTGAGGTCGTCATAAGTATACCCCGTCTGTGCATAACCGGCAAGGCTGATACGGTCTTTCAGGGTGTTTACTACTTTGTTCAGTGAAGTTCCGGTTGCTTCTTGCGCTGTGAGATAATGTGTTGTAAATAGTAAGGCGATGAATAATAGAAAGCGTCTCATATTAAAAGATATAGATTATTAAAAATAGGCGCGGATTGCACGGAATGCACGGAATTCCATCCGTGAATCCGCGTAATCCGCGCCTTATAAAGTAGGCATAATGCCTGTTACTTATTCGTTGATTGCAGCAATACCCGGAAGAACTTTTCCTTCAATCGCTTCGAGCAATGCACCACCACCGGTTGACACATAAGATACGCCGTCAGCCAAGCCGAACTTGTTGACACAAGCTACAGAGTCGCCACCACCTACGAGTGAGAAAGCGCCATTCTTGGTAGCTTCAACAATAGCTTCGCCTACTGCACGTGAACCGTGAGTGAAGTTTTCGAATTCGAATACACCCGTAGGACCGTTCCAAAGGATCGTCTTTGAGTTCTTGATAACGTTGGCAAAGATTTCTTCAGTCTTAGGACCGATATCCAAACCTTCCCATCCGTCAGGGATTTCGTCTACCGGACAGAACTTAGTGTTAGCGTCGTTAGAGAAAGCGTCAGCAATCTTTGCATCAACAGCCAATACTAGGTTTACACCTTTTTCTTTTGCTTTCTTTATCAAGTCGAGAGCCAGATCCAGTTTGTCGTCTTCGCAGATAGAGATACCGATCTTGCCACCCATAGCCTTGGTGAAAGTATAAGTCATACCACCGGCGATGATCAGGTTATCAACCTTGTCAAGCAAGTTTTCGATGATTTCAATTTTGGAAGAAACTTTAGAACCACCCATGATAGCAGTGAACGGGCGTTGGATGTCATTCAATACTTTATCAACAGCTTTAACTTCTTTCTCCATCAGGTAACCGAACATCTTGTGGTCTTTGTCGAAATATTTAGCGATCAAAGCTGTAGAAGCGTGTGCACGGTGAGCTGTTCCGAATGCGTCGTTTACGTAGCAGTCAGCATAAGAAGCCAATTTCTTGGTAAATTCTTTCTGGCTTTCTTTAACGGCTTTCTTAGCGGCAGCCTTTTCCTCGTCTGTAGCATCTTCGGCCAAGCCGCGGGGCTTGCCTTCTTCTTCTGCGTAGAAACGGAGGTTTTCGAGCAACAATACTTCACCCGGTTGCAGAGCAGCAGCTTTTACAGCAGCTTCTTCGCCCATACAGTCATTAGCAAACTGTACTTCAACGCCCAGCAGGTCGGACAAATGTTTCAGGATGTGCTTCAAAGAAAACTTGTCAGCCGGACCTTTCGGACGACCGAGGTGAGAACCGATAATTATACTACCGCCGTCAGCCAAAATCTTCTTCAAGGTAGGAAGAGCAGCACGCATGCGGGTATCATCTGTAATGTTGAAGTTTTCGTCCAAGGGTACATTGAAGTCCACACGAACGAATGCCTTTTTTCCGGCAAAGTTAAATTGATCAATTGTCATAATACTCTATATTTTTAAAAGTGTTACTAATTCTTTTTTGTGAGCGCAAAGTTACTATTTATTTCTCTTTTTCGCTATGA
>JAEXAJ010000177.1 GCA_023458215.1 Bacteroidota bacterium
TTTCGGACTTTGTGCAGTACAAGATGCCAAACCGGCAGCTACTGCAAGAGCCATAAGAAATGTTACTTTTTTCATTTTGCTTTTACTTGTTATTTATTTAAAACTTTCAATAGTTCTACTTCGAAAACTAATGTGCTGTGCGGGGGAATCATTTCGCCGGCACCTTGTGCGCCATAGGCCAGGTCGCTGGGGATGAAGAGTTTCCACTTGGCGCCTTCGGGCATCAGTTGCAGGGCTTCTACCCATCCGGGGATTACTTGGTTTACGCCGAATGTGGCGGGCTCGCCGCGTTTGATGGAGCTGTCAAAGAGTGTTCCGTCAATCAGCGTACCTTCGTAGTGGCACTGTACCTGGTCGGTAGCGGTGGCGTAAGTACCTACATTGCCTTCGTTGATAACTTCGTATTGAAGTCCGCTGGGCAAAGTAACGACGCCGGGGCGTTTTTTGTTCTCTTCCAGGAAGTTCTTGCCGGCTTCAATGCTGGCGGCATTCATCTTCTCTTCCAGTTCGGCGAAGTATTTATTTACTATTTCACGGGCTTCGTTGTGGCTGATAGCCGGTTGGTTGCCCTCCAATATGTCTTTGATAGCTTGTGCGAAGTCATCAACTGCGATGCCTTTGGCACCCATGCTTAAAAGATTCTGACCTATTCCCAGGCCGATAGCGTAACTGAATTTATCCATGTTTACTTTTTTATGAGGGGCAAAAGTACGTCTTTTATTTGAATGATAGGACTTTTCGTTATTTAATTTTTCTTATTTATGTGTCAATTGCGGCTATCTTTTGTATTTTTGTGAGGAACAAATTCGGATGGAAGCGGATTTGCATGCAATACGTAGATAGTATTATATAAAAAGGAGAAGCGAACAATGAAGAATTTAGTTATTTTGTCCGGTGCCGGGATGAGTGCCGAGAGTGGCATCAGTACGTTTCGTGATGCAGGCGGGTTGTGGGATAAATATCCAGTGGAACAGGTGGCTACCCCCGAAGGCTATGCACGCAATCCGGAGTTGGTGCTTAACTTCTATAACGAGCGGCGCAGGCAATTGCTCGAAGTGGAGCCGAATGCCGGGCACACCGGATTGGCAGAACTGGAAAAGGACTTCAATGTAACTGTTATTACCCAAAATATCGACAACCTGCACGAGCGTGCGGGCAGTACACGTATCATTCACCTGCATGGCGAACTTACCAAAGTTTGCTCCAGCCGCGATCCTTATAATCCGCAATTCATCAAGGAGCTGACTCCTGAGGAATACAACGTGAAGCCGGGCGATAAAGCCGGTGACGGCACGCAACTCCGTCCGTTCATCGTTTGGTTCGGCGAGTCGGTACCGGAGATCGAGACGGCTATCGGGTATGTAGAGAAAGCAGATATCTTTGTGATTATCGGTACTTCTATGAATGTATATCCGGCGGCGGGTTTGTTGCATTACGTGCCTCGTACGGCAGAAGTTTATCTGATTGATCCCAAACCGGTAGATACTCACTCTGCACGTCAGATACATGTTATTCAAAAAGGTGCTTCGGAAGGGGTTGCGGAGTTGAAGGAACGTTTGAAACCATAGTGTGAGTTGTTCGGTGCTTGTATCATTAGTGTCTCTCACCTTCTGCATTAAACCCTGTCAGCTTGCACCTTATTGGTTAGCTGCTGCCACACTATTCCATCCTATGCACAAGATGCCATCTTGTGCATAGGATGGCATCTTATACAACACAAGATGGCATCTTGTGCATGTAAGGGAATAGTGTTCCGCTCGAGAAGGTTAAATGATGCGGGTGTGAAGGTTTACTCTTGAAGGGCTCAGACTCTACTTCTTCAGAATAGCCCGCAGTACGAACCACGCGTGACGGGCTGCCGTACTTATCATTCCGTAGTGCCGAGCCATAATCCGGAAACGCTCTTTGAGTGATGCTTTGCGGTTCTGTGTGGTCATTCCTTCGTCCAGATAGTCGATGATAGTAAGATGGGTGTTGTGCAGTGTACGTGCCTTCTTCATTACGCGGATGCACCAGTCGAAATCCGCAGAGAAGCGGTATTGCAGATCGTAAGGCTCTGCCAGGGAGGTCTTGGCGAAGAATGCCTGATGGCAAACCAGCATGCCTTGTTTGAAACTTTTCCAAGTCAGCACTTCCGGGGTGGAGAGGCGGCGCATGCGCAGGAAATGGCGTTCGCTGTTCACTAAAGCTGTTTCGCCGTACAATACGTCGGGCAGTTCATTATCGGTGATGGTATGCACTATTTGTTGCAAAGTGTCGTCTTCGTGGAAGCTGTCGCCGGCATTCAGAAAACACAGGTAATCACCGGTGGCTTGGGCGATCCCTTTGTTCATGGCATCGTAAAGGCCTTTGTCGGGCTCGCTAATAATTTTCGTTATCCGGTCTTTATATCGATCGATGATGGAGAGGGTGCCGTCTTTGGAGGCGCCGTCTATGAGGATATACTCTACATGGCGGTAGGTTTGCGAGATAACGCTTTGTATGGTGTCTTCCAATACCGCTTCGGCATTGTAAGTCACGGTGATGATGCTGAACTTCGGGGTATGATGGTTATGCATTTCTTCCGGTTGCTTTATTGTAGAGATCGATGTATTTCTTGGCTATGGTATTCTCGGAATAGTGCGTGACGGCTTTGCGGCAGGCTTGCTCCGAAAGGCTTGGATAGTCCGGATCTTTCAGCGTCCAATAGATGCCGTTGGCAAAGTCTTCGGACGATTTGTATTGCGCTACGTATCCGTTGTGCAGATGGTCTATCATTTCGGGGATGCCGCCCACGTTGAAGCCTACACAGGGGATGCCGCACGCCATGGCTTCCATAATGGTGTTCGGAAGGTTCTCTTCCAAGGAGGGGGTGGCGAAGATGTCTACTGCATTATAGATATCCACCATCTGATGCTCGTTGGTGACGAAATTCAACGGGTAAACCTTGAAGGGCAGCAGGTTTGCCAACTGTTCCGAGTGATTGCCGAAGACTACGACACCTAATTGCTCTTTCAGCTCGGGATGCTTTTCGGCGAGCAGCTTGCACGATTCTATCAGGTAGTCGATACCTTTCCGCTTGTCTGTAATCTTCACCGAGCCGAATAGCATCAGCATTTTGTCCTGCGGAAGCAGGCATTTGCTTCGGGCTTCCTTCTTGTTGCGGGGCTTGAAGAGGTTGGTGTTGATTGGGTTGGGGATGGAGGTCACTTCGTGTCCGCAGAAGAGAGCACTTTTCTTTGCCTGGCCTTCCAGCCAATGGCTGCATGCTACAAAGTTGATGTGACGGTGCTTGTATAAATCCTGCTTCTTTCGGAAAATGCGGTAGGAGAGGTCTTTCTTGCTGCTACCGCCGTGGATAAAGGGGCAGTTGTGGCATTCGGTCTGATAATTGGTACATTCGCGGGCATGGTGGCAGATGCCGGTGCATGGCCACATGTCGTGCATGGTCCAGACTACAGGTTTGCCCGAAGCCAGAATCTTCTCGATGTTCTTCAGCGACAGCATGCCTTGGTTTATCCAGTGCAGGTGAATCACGTCGGCTTGCTGAAACTCGGGCAGTGCGGTGATATCGGTGCCCGTATTGGCTATGTCTACCGCAAAGATATTGTCTTTACTGAAATGGTTGGCTTTCCAAATGACGATGCGTTCCCATACGAACTTCCAAACCATGCGCCAGTTTTGGCTTAATGACACGACGGTGATCTGGTCGGTCTGTTTGTTGCGTACCAATAATTTAGCTTTGATGCCACGATTCTTGAGGGATTCCATGAGCCGACTGGCGGCGATGGCTGCTCCGCCGATACGTTCGGATGTGTTTATAAGTAGTACTCTCATCTGATGAATTGACAGTTGACGGTTGATAATTGACGGTTAGCTCATCAATTACTTGGTGCAAAAGTAGTGGTTTTCGCCGATAAACGGTGCAAAGTCACATATTATTTGTACTTTTGCGGCATAGAGTTAATGTGCTGATATATTAATGTGCTAATGTGCCAATTGCTGCGCTCTGATTCCGTTCGGCATTACGGCGCAGCCCCGATGCTCATTTGGTAGGATAGCGCAGCAATTGGCACATTAGCACATTAACATATTAGCACATTAATCTAATGAAGAAGGTTGTATTTATAGGCTTGGGCTACATAGGCCTGCCTACGGCAGCGGTCGCTGCTCATCATGGTTTCGAAGTGGTGGGTGTAGATGTAAATCCGTCGGTAGTAGAAACCGTCAATCAAGGCAAGGTGCACATTGTGGAACCGGACTTGGACAAGATTGTCAAAGAAGCAGTACAAAGCGGACATCTGCGTGCCGTGACCCGCCCCGAACCGGCGGACGCCTTCTTCGTGGTAGTACCCACCCCCTTCAAGCAAAACCATCGTGCGGACATCACCTACGTGGAATCTGCCACCCGTGCTGTTATCCCTTGCCTGAAACCGGGAGACTTGTTTGTGATTGAATCTACTTCTCCGGTATTCACTACCGAACGCATGGCAGAACTTATCTTTCAGCAACGCCCTGAGTTAAAGGATCAAATATACATTGCCTATTGCCCCGAACGTGTATTGCCCGGCAATACTCTGTATGAGCTGGTACACAACGACCGTGTAATCGGTGGTATCAACCCCGCCTCTACTGATAAGGCAATTGAGTTCTATTCCGCTTTCGTTCAAGGCAAACTTCACCGTACCAATGCCCGTACCGCCGAGATGTGCAAACTGACCGAGAACTCCAGCCGCGACTCCCAAATCGCCTTTGCCAACGAGCTTTCCATGATTTGCGATAAAGCCGGCATCAATGTATGGGAGTTGATTGATCTTGCCAACAAACATCCTCGTGTCAACATTCTGCAACCGGGTTGCGGTGTAGGCGGTCACTGCATTGCCGTTGACCCGTGGTTCATTGTATCGGATTATCCCGAACAAGCGCAACTCATCAAACGTGCCCGCGAGACGAACGATTATAAAGCCGACTGGTGTGCCAACAAAGTATTGGAGTCTTGCCAGCACTTTGTCGAGAAGTACGAACGTGAGCCGATAGTAGCTTGTATGGGTCTTGCCTTCAAGCCCAATATTGACGACCTTCGCGAGTCTCCCGCCAAGTATATCGCCTCCCGCATTGTCAGCGAAAGCCGTGCGGATGTGCTGATAGTAGAGCCTAATATCACCACGCACCCCAGTTTCCATATAACAGATTATAAGGAAGCTTATCAGAAAGCTGATATTATCGTTTGGCTTGTACGCCATACCCCGTTTGTAGAACTGCCTCGGGATGAAGAAAAGTTGGAACTTGACTTCTGCGGTGTTCGTACCCCCCGGACCCCCTGAAGGGGGAGGGGAATACTCTGCTTATAAATAACTGATTATTTACTAAAACCATCCCCCTCCCCCTTCAGGGGGTCCGGGGGGTACTATAATAATGAAGAAGATATTACTCGTTTTCGGAACCCGCCCCGAAGCCATCAAGATGGCTCCGCTGGTGAAAGCCTTGCAAAAGGATACGGCTCATTTTGATACGAAAGTATGCGTCACCGCCCAGCACCGTCAAATGCTGGACCAGGTATTGGAAGTGTTCGAGATAACTCCCGAATACGACCTCAATATCATGGCGCCCAATCAGGATTTGTATGATATCACTTCCAAAGTGCTGTTAGGCTTGCGTGACGTCCTAAAGGATTTCCGGCCCGATGTAGTACTGGTACATGGCGATACTACCACTTCGATGGCAGCTTCCCTTGCCGCCTTCTACCAGCAAATACCCGTGGGGCATGTAGAGGCCGGATTGCGTACATACGATATGCTTTCGCCTTGGCCCGAAGAGATGAATCGTCAGGTTACCGACCGTATCTGCACGTATTACTTCGCTCCGACGGAGAAGTCACGCCGGAACCTTTTGCACGAGAATATTGAGGATGAAAAGATATCTGTGACCGGTAATACCGTTATCGATGCCCTGCTGATGGCTGTCGATATTATTGCCCATAAGCCCGGGGTGAAAGAACAATTGCACGAGGAACTCCGCACGAAAGGTTATGCGGTTGGCAATCGTCCCTACATACTTGTAACCGGACACCGCCGTGAGAACTTCGGCGATGGTTTTCTGCATATCTGCCGGGCAATCAAAGAGATTGCATCTTCGCATCCTGAACTGGATATTGTCTATCCGGTGCATCTTAATCCCAATGTTCAGAAGCCCGTTTATGAACTCCTTTCCGGTCTTGAGAATGTATATCTTATCTCTCCGTTGGATTATCTGCCGTTTATCTACGCCATGCAGCACTCCGTGCTGTTGCTGACCGATAGTGGCGGTGTGCAGGAAGAAGCACCTTCGTTGGGCAAGCCTGTGCTGGTAATGCGGAATACCACCGAGCGTCCCGAAGCAGTGGAAGCAGGTACCGTGAAGCTGGTTGGTACAGATGCCGATGCCATCGTAAAGAATGTGACGGAACTCTTGAACAATAAAGAAGTCTATCGGCAGATGTCCGAGACGCACAACCCGTATGGTGACGGGAAGGCTTGCGAAAGGATTTTGACTGCTTTGAGGTAGAGTATTTGTAGATTGAATGGTTGCAAAGTACGGAGAACTTTCTTATCTTTGTTTCTGTTAATGATAACGAAAGGAGAAAGATTATGGAAAGAACTGTTTTTAATTCTGCACAACGAGAAGTGCTTGACGTCATGTCGTGCATAAAGACCGACGAAGACCTGCGTGAACTGAAGCAGGTACTATTGAACTTCTTGAATGAGAAAATGCAGAAAGAACTGGATAATCTTTGGGATGAAGGTGTTATTAGTGAAGCTAAACTGGAAGAGTGGCGTGCCACCCATTTCCGTACACCTTATAAACAATGAAAGAACCTCGGCCGATAGTACTGGATACGAACTGCTTGGTTCAAGCAATATCTCGAAGGAGTCATTATTATCGTGTTTGGAAAGATTTTATTGAAGGACGTTATGTGCTTTGTATATCTTCTGAAATATTGGAAGAGTATGAGGAAATTATAGGTCGGCTGATTACGCCAACTATTGCCCGTATTGCAGTAGAAGCTATATTGAAAGCTCCCAATACTCTTCGTGTTGATCCTCGCTTTCATTTTCATCTGATAGAGAAGGATCCGGATGATAATAAGTTTGTAGATTGTGCCATTATAGCCGGAGCAGATTATATTGTAAGTGAAGATGCTCATTTTAGAGTTCTCGAAACAATTCCTTTTCCGGCTGTAACTGTTATTAGACTGGATGAATTTATGGAGGAGTTGGCAGACTAAACTTCACCCCTCGGTCCCCTAAAGGGGAAGGGGAATACTTTCAATTATACGCAGAGTACCTATCTTCCCCTTTAGGGGAGTGAGGGGTTCTAGGGGAGTGAGGGGTAGATCTCCTCAAAAGCCTTCAGATAGCGCTCACTCACCGTATCTATATTTATCTTCTCACGGATAATCTTTTCCGACTCTTGTCCCATCTCCCGGCATCGGTCGGGGGAGGCAAACAGTTGGTCTATCTTTTCCGCCAG
Organism: Bacteroidota bacterium; assembly: GCA_023458215.1. The sequence goes on from JAEXAJ010000177.1 coordinate 7,489, forward strand.
GCTCTCAGCGTCGCCCTCACGGAAGAAATAACCGTTCTTGCCCTCTGTGACGAGATCCCGTTCCGTGCTGTCACAAACCGAACAAAGAACAGGAAGTCCGTAAGTCATGGCATCGTTGATGGAAAGTCCGCCCATGCCCGCCAGCACATATACTGTCGATTCGTTCATATAAGCTCCTAATGCTTTGGGGTCGTAAACGGCACCGGTAAAGCGGACGTAGTCTTCGAGATGTAAATAGGTTGCTTGCTGTTTCAGGTTATTCAGTTCGGGGCCGTCGCCTACAATCAGCAGTTCGGCGTCAGGATAGCTTTTTACTATGCGGGCGAAGGCGTCGATAAGCAGGTCTACTCGTTTCCATTTAACCAAGCGTCCGATGTGCAGCAATCGTCTTTCGGACTTTGGCAGGAGCGGTTCGGATGCCAATACGGATTCTTTTTCTTGAAGTAGAGCTTCGGTATCTGTGGAGTTGTAAGTAACGTGTATTTGCTCTTTGGATACTCCGTAAGAGGGGAGAATATCGTATGCGGCAGTAGAATAGTTGAGCGTGCCCGCTACACGTGCGTAGCAATACTTACGAACCAATGCCGTCAGCCATTGACGGAGGTAGAATGCTGTACCATGACTCAGGAGGCGCATGTTTTCATCATACATCGGATTTTCCCGGAAGTATTCTTTTATCTTACCGTATGGTGGGGTTTGGAAAGGGATCTCCCGGATAACGAGGCGTGCGCCGCATTTCTTTATGGCACTTCTCAATCGAGGTTGGAAGAATATCTGCAAGAAGTAGGGCCATCCCATCACTACGATATCAGGTTGCTCTTCTTTAACAATCTCGCTCAAAGCGGGGTAAGCGGTTTTCCCGTAATACATCTTCTTCTCAGGGGTGGTGAGGTGCTTGTAGGTACCGCCTTCTACCATCTTTACGCCTTTGCCGATGGTGGCGTTGCCTTTCTGTGGAGTTACAACGGTGATTTCCACTCCTTTTTCGCAGAGTTTATTCAGCATGGCATTGAGGTAATGCGGTATTCCGCCAAATGTAAACAGAAGCTTCATGATAGTGATGAGTGATTAATGATTAGTGATTCTTTGTTTTAAGGCGGACAGGCAGTCAGACAACTTTGCGAGACTGTGCTCGGCCGCGTATGTGGCGAAGTTTTCCGGATGGGGAACTCCTTGACGACAGAGGTCGACAATGGCTTGTCGGCAAGTATCGGCATCACCGACGGGTACAATGGCACCGGTTCCATAATGAGTGACCCGCTTTCCCATGCATTCGCCTTCGCTGACAAGGATTGGTTTGCCGAACGCGGCAGCCTTGGTCAATAGGTTACTGCTTCCGGTAAAGTTACGGTAAGCGGCAAAGAGTAGGTCGCTGGCAGCTATCAAGGCATTGAAAGAGGCTTCGTCGGGAATGCGTTCCAAGGAGAACAGGCAGTTGTTACGGCTCGCTTCGAAGGCTTTAAGTTCATTGTATTGGGTTTCGGTCAGCGAGGACTTGCCGGCAATGAGGAAGAAATACTCTTCTTCGGGCAAGAAAGGGACGACGCTGATTAATAGACTGATACCTTTGCGGGTGTCGATAGAGCCAAGCAAAGAGATGATCTTTCTTCCCCGTGCTTTCTCTTTGAGTGTATGGAGCAAAGGATAATTCTCGTCCGGTTGCGATAGATCGGCAAAATCAGGAAAACACTGTATATCTGGCTGGAAGGCTTTTAAAGCATCTATGGAGTACTCGTTCAGTACTCCTATGCCCCGGCAATTGCGGCTGCGAAGGAAAGGACGTACATCAGGCATCCCCGGTTTATAGGGAGGCAATGCCGATTGTACCAATAACCCGCTCCACGGATAAGGCAGTAGCCTATTGAAAAGAGAAAGCGGTGCCAATGTGGGCAGTATATCGTCCAAACAAGGGAAATAGACCAAATCGGGCTGGAAGTCACGCAACTGCTTTCGTAGGGTTGCTAAGTTCTGCAATCGTATCAGGGCGTTTCTTAGGACAACGAGTTTCTTCTTTACCGGTTGTCCTACGGGCAATGGCAGTAGCGGGCGGTTACTGATCTTTTTGAAGTTTGCCACATTGCCGATGCCCGACTCTTGCGGTGCTATCAGCAACACTGTATTCCCAAGGTTTGCCCATGCACGGGCAAATGCCTTGTAATAAGTCTCCCGATGCCCGGAGACTGAGCAGTCGATCACAGCTATTTTCATTGTTCGTAGATTTCTTTCAGTTTCCCTCCCGCCAGACGGAAGTCGAATCGTTCGGCAATGGACCGGCGGATATGCTCTTTGTCGAATAGTTCATAACGTTCGTATAGTTGGCGCATCTTTTCGGTGAGTGTCTTTATGTCACCCGGCTGGATAAGATAACCACTTTCGGGGGTAATGATGTCTTCCGGTCCGCCACAGATGGTACCGATGGCGGGCATGCCGGTAGCCATGGCTTCAATGAAGACAATGCCGAAGGTTTCTGCGTATGACGCCAGTACAAAAGCATCGCTGTGGGCCAATAGCCGCGCTACTTCCTCACGGGGAAGACGTCCCGCCAAAGTGACCTGTTCTTCTAAATGCAATGCCTGAATCTTCTTTTGCAGGTTAGTGCTTTCCTCTCCATCTCCGGCAATGACGAGAGATACATGCGGCTCGTATTGGAAACCCTGGTGGAAAGCTTCTATCAGTTCTTCAAATCCTTTCCGTCTGCTTAGGTTGCCGATGCTGACGAAGGTGAATTTCTTTTCCTTCTCTGTCTGATGGGAGCTACGGCCGAAAGTACTTATATCGACAAAGTTTGGTATCACGACGGCTTTATCAGGACGGTCGAGGTAGGGTGCGAGACTCCTTTTTAATAGTGTACCTACACAAATTACTTTCTTGGCATGCTTATAGGCCGTTTTGAGTATGGATGCTTGCCGGGGTGTCACATTTCCTCCGTTGATAGATGAAGCGTGCTCGGTCACTACATACGGTATTCCATAGCATTTGTATATCAAGTGGGCGGCATATCCCGCCCACAGACCGAAGTGAGCATGTATGATATCGGGCTTTCCATAGCGATGAATGTAATTGCGCACTAATATCAGTGTCAGTAAAGACCAGATAATACCTCCTATGCGGGTGGATAGTTTCGGATTCCATGCATGCATACGCAGGGTCACGAAAGTACCATTGTTCTCTTCCGATAGTTGGAAATGACTCTCTTTGCAGAATGTCTTCGGGGAAAACTCCTTCGGTATGCGTTGTTCCGTATAGGCAAGACCTACCCGGCAGCCCGATTGGGCTATCTGCATCGCTTGTTCATAGAACATATACCCCCGATGTGCGGGAGCACCCGGTTCCGGATAATACATGGGAAGTATGAGTATGTGCATGGTTACAAATGTTTTTTCTTTTTAAGCAAGAACTCAATGCTTTCCTGCAAAATGACTGAATGCAATCTCAATAGAGTAAGTATATATAAACTGCCTACAATTACTATTTTGGCAGCCATGCTCAAGTAGAGGTTCTCAATGGAACGGGTTGCATAATGCGTTCCTAAAACCAGTGCCACGGACAACAATAAATAAGGTGAGATATCCTTCAGCATATCACGCAGTGTCAAACCTATCTCCCTCCTTACAAATACGAACCATACGAACAGCCAACCGATATTGATCAGTACAAAAATACGCAGCATCCACTCTAGCCCGTATGGGAACATGGCACATACAGCAATGATTTGCAGTATGCTCAAACTGATTGAATTCCACATATAAATAGAGGAATGCCCCCTGCTGATAATCAAGTTCGAAAAGAGGTTGGTAATAGGGATAAACGCTCCCCAAATGCAGAGCATCTGCAAGATAGACGCACTTGCCAGCCACTTCTCCGTAATAGTAATGACAATCAGTTCTTTTGAAACAAGACTTAATCCCAGCATGGCGGGGAAAGAGATGAATGCCGTAAACCGGAGCAGTTTCCTGAATATAGCCAACTGGCGTGCCTTATCGTTGGATACGCTTGTAAACACGGGCTGCGCTATGCCGTTTATCATTCCTGTAATCAGCGTATGCCCCATTCCGTTCCATTTATTGGCTTGCGTAAAGTTACCTACTTCCCGTTCTGAATAGAATCGGCCCAATAAAACGGAGAATAAGTTATTATTGATGATATTGAAGATGTTCGTGATAATCAGCTTACTGCTGAACCCTATCATCTCCTTTATCGGTTTGAAATCAAACTGAAGGCTGGGTTTCCATCGGGCGAAGTAGAAAGTAAGGATAGTCATTGCCAAAACGTAGGTAATAGATTGTGTGGCAATACCCCAATAAGCAAATCCGTTCGCAGCCAAAGTAATACCTACGATACCCGAAATGGTCAGACTGGAGATAGAAACAATGGTCGTTTCCTTTATCTTCAAGTGTTTAAAGAGATAGGCTCTCGGGGCAATATTCAAACTTGAAATAACGAATCCCAGGAATGAGAAGCGGGCAAGCGGAACCAGCTCGGGTGTTTGGTAGAAGTCAGCTATAAGTGGTGCAGCAAAGAATAGAAGCATATAAATGGTGATGCTGCAAAATGTACTGAACCAAAATACGGCGTTATAATCTTTGTGGCAAGTTCGTTCTCTGTTAGTCAGTGCGGAGACGAAGCCACCTTCCTGCAATGCGGAGGCTATGGCGGAGAAAACAGTAAGCATGCCTACCATACCGTAGTCCGAATCACTCAATAAACGCCCCAGAACTATACCGAAACCTAGATTCAACAACTGTTGTATGCCGTTGCTGAAGCCCCCTAAGAATAGTCCTTTGGCTGTTTTCTCTTTAAGTGATGATTCGCCCATATTGTTCTTTAATACAATTGCGCCCACACTGTGGACGCAATTGAACATTTACGATAGTATTTCTTATTTCACTTCACTACCGGGTTTTACCTCTTTTAATAAAGAAGTAACCGCCAGCGCTCCGTCGTAATTCTCGGCAGAGAGTATCATGCCTTCGCTTACCAGCCCGTTCTTAAACTGACGTGGAGCGAGGTTGGCAATGAACAGTACTTGCTTGCCTACCAGTTCTTCCGGTTTATAATGCTCGGCAATACCGCTGACGATGGTACGGTTTTCCAGTCCGTCGGCGATCTTGAATTTCAGTAGCTTCTTCATCTTGGGTACGGCTTCACATTCCAGTACCGTACCTACACGGATATCCAGTTTCTCGAAGTCATCGAAGGAGATAACCGGTTTGATAGGATTGGCTTTGTAATTGGCGGCTTCATTGGCCTTCTTAGTGGCAAGCAATTTGTCTACTTGTGCCTGAATCACGTCGTCTTCGAGCTTCTCGAACAGTAGTTCGGGAGTACCCAACCGGTGTCCGGTGGGGAGTAAGTCGGTATGACCAAGCTCTGCCCAGTCGAAGTTTTCCATATTCAACATCTTGCGAAGCTTCTCACTGCTGAACGGCAAGAACGGCTCGAAGGCAATGGCAAGGTTGGCAACCAACTGCAACGAAATGTTCAGGATAGTGGCTACGCGCTCCATGTCGGTTTTAGCAATCTTCCATGGTTCAGTGTCAGCCAGGTATTTGTTGCCGATGCGGGCAAGGTTCATAGCCTCCTTCTGTGCATCACGGAACTTGAATACATCGAGTAACTTCTCTACCTCTGCTTTTACGTCGGCAAACTCTTTCAGTGTTTCGCGGTCGTAGTCGTTCAGTTCGCCGGCGGCCGGTACTACACCGTCAAAGTACTTCTTGGTGAGTTGCAGCGCACGGTTCACGAAGTTACCATATACGGCAACCAGTTCATTGTTATTACGGGCTTGGAAGTCTTTCCAAGTGAAATCGTTGTCTTTAGTTTCCGGGGCATTGGCTGTAAGTACATAGCGCAATACGTCCTGCTTGCCGGGGAAATCTTGCAGATACTCATGCAACCAAACTGCCCAGTTGCGTGAAGTCGAGATCTTGTCGCCTTCCAGGTTCAGGAACTCATTACTCGGCACATTGTCCGGCAAGATATAGCTGCCTTCGGCTTTCAGCATGGCGGGGAATACGATACAATGGAATACGATGTTATCTTTACCGATGAAATGGACAAGACGGGTTTCGGGATCTTTCCACCAAGTTTCCCAAGAATCAGGTAATAGTTCTTTTGTATTACTGATGTAGCCGATGGGTGCATCAAACCATACATAAAGTACTTTACCTTCGGCACCTTCTACCGGGACAGGGATACCCCAATCCAGGTCACGACTTACGGCACGTGGCTGCAAGCCCATGTCGAGCCAGCTCTTGCACTGACCGTACACATTGGGACGCCATTCCTTATGATCTTCCAGAATCCATTGGCGCAACCATTCTTCGTGCTTATCGAGAGGCAGATACCAATGCTTCGTTTCTCGCATTACGGGCTCGCTTCCGCTGATGGCACTCTTCGGGTTGATAAGATCGGTAGGGCTGAGGCTGGTACCGCATCTCTCGCATTGGTCGCCGTATGCACCTTCGGCATGACAGTGAGGACACTCGCCGGTGATGTAGCGGTCGGCAAGGAAAGTCTTGGCCTCCTCGTCGTAGTATTGCATGCTGGTCTTCTCGATGAAATCACCTTTGTCGTACAGCTTGCGGAAGAAGTCGGAAGCGGTATCGTGATGAGTCTTTGAAGTTGTCCGGCTATATACATCAAATGAAATGCCGAAGTTCTCAAATGATTTCTTGATAAGAGTATGGTAGCGGTCTACCACATCCTGCGGAGTAACGCCTTCCTTCTTGGCGCGGATCGTGATGGGTACACCGTGTTCATCGGAACCTCCGATAAAGATTACATCTTCCTTTTTCAGTCTGAGGTAACGAACATAAATATCAGCGGGAACATAGACACCGGCAAGGTGTCCGATATGTACAGGCCCGTTTGCGTATGGCAGAGCCGAAGTCACGGTGGTACGTTTGAATTTCTTTTCCATTGTGTTATAGGTATCTCTTTTGTTATGAACGCTTTTACAGGGTGCAAAGATAGCTATTTTCTGCCAAATATGTATATATTTGCCGCTTACAGAATGAATGGATATGGAAAAAGGAGCCTTATATCAAAAAATAGCACAAACTATTGCTTGGCAAATAAAAAACGAAGTATGGAAAGTTGGAGAGAAACTGCCCTCCCTGCGAACGATTAGCAATGAATATGGTGTAAGCTTGAATACTGCAATTCAGGCATACTACGAATTAGAGAAAAATGGATGTATTGTTTCACGCCCTAAATCGGGATACATCGTTAGCTATAAGCCTGTTCGTTTGGCTGCTCCGGTCACAACACAACCGTCTGTGAAGTTTGAAGCCGAGGAAGTGGCTGATTTGATTGCCGAAGTGTATAGTTCTTTGGAGATTGGTGATAAATCTATTACCCGTTTTTCGTTGGGAATGCCCGAAGATGTCCTATTGCCTATCGCAAAGCTTAATAAAGAACTGATTCATGCCATGCGGTCACTTCCGGGCAATGGGACTCGATATGATGAGACTCAGGGCAATCTTCGATTGAGGAAAGATATAGCCCGATTTACTTATAGCTGGAATGGTAATCTGACTGAAGATGACATTGTTACAACTGCCGGGGTAACGAATGCTATCGCTTTGGCTTTATCCGTAATTACTAAAAGAGGCGATACGATTGCGGTTGAAAGTCCGGTTTATTTCGGTATATTGCAGTTGGCAAACAGTTTGGGACTTCGGGTATTGGAACTGCCTACAAATCCGGCTACCGGGATCGACCCCGATGCATTGGAAAAGGTATTGCCACAAATCAATGTTTGTTTGCTTATCAGTAACTTCAGTAATCCAATGGGAAGTTGTATGCCGGACGAACATAAAAAGAGGGTGGTAGATATGTTGGCTGAGTATGATATACCTCTGATTGAAGATGATTTATATGGGGATGTCTTTTTTGGTAGTTTGCGCCCTAAGCCATGTAAGGCGTTCGATAAGAATGGGCTTGTACTATGGTGCGGTGCTGTTTCCAAGACATTGGCACCCGGTTACCGGGTGGGCTGGATTGCTCCCGGTAAGTTTAAGGATGCCGTTATTCGCCAGAAGAACATTCATCTTATCTCCACCCCTGCCCTGAATCAAGAGGCTGTTGCCAACTTTATGGAGAATGATAGATATGAGAACCATTTACGCAAATTGCGTCATGAGTTGCATACCAATAGTCTCTATTTTACACAAGCTATTACGAACTATTTCCCTGAAGAAACAAAGATCATAACTCCCCAAGGAGGATTTATGCTTTGGGTGGAACTAGATAAAAAGCTGGATACTACAAAGCTATATTATAAAGCGATGCAGCATAACATAAGTATTGCTCCCGGACGTATGTTTACCTTGCAAGACCAGTACAAGAACTGCATGCGTTTAAGCTACGGACAACGCTGGACTCCTCTTATTGAAGAACGGCTGATGTCGTTGGGAACAATCATCAAAGAATCGTTATGACCGGCTGATATATCCCTTCACTACTTCTCCTAGAATTTGCAGACCCGTTTCTATTCTCTCTTCCGGCATGTTGGAATAGTTGATTCTGAATGTGTTTTCCTTATTCTCATTCGGGAAAAAGGAACCTCCCGGTACGAAAGCAATCTTTCTTTTCAGACATATCTCAAGGATATTGCGTGCCAAAACACCTTCAGGAAGCTCTATCCAGGTAAATAAACCGCCTTCGGGATGGGTGAATTTTATATTGTCAGGGAAGTAGCGTTCTATACATTTAACGGCTACGTCCCTGCGCTTTCTGTATACTTCGACTATCTTCTTTATATGTTCGTCTATGTCATATCGTTTCAGGTATTCGGCAATGGTCATTTGGGCAATGGTATTGCATTGCAAGTCGGTTCCTTGTTTCACTAATACATATTTGCGGATGATATCTTTGTCTCCTGCAATCCATCCGATTCGGAAGCCGGGGCAGAATATTTTAGAGAAACTGCCGGTGCACAAGATATTACCCACCGTGTCGAACGACTTTACGGATGGCAAAGTCTCCCCTTCAAACCTAAGTTCGCCGTAAGGATTGTCTTCTACAACCGCAACGCCATATTGTGCTGACAATTCAGCCAGCCTTTTACGCCTTTCCAAGTTCCAAGTCTTTCCTGTAGGATTTTGGAAGGTCGGGATCACATATATTAGCTTTATGTTTTTAGTTTTACGTAAAACATCTTCCAAAGCTTCCATATCCATGCCATATAGGTCGGTTGGTATTTCAATAAAACTACAACCGTATGCTTTGAAAGCACTGATTGCCGCCAGATAAGTAGGACTTTCACACAAAACGATATCCCCTTCGTCTAAAAACACTTTACCGGACAGGTCTAACCCTTGCTGCGAACCATGAGTTATCAGGATATTATCTTTATCAAATGAAGTCCCTAAGCGTTCGTTCATTCGTTTGGAAATCCATTCCCTCAACGGGGCATAACCTTCTGTGGTGGTATATTGAAGTGCTTTTGTTCCTGCTTCCTTCAACACAATTTGGTTTATTTCATTGATCTCCTCTATCGGGAAGAGCTCGGGTGCAGGCAAGCCGCCCGCGAATGAAATAACGTCATCTTGTTCCGTGACTTTTAGTATTTCTCTTATTTCTGAGGCCTTGATATAAGACATCCTCTTTGCAAAATGTAATTCCATATCTTTAAATCTATTTGAAAATTAACATGCTGCAAAGTAAAGCAAAACAAGAAGGCAAGAACAGATATAATTTTATTTATATTAATGGGTACAGATTATGGGTTGTCGAATAATTCCACAGTTCTTGTCAGGAGATTCTTCCGGGATAACGAGATCGACGCTCTTCCTTTCATCCCTTTATACATGAAAGGATTGTTGATTAACAGGATGCTATATGTGAAGAATGTTCCTTCGGGTGCTTCTTTGGCTTCTGTATTTATATGGGTGATGTAGCCGATATGTTTCCCTTCTCTTTTCACGCTGAATCCATCGAGTTCTATCTTAACGCAAGCTCCTTTTTTCAGTTTTGTGATATAATGGTAAGGTAGTTGCCCGATAGCACATACGTCTTGATTTTCAAAATTGGCTAATGTAACTTCACCTGTGATGGTTTCCGGATAGGGGATGAGTACTATAACGCATAATATGATAGATAAAATAATAATTCGGGGAGTATTATCTATGATCGTACGGAGTTTATAGAATATATCATTCATTGTTAAAGGTTCAGGATGCTTCTTGGTTGTTACAAAAGATACTAAATATCTGTGTGTACACTTTGATGAAAGCATAATGGCAGTTTACAGTTTATTGTACTTACCATTATGCCTTTCTATAAAAAAAAGATTTAGGCATTCATGTTACTGTAGTGTGAAATATCCATAGTAGTTTTTTCTCCAAATGGTTACTTCGAGTACATAGTCTCCTTCTTCTGCGTTATCCAATACAAATGAATAAGGCTGTCCGGCAGGAATGATGATTGTTTCGGAATAAACAGCATTGCCGGTCATGTCCTTCACTACAACTTTTACATCACTAAAAGGAACAGTGGTAGAAATACTGATGATGTTTCCATCAAGAGTAGCGGTAGGCTTGAAAGAAACAGAACGTAGGTCTTCTGCTGTTTCTTCAGGGATAAACTTAATGTCAATAGCTTGTGCCAAAGACTGAAAAGCAAATAAGAAAGTGATACATGCAAAAATGAAATGTTTCATGGCTTTATTTTTTAAGTTACAGTCACAAAATTAGGCCAGATATTCATATTTCACTAGTTAAATGTGTGCGGTTTTTGTGCGGTTTTCAATCTTGGAATAGAATATACAAATAGGTATATGTATTTATACAAATTAGAAGGAAGCAATGAAGGCATCCCATTCCTCCGGTTTTCCTGATTTATTATGTATTTTCTCATATAGTTTCTTGCGAGCGGATACGATAGCGGATTTGGAACGACCTGTTAATTGTGCTATACCGGTGGTCGTTATATTGGTTTTTAGTAATAAACAGATTTGGAGTTCTATTTCACTAATAGGATATAGTGCCCTTAAACGGGTAGTGAAATCTTTGTAACAATTATCAATATGGGTTTGTAAAGTATCCCAGTCTTCTTTTGCAAGTTTGATTTTGGTATCATTGATAGCGTTATGGAAACGGCTGTATATATTTGATTGCTTGAATGCCATTTCTGCTATTTCTTGTTCTTTACGGTCGGTCTCGATTTTGCAATTCATCTGCATGATTTGCTCTTTTTGGATTTGGAGGAGGGCTCGTAAAGTGCTATTTTCTATTGCGCTGCTTTGTAACCTTTCTTCCATTTTTTGTATTTGCATCTTATTGGCTTCGATGAATTCTGTGCTTTTGAGGTATTGTTCTTCTTGAAGTTTCTTCAGTTTACTTAGTTGCTCGTCTAATTGGTGTTTCTTTCGTGAATTGTATTGTATGTAGATAGTTATGAAGGCAATCGCAATGATTACACTAAAAATTATATAGGTAATATATAACTTCTGTTGGGCATTCTTTATCTTGAGTTTATTATTTTCCTTTTCACGTAACTGATAGTTATATAATGATTGTATTTTGTAGATGGTTTCTGTATCTGTTTTTCTTTGGATAGAGTCATTATAATCCATATATTTTTGTATATGATTGAGTAGCATTAGATGATTATTGTGTGTCTGAAAGATTTTTGCAAGTTTCCAATGTGCGGTTCTTTTTGCATAAATAGTACCAATTTCCAAAAGGCGGTTGTAGTAGTAACACGCAGAATCTAAATCTTGTGTTTGATAATATAAATCTGCATAAATAGAGAATATACTACTTTGGCGTATCCTCTTATCTTGGTTGAAGATTTGCTGCAATTCGATCTTAGCAGAATCATATTTCTTCAATTGTTTGTATAGGCTGGCCAAGTCTATTTTTATTAAGTCCATTGAATTTTGGTCTTGTATTGCTTTAGCTTGTTCATAGGCCTTACGATAGTAAAAAAGAGAACTATCTGCATTATTTACACCAGTAAATGCTAGTCCGATATTTCGTAAATTGTATATGATGGCAATGCTGTCTTTTGCTAAAATATCATAGGGATACGCTTTTTGGTAGGCTTTCATTGCTTCGTTGTACATATCTTGATACATATACAATGTACCCATCTGGCTGTACATTCTGCTGTAAAGCTTATAATCCCTTCCCTCTCCGATCTTGTCTACTGCTTTTTGGAAATAATCCAGTGCTTGGGGTGCATCTCCTAAATCCCTGTAGATGCGTCCGGCGTAATAATAAGCTTCGGGCAGACACTTTTCGTCTTCTTTATGTTCGTAGTAATGGATTACTTGCAGGATGAGACTATCGGACGTATGTGGAATGTATGCTTTATCGTGTGCTTTTATGGAAAGCAAGTTGTAGTACATACGTGTGTTCGTCGGTTCCGAAAGAATACTGTCTTTTAGTTGTACCAATAATGCTACGGCACTATCCGGTGCTGTATCAACGATTGAATCGGCTATTTGCATGCTGCGTGGATAGGGGTTGTGTTGGCAAGAGCATACACAAAGAGATAGAAAAATGGCATGCAGTAATGTATAGAATGATACTTTCATAGATATAATGTTTTCTCAAACACTTGCAAACGTACATAAAATACTTCAATATCTATGTATGTTGTAAGGAGAAAACGAGAATATCTATGCTTTCCGTTTGCGCATTACGAACTCCTCAAAGAAACTGTCACGGTAGCTGCTACCGATGGCTATCTCATGGGTTTTGATAAAAATATCATTGTTGTCGAAGGCTTCGATACGGGCGGTGTTTACGATATACGACTTGTTTACCCTTAAAAACAGATTCTTGGGCAACAATTCGTACATCGCCTTCAGGTTCATGCGGGTGATGATGCGTTGCTCTTCGAGCTGCAAGATCACGTAGTCTTTCAGCCCTTCCACGAAGAGGATGTCCTCGAAGTTGACTTTATAATACTTGCGGTCGGACTTTACGAAGAAATAGTCGTCGGCTGCGGGCTCTATGTTCTCTTTTTCTTCTTGCAGCAACAGGGAGTTGTAGGAGAATGCTTTGTCGGTGGCTTTGCGGAAGCGTTGCGGGTCTACGGGTTTGATGAGGTAGTCTATGGCGTCCACTTCGTAACTGTCCAGCGCATACTCCGAGTAGGCGGTGGTGAAGATGATAAGCGTGCGGCGGGAGATGGTCTTGGCGAACTCCATTCCCGTGATGCCGGGCATTTGGATGTCGAGAAAGATTAAATCAACCGTTTCCGCTTCCATAAACCGGGCGGCGGAAGTGGCGTTGTTGAAGGTACCTGTCAGGTTGAGGTAAGGTATCTCTTTTACTAATAATTCGATGGCTTCGCGTGCCAGGGGTTCGTCGTCTACGATAATGCAATTCATACTATGAGGTGTAATTTTACTTGATAACTATGGTCGTTCTCTTCTGTTTCGAGGGTATGCTTGTCGGGGTAGAGCAGTTCTAGCCGGCGGGTGATGTTTTTCAACCCTAGACCACCCACTTTCTGTTTGTTCTCGACTGTGGGTTGCAGGGGCTTGGAATTGACGCACTCAAAGAACAGTTCGTGTCCCCGCACCTTGAAAGAGAGGTGTACATACGAACCATGTTCGCTGTCTGAATTGTGCTTCACGGCATTCTCCACGAAAGGGATGAAGAGAAGCGGGGGAAGTGAGATCCGTTCGATAGAACCTTCTTTGGCGATGCTGTACTCAAACTTGTCACGCCGGACTTTCTCCAAATTGAGGAAGTCGTTCAGGAAGTGAATATCCGAGCTTAGCGGTACCCGATCCTTCGAACTGTCGTTGATTTGGTAACGTAGCAAGTCTTCTAGTTTGAAGAGAAGTTGCGAGGCTTCTTCGGGGCTTTTCTTGAGCAGCACGTTGGCGTTGTTCAGCATATTGAACAGGAAGTGGGGGTTGATCTGCCGTTTCAGTTGCCGTAACTCCGATTGCAGGGTGGTGGATTCCAGTTCGTTGATGCGCCGGTTGTAGCCTATCCAATGACGCAGCAGCAGGAAGGTGGATGTCCCGGCAAGCATCAGGATGATGGCGAGGATGGAAGAACAGAGATTGAGCACTATGAGTGCCGGACGTACTAACTCCTCCACTGCCGAACTGTTGAATATGAGGCCTTTCAGCAGGAATACTCCTGCCAGGATAAAGACCGTGGTCAGTGCGATGCCGACGAAATACTTCTTGTACTTCCCTCGCTCCAGATAGCGTGGTGCCAGCAGGTAGAGGTTGAAGTAGATGGTGACGTTGATAAGCAGGAAGTGGCTGGCCCAGGAGATGAGATGTTCCGGTTGTGGGTGTGGGTATAATTGTCCTTCACCGTTCAGGGCGATGTTGATGCTAAGCGCCATCAGCATGAGTTGCAGCAGGATGTGCCTGAGGATTCTGAACCGTGGACTGACAAAGAGTTCGGGCACGGTATTCCGGTAGGTATCGATTTGAGGCAGTTTCATAGATTCAGATTTAAAGTGATACAGCGGTCGGAGATGCTCAGGGAGTGACGTCCCGGATACAGCAGGTTGAGCCGTTGATTGATTTTGGAATAATCGATATCAATGAACAACGGCACCGGGGCGCTGTTGAAGCTGAAAGTGACGTTGCCGGCGGTGGCGCTGAAATCCAGTTCGAGGGCAGTGTGGCTGTTCTGTTCGTATATCTTGCGGACTGCCGCCTGCACAAAGGAGATGAACAGCAGGGGGGCCACCAACGTATAACCCGTCTCTTTGTCCGCCCTCACGGTGAAGCTGAAAGTACCCGAGTGGCTTTGCTCTAACGCCAGGTAGTTGTTGAGGAACTTTATTTCGGCGCTTAGCAACACATGCTCCCGGTTGCAGTCGTATAGCTGGTAGCGCAGCAGTTGGCTGAGGCGGAGCAGCATGGCCGAAGCTTCCGAAGGATGCTTTATCGCCTGCACGCCCGCGCGGTTCAGCGTACTGAACAGCAGGTGCGGGCTTACCTGCTCTTTCAACTGCTCTACTTCGGACTGTACGTGCCGCTTTTCCAGTTCGCCCATCTTCTCGTTCTCCGTCAGCCAATACTTCAGAAGTATGGTGATGGCACCGCCGGAGAGGGAGAGCAGTATCAAGGCAAAAGCTGAGAGGATGCTGAGGCAGATGTTAGGGAAATCGTATGAGTTATTGACGATTTGGAAATGTGTCAATACCCAATATTCCTCCCCGGTCTGGAAAATGACCAGCAAGAAGATGGATACTGCCAGCAGAACCATGTATCGTGCATACTGCCTCCTGAGCAGGTAGCGCGGCAGCATGACGAAGAAGTTGTAGTAGCCCGCCAGCATGTAGCTGGCGAATATCAATCCGGCTTGCAGGTATATCCTGTAGCCCAGTACGTCCAGCCCGTCGAGGAAGGTCATAAAGGCTTGGTTCAGCGATATGACGCCGATGACGGTTGCCAGCAGCAGATGCCTCTGTATCCTGTACTCCGGAGCTATCAGGAGCTTGTGAAGCAGGGAGGGGCTATTTATATCATTGGTACGATTCATGTTTAATCTCTATTTTCAAGGGTAGACTCAGTCGTAATGTTTGAGGCGTTCGCTCCTTATCTCCCTTTTGTCCACATCCGCAAAGTGTATTCATCCGATGCCAAAAGTACGACAATAATCTTTTAAAACTCTATTTTATAGTAGATATTCGGCAGAGCAGTCATCTGCTTCACTTCCTCAATCTTTCCGGTTTTCAAGTTCATTTCGTGCCCGTAGTGTTCCTGGCAGCCCGTCAGGTTCACCAGCTTTACGGCAAACTCGTGCGTGCAACGTTTCTTGTTTATCTTATAACTGACGGAGAGGTTTGCCAGCAGCATGGGCGAGTATTGCAGACTATAGGCACGGGTTTCGTCGTATTGTACCTCCTTGTCGGGATGCGCCATGGTGGCTTCCAGGTCTATCGGGGCGTAGCGGTCGCCTCCTTGCAGGGTGAGTTTGCCGTTCACGCTGAGGATATTCTGCTTGTTACGTCCCAGCATCCACTCCTTGCCGCCCAGCAAGTTGAGGATGTAGCGGCGGTTGAAACGACTGTTGTGCCACACGCCGTCGCCGCCACAGTAGCGCGAGTCGAAAAGGGAGCCGGTGAACAGATAGTAGTAGCCGTGGCTGAGGTACTTCTCCAGCGTGAGGTCGATGCCGATGTTGCGTCCTCGTCCCCGGTTCACTAAGGCGTCTTCGATGTAGAAGTCCGTCCGGTTGAGCACGGAGTAGGAGTCGCCGGGGCGTACGGGGATGTTGTATAGTTGTTGATAGTAAGGCTCTATCACGAGCTTTAAGTCGTCGGACAACCGGTAGTCGAAGGTGAGCATAAAGTGGTGGGCTTTGCTGAAGCCCAGGTTTCGGTTCACCAGTTGGTCTCCGGTTTGCGGAGTGCGGGTGTAGTACACGTCCATCTTCTCCATGCGACTGTGTAGGCCGTAGGCGGCTGATAGGGAAAGGCGTTCGTTGGTTTGCCATTTCAATCCGGCACGGGGTTCCAGGGTCCACTGGTTGTTCAACGTCAGGTTTTGGGTACTGAGTCCCAGGCTCAGAGTAAGGCGGTTGCTGAGGTCGATGGAGTTGCTGGTGTAGGCGGAGAAGAGTCCCGTGTTGCCGTCTCCCATAGAGATCAGGTTCATGGGCTGGGCAATGTAGGGGACGAGGCTCATCTTCATATCGTAGTACATCTGCGTGTAGGTGAAGCCCGTCTTGTTGGTAAACCGCGAACTGAACTTGTGGTTGTAGGCGGTGGTGAATACCAGATTTGTGTTTTCACGGTACATGTCCAGAAAGGGGGTGGAAGTGAAATCTGTGTCGTATATCTTCATGTCTGCCGTGCTCTTGAAGTAGGTCGCCGCCAGGGTGGTCTTTAAGAAAGCCCGGTCGTTGAAGAAGTAACGGTGGCTGAGGCCTCCTGCCGCCATGTATTGCTTCATGTCCGATTGAGAGTGGTCGTTCTGATATTCCCAGTCTTCGGGAGATTTCTCTTCCCAGTCGCTTCCGTACTTGTCTATCAAGCTGGTTCCCCAGATGGAGAAGGTTCCTGCTTTGCGGGTGGGGAAGTTCAGCTTGAAGTTGAGGTCTTGGTAGTCGAAGGAGCCGCCCAGGTCCACGATGCCGGTATTAGTCAGCAGTCCTGTGGCGGAGTAACGGTAGTTGACGATATACGAGGAGTTATGCTTCTTGCTGAGTGGTCCTTCCGATGCTACATCGATTCCGAGGATTCCTACCTGGAAGGTGTTTTCCATCTTCCGGCTGTTGCCGTTGCGCAGCTTCATGTCGAACACGCCCGATACGGCGTTGCTGTATTCCGAGGGGAAGGAGCCGGTGAAAAAGTCCGAATTGCCTAGTACGTGATTGCTAAGCGAAGACAGTATTCCACCGCCTAGGGTGGCGATGTCGGCAAAATGGTTGGGGTTGGGGATTTCTACATCTTCCAGTCGCCATTGCAGCAGGTGTGGGGCATTGCCATGGATAGAGATGCCGTTCTGCGATACACCGGAGGCGATACCGGCAAAGGAGCTTGCCAGTCGGGCGGGGTCGTCCAGTCCTCCGGCATAGCGTGAGGCTTCTTCTACGCTGAACATGCGGGCGCCGGACAGTGCCATACTGTTCATGGGTTGTTCTTTATTAACTTGCGGACGCACGACGACTTCTTTCAATATCTCGGCATTCTCGCTCATCGCGATATTCAGAAATACTTCTTTGGCGGAAGTTACCAGTATCTCGCGGATGATGCTGGGGGAGTAGCCTATGTAGGTGGCTCGCACATTGTGTCGTCCTACGGGGATGCCCGTCAATAGAAAATTGCCTAAACTATCTGTAACAGCTCCCTTATCCGGTGCATCTTCCAATTGGATAGTGGCGTAGGCTACAGGGGCGCCCGATGCTTGGTCGGTTACGGTACCCCGGATGTTTTGGGTGAGTTGCTGGGCGGAGAGGGGAAGGCAGAGGCAAAAGATTAATAAGAGTATCCTTACCCTTCCTTTCAGTGAAAATAGCAGGATGCTTGCTAATTGGACATTTGTTTTATTCATATTCTACTTTTGGTGTTATAATGATGGGCAAAAATAGATGTAAAGGAGGAAGGGGGCTGAGTTTGTAGACCAAAGGGGCTGATTTGTATATCAAACGCCGAAATGAAATGAGCCCGACACAATGTCGAGCTCATTACTTACATGTCTTTCAAATTTTATTTCCGGACATAACTGTTACACTCTTTTCCCTGGATTTTTAACCTAGCGGATTATCATTTTCATCTCCCGATCCTCCTCCGGGATTGGTATTACCCGAGTCACCTTCTGATGCATCGTTTTTTAGGCATACGCTGTTAGTAACGCTTTTGCCATCTTCGCTACAGAAGCTCAGATAGATTGCCATTGCGTTATCGCTCCAGCTAGCCGGCAGCGTCAGTTCTGCTTTGGCGTCGGAGCGCGTGGCGGCATTCATGCTGTACACAGCCTCTCTTTTGTCTTTGTTGTAGACCAGCAGCATGGCGGCATCTTTTGTTTTCGCATTACCGGAGTTGCTATTATCCGTCCACTTGTAAGAGGCTTTGTTGCCCTCTATCCTAACTGTTGCATCTACAGTTGCGGTGAGATTGCCGTGAGCCACCAGAACCTTTTCATAATCTAAGGCAAGCGCATCTCCACACCCCGTCATTGCATTCTTCATGGTATACGACATTGCAGCATTGAAAGCCGATTGATCTGTTGCGTAGCTTTTATAACCTACCCGTAGAAAAGGCGTGATTGTCGTTAGAAAACTGATAGCTATTGAAAATTTAGTTCTTTGGCATTGTTGCTTCTCCGTACGCGGATTACTTATGTTGGTAGCTAATGCCCGCATATAGTGCACCGATTTCCAGTTACTACCTATTACTGTACCTACTCTTCCCGAGAATCCACCCAGGATTCCTTGTTTGATTGTTCCCATAATTCTTTTGTTTTTTTAAGTAATTAATTAAGTTCTTTATCTCCTTTGAAAAGCAGTAAGTAATCACTGTGAGGCCTCAACAGTCAGACTATCTGTTTCTCAGATTCGATGTTGCAAAGTTAGGGTGAGAAGAGAACGAAAGCAAGAAAATGGCATCTACAGCCAAAACATATAAATCACTTATAAACAGTGAATTAAAAAAATGCTATCTCTACAAGTACAAATAAGCCTCCAAAGGAAGAAAACGTAAGAAAATGTAGCGAACTCCCGCAATCTCTACAACTGATGCTGCTAAATGGCTGATAATGAAAGGAGGCTATGCAGGATGTCTCTACAATATATTTTCGCTATTGAGTGTTAGCGTTTTGTTCTTTTAAACGGTATAAACCTCATTTTTACAATTACATTGAAAGTACCAGGAAATTCAATGTGCTGGTTTTCTGTCTTTTCGATATACGTGTTGTATCGCACTTTTTCAGCCCATCTGTACAATCGTAGTAATTAATTTCAGAAGACTGATTTTCTGCTCTTTACCGTACTTGGGTATAAATGGTTTGCAAGGGCAAAGATACGAAAAACGGGGCAAATAAGACCTGATTTTTTTATAAATCAATTTTGTAAATCCTTGATTGCTCCTCCCACGGATGATATCCATCGCCTATATAGCTAAAACCATATTTCTCATAATATCCAATGTGTTTAGTGCTGAGGTACATGTTTGCGAATCCAAATTTCTGAGCATCTTCTTTGGCTTTTTCGATAAGCATCAGCCCATAGTTATTACCTCTATGGTTTTCGTCAATAAAAAGTGCACAAAGCCAAGGATATAGATCCATTCGACTAATAAAGTCATTGGTAATAAGTCCTGCACATCCTATTAGTTGACCATCCTTTTCCAATACATACCATTGAGGCAACGGATTAACCGCTCCTATACAATGATTCACGCAGTCGCTATATATGATTGGTGAAATACTACTCCAACATTGCTGCAAATACGTAATAACTTGCTGAGCGTATTGTGGTTGATCTCTTACTGATATTAGATTCATATTGTTTTTTATTTTTCAACGTAATTTCATTTCCAGTGAAACAAAAAGCATCTCAATTTTACCAGCTTCAATGTCCATAAAGGCGATAAACTATAAGAGTTTCTATGACGAACAACCCCGTCTTTACAAATTGGGTAAGTTGCTGAATATCATCTTCGGTCAGAAAATGATGCGTAGAACGTACTGATGCCTCCCGCAATGTGGTCAAGGCATTGATAAGCGTATCTGTTCTATCAGGATTTATAGTAACCATTTTAATTAATATCTGGGTAAATCTTTTATCTCTTCATAATAGACCTCAATACCTAGCTCTTTCATTCTATTATTGATATTAATATGTCGGTTGTATAGATGCTCATCAAACCCGGTCTTATTACATGGAAATTCTTCGCACTGAAAACAAAAATCTACATGTTTAACTTCGCTACATCCCCGCACGTTACACGATTTGAATAATTTACATTGCTCTTTTCTACAACCGTTGCAATTACCAGAGGATAGAATAGTCAGAAATTCTTTAAAATCTGAATATTTTGAGAATTTGGGCTCATCAAGTAATTCAACAAAACGTTCCGCATAAACATCAAAATTGCCCAAAGATTCCCTCAATTTGTTACTATCATTGCAAATATCTCCATCTTTGAAAGCAAAGCATTTTCCACAATGTAAACCGCATGGGGCAACTCTTTGCTTTATAAATTCATATTTCTTTTCGTTCATATCTATGATTATTAGTTAATAGATAAAACATATATTTGTTTTTCCGATTTATCGTCAAACGGTTCTTCTTCAAAACCTCTAAACTTGTGAATGATATTAAACCCTGTGCACTCCAGATATGAATCCAATTCTTGAGGGAAAAACAATCGCATATCCAGATTTTGGGTTGAATGAAACTCTCCATTTATAAAATAGTGCCACTCAATACGGTTGATTTGGGTTGCACGCTCGTAACGCATGGTTTGTTTTATCAAAACTTCTCGACCATCGTCCGTTGTGTATTCGGCAATTACGGCTTGACCTTTTTTGTTCTCTACAATATACTGAATATTGGGATTAAAGCAATCTAACAGAAACAAGCCTCTTTCTTTGAGATGGTTCCTAACGCATGCTAAAGTCTTAAACAGATCTTCGTTTCGGTATAAATGGTGGATTGAGTTAAACGGAATAAAGATAAAGTCGAATTTCTCTTGCAAGTCCAGTGTTCTAATATCCGCTTCAATGAAATTAATATCTAATCCTGCTTCGGTAGCTTTCGACTTTGCTTGCTTAAGCATTGACGGAGTGTAATCTACACCACAAATATTATATCCCTCTTGTGTAATTGGAATAGTGAGCCTACCCGTACCACAGCAGAGTTCAAGTATTCGAGCCTCTTTGTTGGTTGGGAGCCACTTTTTATAGAATTGCAAATCCGAGAGAAAGGTATTCATTCTATCGTAAATATTTGCGTCGTATATCAATTCGCCGACTTTATAATCTGTTTTCATTTTAGAAATTTATATAGATAGTAAAGTATTGTATCGTGTTGTTGTCTTTTTCCTTTGTTATCCATATCCCCATGTTTAATATCATCTAATTGAATAACTGAGATATGATACTTTTGTTGTTCTTCTACTGTCGGAATTACATTTTCGTCTGCTCCGTAGTCTGAGCCTCTCAACGTATAAACTTGGGGAGAACTGCATCGTGGCATTACCATTCTTCTGTGATCTAAAGATATAATCTTTTGGGCCATCGTTGGATGTTTGGCTGCAAATAACATTGCCATATCCCCACCGTTGGAATGCCCCATAATAGTTATGCTATTCCAACTCAGTTTGGGCTTGAGTTTCTTAAACTCTTTAATGGTAAACAATATATTCTCAACACCTCTTTCCCAGTTGGGCATTCGTGTCTCCATAAAGTTGCCACTCATCGCTAACGGTAGGTCATTAGGTAATTCATGCTGAATACTTATCACGTAATAACCTTTCATAGCTAATGGCTTTGTCAAACATGAGTATGATATATACGAATCAGGAGTGTTTTGTCCATATCCATGATTGAATATAATGATCGGAGTATGTTTGTTTACGTGTTTTGGTTCATATATAGCAATTGGAACAATGCGCTCTCTTTGTGCATCATATAAATTTACTGTATATTCAGTTTGCGCAAATAGCCGTAAAGTGCAAAACAAGAATCCTATGAGGAGCATATTTCTATTTTTCATTTTGTTCTTTTGATTTTTATACTGTTCGTTGATTATACTGTTTCAAAAATTCCATTTCACCGACTTGTTTTAATAGTTTTTGATTGGCAACAAAGTCTTGTCCATATTTCAGCCATCGTTTTGCGAAGCTTTTAAATTTAGCACATGGAAAGACTGTACATTGATAACAATGAGTGATTCCTTTTTCGGTACAACAAAGATGAAATGTTTTACATCTCTCACACTTTTCTTTGTTTTGCTCAGCACCTAAACAGGGTTTCTTGTCTCGCGTATAAGTAGGACAACCACCGCAAAATACACCGCAGGCAGGAACACGACCGTAATAGGTTTTTATGATGATACTCTCTGGAAGATTCCGTTTTAAATATACCATATCTTTCAGTAGCACACCATCTTCAAACATTTGATGATCGTAGTTGTCAGTGAAGAAGTTTTCTATTCGATGTGAATATTCAAACCCACAACTTTTGTAGAACCCGATAGAACTTGGCACATCACCCGTGCCAACTATCATTCGGGTGTACTTTCCAGCATAGTGCTTAACTAAATAATTTATCAGCCTCTTACCGTATCCCTGTCGTTGTGATTCGGGAGTCACTGCTATATTCTTGAGTTCGCAAATTCCATTCGTTTCATCTGTGACGACACAAATAGCCTTTACACCATTATCATCAAGCATAAACATGTCTCCACGCTCTAAGTAACAGTCGATCATTGATTCTGACTCATCGGCAAGTAGCAGTAGGTCTAAATGTTGCTTCTTATTTTCTGTTAGTAGAATTATATCCATTTTTATTCGCTACATTATAATAGCACTGATATGTTTTCCATCGGGTGCAGTTATTGCAAATTTTGCAATAACTGACTTTGTACTCAGTACACCCTTTAAAAATATATTTCAATTGTTTGAGCTTTCGTTGCATGTTACTCTATAATCTCCCAATGCCCCGATTTATTAGAACCAACACGCTTAATTAAGCCTTTCTCTTTTAATGTTGCCATAATACGCTCACCCTGTCGTAAGGATACAGAGAGCGATTCGCCAACCTCTTTTGCAGTTATCCGATTATTTATTCGAATAAGTTCTAATGTGCGCTGTTCGTTTATACCGACATTTATGCCGACATTTATACCGACATCGACACGAGGCTCTAAACCTTCATCTTCTATGGAAGCCTGATAATTACGAATTGTCTGCTCCAAGTTGCGTATATGTTCATCAAACATAAAGTTGTGAAATAGCTCTATATCATCGTTTTCACGAGTAGCGATAAGAGCCTCAATATATTCGGCTTTACGGTCTTTGTTGATATTGGAAGGAACAATCCCATACTCAAACTGTAACTGATTCATCAGCAATCGGCACATTCTACCGTTTCCGTCAGCCCAAGGGTGGATAGTCACCAAATGAAAATGTGCATCGAAGCTTAACTTATAACATTCGATAATATTTGCCTTTGAAAGAGCCTTTCGTCTTTGATTTATATTTTCGCAGAGTTCTGCCAGCTTTGTAGGCACTTTTGAGTAATTCATATAAGAACGTCCTCCGGTGCCTGCCGTAACATTTAGTAAACGTAGATCTCCATTTGCTGACGAAAATTCTCCTAAAGCAGTTTGATAGATTGTTCCTGTATTCTTCAAAACCACTGAGGATAGCTTCTTAAGCATCTCAACGGTAATATCACTATGGCTCTTTGCAAAGGCAATTGATTGTTCGTATGCAGCTTTCAGGTCTAAGTTCATTAACTGTTCGGCCATTGAACGACCTTTTGCGCTGATGCCCTCATCGAATAAAAGTTGGTTTTCTATCTCAGTAACAGTAGAACCTTCAATAGCTGTGGAATGGGTAATAAGTGAGTACAGATAGAATTTATCGTAATCTATCTGTTTGTCAATATCCAGCTCCTTGAATTGGATTAATAAGGATAATATCTTTTGCTCTCTGGTCATAAATTACTCTATCTGTTTACGATACACACTGTCGAGTGTTTGTCCATCTTTATCTTTCCATATTTCCCAGCCATTGGTGTTACGACCGAGGCAGAATATGGCTGCTGTGCTTGGGCTTGAAAAGGTCTTATCGGCAAGTAGAATAGATTTATTATTCTCCTTTTGAGTACATTCATTTAATAACTCCTCTCGTTTATCTTTCCATGCCATCGACGGTACTGAATCATTAGCTATAACACTACCTTTAAGAACAGTAAAGCCAGATCCATCATAAAATCCACTTGCATTACAACCACGGGCAGTAGTATAGAAAAGGTGCTTGTCTTGAGCCTTAACTACATCGAAGATATTACAGCCAATGAATGAGGCGAGAAACTTAATATCCTCGAAAAACTCATCCATACTATCTTTTTGGTGTTCTGGCAGGTTTGGTGCCTTGGGAATTTGCTTGTTGCTTTCTAAAGAGAATCGATTTGCTTTTTTAGATTCGCTCATCGCTAAATGCTCTAAATATTGCACGTCAGCTTTTGTCATTGCTCCGTTGCTAGATACGAAAACAAGAGCTTTTTGCCAAAAGGTCTTGTTAGAGTCGTGGTTACGCACTCTCTCTTTGAAATTCTCGGTTTCACCAATATATGCTTCAGGCTTCATAGCATCGTTCTCACCAAGCAGGATGTAGAAAGCAGGGGTTTGAAGCTCCTCACGTTGACTAACGATTGAGAGATTCGCACGAGGCACAATGACCATCTTGCAAATCTTATTACTGATAAGTACATATTGAGCCCCTTTCGGATCTCCGTCTATTAGATATGTCGTTATTGTCTTTCCCATATTATTCGTCTTTATATAGGTTTGTAATATCTGTATGCATGGTGAATATTGAGTTGAAATTCTCAGAAGATGACAGGCTTAATATATTGCAGTTGCAGCATAGTTGCATATCTTTTTCAGAGATATAATGTTTGCCGAGTAACTCATCAGAGAGCAGTTCTTCAAGCGTCGAGAATGGACTGTCTTCTATTGAGTAATTATCGGACAAAAAATCTTTGTATGACTGTTCAAGTGTTGATTTGGTCTTTTGTTGTATTTGATCACATATACTCAAAACATTACTCAATTTGTCATCTAAAGATCTTCTATTTTTATAAAAAATATTGCCATTGCTATGGGCGATTTTATTTCGATCTTCGACCAACTTTTGGTAAGTTTCAATATCTTTAATAGGAACTTTCCAATATCTTAAAAGAGTAAAAACAGCACTTTCATTACATTTACTATAATCAAAAGGCACTTTGGCATTCTCTATTTTACTGAATCCAAGGATCACATTCTCGTAATCTTCTGGATGATTGCTCTTTATCTTCCAGATTGTAAAGTAGACGAAACACATAAAAAGCATATGATAACTCATAAAGGCGAATTGATACTGCTCGTTTTGGTAGTTGTTTTCAAATGCTCTCCACAAGTATTGCACATACTCTGCCTCTTCGTCGTTTTTATAACGAATAGGTAGGTATGAAAATATTTGATAGGCTTCTTCCATCAGATTTACCTTCTTGTTAATGCACTAATTGCTTCAAGTAATAGTGACGCTACGTCGGTAGCAGCAATAACTCCATGTTTCGCTATTTGCTGTTGACAGAACTGAATTCCATCGTTACATTGTTGAGCAAGATTGAGTTCTTCTGTTGTTGTATATCCGTACAATCTTGCTCGAAATGTTATAGTACTAAGAAGCTGAGAATATTCAATCACCATACTTTGGTATTTAGCCAGCTGAGTGGCATTGTAAATCAATGATGCACCACCAACTGCAATTCTTGCACGCTCGTCGTTTAATGCAGCTACTTTAGCTGCCATAAAACCTATATCTATTAATTCGTTACTCATAATAATTGATCAATATGAAGAATCTCCATCCCATTTATACATTCTTACCAATCCTTCTTTTTTAGTTTCGAAATTTCTTTTATCATCTTCAATGACACGTTTAAGAAGCCATCCTGAATCTTTAGCTGCACCTGTCACAGTATCTTCCCATTTTTTTCCCAGTACATCTTTATGTTTTTGATATAACGTTAAAAGAGGTGTTCCTTCCCAATAATAATTATCGCCTCCCATAAGGTCTCGCATAGCAAACCATTCATTAGGGCGATTTTTACACCAACAGTAAACAGCACCTTGGAGAAAGTGATAAATTGCATCTTTCTTTGCTTGATCGAGACCAGTCACATCTCTTATTTCTGATTTTTCAATTAGAGCCATATCTATATAATTTTATTCGTTCCAGATTTGAGCGATGCGGGTAGTGATTTTTTTGGTAAAGATTTCGATTAGCTCTTTGGCACTATCTACTGCCGCCTGCTCTCGTTCAATCTCGGTAACTATTTGCTTCTGGGTTTCAAAGTCAGGTAGAGGTATTGGTAATAAAGCTAAATCCTTTGGAGATAAATTGGGTTGCATTAACGACTTTGATTGTTCCTGTATATAATCAATAACGCGCTGAGAGTTCATATAGCAATATAAATATTCATTAACAAGAAGACCTTTTTTTACTCTTAATATAGCATTGCGCTGATTAAGTAATGCTCCAATATATTCGTTGGGTATTTTGCAAATTTTCAATCCTTCAGATATATATGGTCGTGTCAATGCAATTGCAATATCTCCTTCTCTTGCACTAAACCGATCGTAAGTAGTACTAAATTCATCAGGCAAATTATCTGAATCTGTTACTATGAACTGACGAACCCCAATATTAGTAATTTTAATAGATTTGACACTATTCCTGTCGTTAAAATCATCACTCTTAAACGCATGGCCAGAAATGATGTCACACACTTTTCCAAGTTTTTCAATCTGCCAGTCGGGGTTGATGGTGATTTGTGGGCGGTAGTTGTCGACGATGGTGCGGGCGGCATCAATGATGCGTTGATAGCCCTCTATCTCGGCAACAATCGCTCGCTGCTCCTGTAATAATGGTAGTGGAATTTTCAAAGTCATAAAATTACTTTTGGAAATCTCTTTAAAGGTTCCACCTATGGCCAAAGATTCCATCTGAGAGCGCAAGTGAGTCATTGCATATGCTACATACTTATAGTATACTTTGCTTTTATCCTTAATAACTATGTTTTTAAACCCTTGATTAGTAGCTGTCTCTATATTATTTATTGCAATACGTCCTATTGTAGCTCTGCTTGATACTAGAACTGATTCCACAGGCAACAGTTTTGCTGATGAGTTTCTTAGTCCTTCTTCTGTGATGGTTCGTTCACTCCTACTGATAGTTGTAACGTTTTCGCTTGCTGGTAGATCGACAAGTGTTGTCCAATTAACATTTCCGTTCCAAAATGATTCATTTTTAGAATCGGGTGTTCCACCACTTTGTATATCAAAAAGATCAGTATCACCTAATGATACAAATCTGAACTTTGAGTTTACAGTTATTTCAGCACAATACCTCTCTCCACTCAAATTATAATCCCCACTCTCGGCAATCTTGGTTTTATCAACAAGGGTGCATATATCGTTTGTAAACTCCTCGCCTCGGTGTAGTTGTATGCGGAACTCCTTAATCGTCGAAGTAATTGCATCGAGTTGGCTACCTTCAATTGGGCGACGTTGTGCTCCGAGTGCAAAACCATCGTTTTCGACCTTTGCAAACAGTATCTTGTCCGTTAGTTTCGAGATGACCTTGTCAAACAAGAGTATAGAGGTTTTTACACCGCTATACGGATTGAAAACTCCGGATGGCAACGAGATAACGCCATATAGGTAGTTATCTTCGACCAACATTTTACGCAGTTTGGTGAAAGCCGTATCGCTCTTGAATATTACACCCTCCGGCACAATCACCGCCCCTCGACCTGTGGTTGTAAGGTGTTCGGCAATATAGTCCACAAAAAGAGCCTCGCTTCGTTTACTTTGCACAGAAAAACGGCTGTGCGGTTTAATACCACCCTTTGGCGACATAAATGGTGGATTGGCAAGCACAACATCAAAGTATTCGTTCCACTTGGTGTCGCTTGTCAGCGTATCATACTCTACGATTTTAGGCTCTGTAATGCGATGCAGATACATATTTACCAACGACAGGCGTACCATATCGGGCGAAATATCGTAACCGCTAATATTCTCCGACAGGCGTCGACGTTCGTCGGGTGTCAGCAAATCGCCATTGCTTTTTCCTTCGCTCGAATTGCTTTTAAGGATATGCTTATACGATGAGATAAGAAATCCTGCCGTACCGCACGCAGGGTCTAAGATGGTTTCGTTTTTCTTTGGCTCAACTATATCCACCATAAAGTCGATGATGTGGCGAGGTGTGCGGAACTGCCCTGCATCCCCCTGACTACCCAATACACTAAGCAGATACTCAAAAGCATCGCCCAACTTCTCGCTATGGTCATAGTCAAACTGGTCAATAATCTTCAAAAACTCCTTGAGCGTTTCGGAATCGTTGTAAGGAAGATACGCCTGACGGAATATTGTGTGAAAGATGGAGGGTAGACTTGGGTTTTCGCTCATCTTCTGCAACGCCTCACGATAGTCGAGTAGTATCTCTTGCCCTCCACGAGTTTTATTGAAAACCTTACGCCAACTGTATTTTTTGTAGTCTCCTACAAAGAACTTGGCTGTGCCTCCCAGCTCCTCGCTCTCGGTGTCCATATCGTCCATAAACTTATAGATAAGTGCAATGGTGATCTGCTCCACCTGACTTTTAGGGTCGGGAATCTTGCCTACTAATATATCTCGAGCATCGTCGATGCGTCTCTTAGTTGTTGCGTCTAACATTATATCAATTTATATAAATTACATGAATCGGTTTAGTGGAACATAGTTCTTGATATAGTCAGGAATCCACTGCTTCCAGCCATTTGTTACAGCCTTAAAGTCTGCCATTGTGAATGATGACAATACATTTAGCTCTCCATACTGCTTGTTGTCGATAACATCACGCACCTTTGGATCGCAGATATAGGCTTTGAAATAGTATCGCATTGCTGCAATATCTACATCTTCCTCAAATCGTGATTTATTATCATCAATGAATCGTTCAAATTCATCTTCAAGCAGTTCGTTCTTCATCTTAATATTCGGAATCATACCGAATATGTATTCTAAGACCTCACGCACAGAGATACGTCGGTCAATACTCAAACTACGTTTGATTTTATCGAGATTGATATAGTCATTCGGCTTGTCGAATTTCTCTTTGCGAACATAGCTTTCTGCCTCTTGCCAATTTTCAGTTTTAACGGCCTCCTTAATAAACTCATCCTCTTTGATATTTTCCTCGAACTTTTTGAAGAACATACGGTCAATGCGCATACCCTCAGCTCCGATCTTTGTTTCGGTCATCAGCGAAACAACATCGGATCCAGTGTGCTCATAACCATCAAGGGTTGGTTGTGGTTGCCCTATTGGTGAAGAGGTGGACTCCGATGGTTTGGGTAGCTTTAGCACCTCATCATAATTGAATTTCTCTTCAAAATATTCACAGTTAGCAAAGAAATCGAAAAGTTTGAAGTACTCTTTCTCACTTGCTGCATAGTGAGCTTTCATCTCTTTGTCACCAACGATGCACTTCGAAAAGTTGAACTTACGAGTACCTCGACCTTTAATTTGAACAAAATCCGTCGGAGAGAAAATCGGACGCATTAGGCATAGATTCAAAACATCCGAGCAGTCGTAGCCTGTTGTCATCATTCCAACCGTTACACAAACTCTGGTTTTGCTTGTGCGATACGTCTCATTAAATCGACTGTAACCATTGAGTTTATTGTTTCTGAAATCAATGGTCATACTTTTGGAATCTTGTATCAGAGAGGTTACCTGTACTGCAAAATCAGAGTTATACCTATTCGGAAACATTCGATGTGCAATTTCATTGAGTATCTGAGTGAGTTTTGCTGCGTGGTTTTGACTGACTGCAAAAATGATGGTTTTTCCTATCTCGTTGGTTATAGGATCACGCAATGCGTTAGCCATAAAAGTTTCACAGAAAACACGATTAGTACTATCAGAAAAGAATTTACGCTCAAAGTCACGACCTCTAAACGTCTCCTCTGCCTCCTCACCTTCATCATTAGTATCCGTGGCAGAATACCCCTCATCAGACAGAAGTTGGGTAGTTATATCGGTTCTTGCATCAACAACGATTGGGTTGATAAGAAAACCCTCACGCACACCATCAAGTAACGAATACCTGAATGTAGGTTCACCACTTTCACATCCAAATGTGCGATAGGTATCAAGCATCAATCGCCTTTCGTATTCTCGTTGTTCGCCATCGTTAGCTTTTTTTAGATAGTCCTTTGGAGTTGCTGTCAATCCCAATTTATATCCGACAAAATATTCAAATACAGCTCTGGCATTGCCTCCGATAGAACGATGTGCTTCGTCTGAAATCACCAAGTCAAAATCGGTAGGTGAGAAAAGCTTCTTATATTTATTATTGAATAAGAGCGACTGAACTGTGGTTATTACAATCTCAGCCTTTCGCCAATCATCCTTATTTTCTTTATATATAACAGATTTATAATCTTTGGTAAGATAGGTTACCATATCCTTTTGAGCCTGATCCTCCAATTCAAGTCTATCAACCAAAAATAATACTCGTCGTGCATTACCGCTTCTTAGAAATAACTTAATTACGGCTGCCGAAGTCAGTGTCTTGCCAGTACCGGTCGCCATTTCAAATAAGAAACGCATAGCACCCTCTTTCACTGCGGCTTGGATTGAATGCAATGCTCTCTTTTGGTAGTCACGCATAATACGCACACCTGTTCGTTCGAAATAGTCTCCTCTGGTTTGGAGGTTGAGGTATTCCGGATTAACGGCATAGCTTGGATCTTGTGTCAATGCTATATAATCGTTGTCACAAGCCTCATCAATCAATCGCTGCTTATTTGGCGTGAAATTCTTGTACTGCTTGAATGATTCAGGTGTCGGCAAAGTTGTCACAATAATAGGATTGCCGTTTTCAACATCCCAGAAATAGTGAATATCGCCATTGGACAGTATGATAAAACGACAATTTGTATCCTTTGCATATCTACGAGCTTGCTCCTTGCCAACAAGTGGGCTTTTATCATCAGATTTGGCTTCCAGCACCACCAAAGGAAATCCTCTATCATCAAGCAACAAGAAGTCAATAAATCCATTGGACGTTTTTTCAAAGTTCTCTCCCAGTGCATCTATTCCTTCTTTTGTGATTTTGACATTATTTTCAAAAAGCACATTAGCTTTACCTTCTGTAGACTCAAGTAGTCGCCAACCTGAATCTTCAAGCAATTTATTTATCTTAATTCTTGCTTTTGCTTCCTTTGCCATATCTATTTCATTTCTTTATTATCAATTAATTCCTTCACGTCTACGCCAAGTATTTTGGCAATTTCGAAGAGTTGCTCCAAGCTAGGTTGGCGGCGGTTACAAACATACGCATTGGTCTGACTGAAACTTTTGCCAATTTTCTCCGCTAGCCACGTTTGCTTAATTCCTTACTCTTCGAGGACTTCTTTTATTCGGTTCATATCAAATGTTTCTTGATGCTTACTTCTTTTGGACGATAAAGATATGAAAAATTTCGCTATATAAAAGTGAAAAGATGGCGAATGACAAAAATCTCCATCTTCTCAACTAATTGATACTCTATTTTTTCTATTTTATACTTTCAGCCTCTTTGCGGAGTTGTTCGGCTTGTGCCTCTTTGAGCCGGGCTTGTTTGAGATCACGAGCTCGTTGCTCTACAGGCTGTTCGTGCTCTTCAACCGTCCGACGCAGGGAGCGTTGCTTCTGTTTGTCGGGCTCATACTCAAAGATGGTTTCAAGTCGCAGCAGGTTTTCGGGAGTGATTTCTCCTAATTTATGGAGAAGCTCCTACGTTTGAATCTCTCATAGCACAAATGAAGGAGCTTGAAAGAATGTTTCATTCTTAGTGAATATGTAAAACCTAACGAAGCGAAAATGTTATGACAAATACTTTTATTGATAATTCAGATGAATGCTTGAGGTTAGTCAACACTATCATCTGAGGCGGTCAATTTTCCGTCTTCCAATGCTTTAGTATCTATATAGTCATACTCGTAGCGCAAGCCTAAAGAAACGCAGAACTTTCCCCATGCACGCATTCATCTAATCCTCTGCATAGATAGGCTTTTTTGTATAGTCGGGTACCCTTGAAAGAAAGAAAACACCATCAGAGCGAAAAAGCGACAAATAGACCATTTCATTCTCCTCCCTACCTGCTCCCTATCCGCTCCTTACCCGCTCCCTACCAACTCCCTGTATTTTCCCTCTCTATAGACAGGGAGAAAACAGGGAGTTGTTAGGGAGAAGAAGAGGAATAGAACAGAAGCAAACTAGGTTTTATTCGTTTTGTTTTCGTATCCAGTATTTAAACAAACGATCGTTTATAACATACCCTTCGCCGCTTCTTCCCACGATTCCTTTGTTTGAGAGCCCCTTTAGGGCAGATTGCACGGAACTGGCAGATTTCAGATGATATTTCTGTACGAACTCACTGGAAGTAACATTGGTTGCCAGGTTCTCGGCGGCAATAGCACGCACTATTTCACGTTGCCGTTCGGTTAAGTCGGCAAAAAGGGATTGGTATATATATGCCTGCCTACGGCTCTACCGGAATACTTTCGAGGTGCAAGGTGAAAGTACTTTGATAATAAGGATTGGTTGGTATACTCTTCATGATTATTGTCTTTTAGATTATTGTAAATATAATAATTTAATTCATGATAATGGGTGTAGTGCTTTAGAAATCTAGTTCGTACATGTTAAAAATGCCCCATCTCTTGCTTTATGGTAGATTTATTGCGTATTTTGCGTTACGTAAAATGCGTTACGCAAAATATGGAATGAGTATGGAAAAGCAAAAAGAATTGATACAGAAGAATCCTTTTCTGGTGTATGGCTATGCAGGCCCTCGTTACTTTTGTGACCGGGAAGCAGAAACAGAAAAGCTTGTCTCCGCTTTGGATAATGGCAGGAACGTCACTTTGATAGCTCCTCGCCGTATGGGAAAGACAGGGTTGATAAAGAATACATTCTATAGGATGCGGCAACAAAATCCTGAAGTGGCTTGTTTCTATATGGATATATTCGCTACGCGCGATTTATCTTTTTTTGTGCGGCTGTTGGCGAAGACAGTCCTTGGGCAACTGGATACGCTTAGCGAAGCGGTGCTCAATAAACTGACTACCTTTTTCCGTTCCTGTCGACCGGTGATAAGTGCTGACGAACTGACGGGGATGCCTACTGTTTCTTTAGACTTTGTAGCCGATAAATCAGAGCAGACACTGAAGGAGATTTTCGATTACATGACATTGTCGGGTAGGCAATGTTACCTTGCCATAGACGAATTTCAGCAGATAGCCTTCTATCCAGAGAAAGGAACAGAAGCTTTGTTACGTTCATATATACAGTTTATGCCTAATGTGCATTTTGTTTTTGCCGGTAGCAGCAGGCATTTGATGGAGGAAATGTTTACGTCTGCCAAGCGTCCATTCTATCAAAGTAAGCAGTTGATAATGCTGCATGAAATAGGTGAGGAAGTTTATTATCACTTTGCTTCCGGATTTTTTGAGGCAAAAGGGCTTACTGTTTCCCGGGATGTATTCGGATGGATTTATACTCGTTTTGCAGGGCATACCTGGTATATGCAAGCTATGCTGAACCGTTTGTACGAGAAGAACCAGACTATTGCCGAAGTGCAGCAAGCCGAACAGGTATTGCTTGGTCTGATTGAGGAGAATACCCCTATCTATCAAAGTATTATTGCCTTGTTGACAGACAATCAACTGGCATTGATGCAGGCCATTGCTCGCGAAGGAGTGGTGGCATCTCCCAACAAAGGTGACTTCATTAAACAACATAACTTGAAAGCGCCCAGTAGCGTGAATACTGCCTTGAAATCTCTATTGGAAAAGGAACTGATTTATAAAACGGCAGATGGATATAGGGTGTATGACCGATTCATGGGGCTGTGGTTGCAAAGATTATAAGCATTAGATTATTAGTTTTGCTCGCTGAACGATTTATTATAGAATTTGTTTTGCATGTAAAACAAATAAGCTCTTGTTTATTGTATAAAAACAGTATATTTGTGCGTCGCATTCGTAAACTTAACATGGAAAGACTATGATAACAAGCCAATTGCTTCAGCCTGCCAGTATTGTTGTGGTAGGAGCATCCAATAACGTACACAAGCCGGGAGGCGCTATCTTGAAGAACCTGATAACCGGAAAGTATGCCGGAGAACTTCGTGCCGTCAATCCCAAGGAAACGGAAGTGCAAGGTGTGGCGGCATTTGCCGATGTGAAAGATATACCTGATACCGACCTTGCCATTCTTGCCATTCCTGCGGCTCTTTGCCCCGATACCGTAGAAATACTTGCTTCCGAGAAGAAGGTGCGAGCTTTTATCATACTTTCTGCCGGCTTCGGAGAAGAGACGCATGAAGGAGCTTTGCTGGAAAACCGCATCTTGGATACCGTAAACAAATACGGTGCTTCCTTAATCGGCCCCAATTGCATCGGAATGATGAATACCTGTCACCATAGTGTATTCAGCCAACCCATTCCTCACCTGCATGCGCAAGGAGTAGACCTCATTTCCAGTTCCGGAGCTACCGCCGTATTTATTCTGGAAAGTGCCGTAACGAAAGGCTTGCAGTTCAATTCCGTATGGTCTGTAGGAAATGCCAAACAGATAGGCGTGGAAGATGTATTGCAATTTATGGACGAGAACTTCAACCCGGAGACAGATTCCAAGATTAAACTCCTCTACATAGAAAGTATCAACAAACCCGACCGCCTGCTTTTTCATGCTTCTTCTCTTATCAAGAAAGGCTGTAAGATTGCCGCTATCAAGGCAGGTAGCAGCGAAAGCGGTAGCCGTGCCGCCAGTTCGCATACGGGAGCCATTGCCAGCAGCGACTCGGCGGTAGAGGCATTGTTTCGTAAGGCAGGCATCGTGCGTTGTTTCTCGCGTGAAGAACTTACTACGGTGGGTTGTGTCTTCACCTTGCCCGAACTGAAAGGGAAGAATTTTGCCATCATCACCCATGCCGGTGGTCCGGGTGTGATGCTGACCGATGCCCTGAGCAAAGGTGGGTTGAATGTCCCCAAACTGGAAGGCCCTCTTGTAGAAGAACTGAAAAGCAAGCTCTTCCCCGGTGCTGCCGTGGGCAATCCTATCGACATCCTGGCTACCGGTACGCCGGAACATCTACGCCTCTGCCTGGATTATTGCGAAGAGAAATTCGAAAATATAGATGCCGTGATGGCGATCTTCGGTACTCCGGGATTGGTTACCATGTTCGAAACCTACGACGTGTTGCACGAGAAGATGCAGACCTGCAAGAAACCGATCTTCCCGATTCTTCCCTCCATCAATACCGCCGGGGCCGAAGTGGCAGCCTTCCTTGGCAAAGGGCATGTGAACTTTGCCGATGAAGTAACACTGGGCACGGCACTCTCACGCATTGTCAATGCCCCCCGACCTGCTGCCAATGAAATAGAACTTTTCGGAGTAGACGTGCCCCGCATCCGGCGTATCATCGATTCTATTCCCGAAGACGGTTATATCGAACCGCATTATGTGCAAGCCTTGCTTCGCTCGGCAGGTATTCCTATCGTCGAAGAGTTTGTGTCTGCCAATAAAGAAGAAGTACTTGCCTTTGCCCGTCGCACGGGTTTCCCGGTGGTGGCAAAGGTAGTGGGGCCTGTACACAAATCCGATGTAGGTGGAGTAGTACTGAACATTAAAAGCGAACAGCATCTGGCTTTAGAGTTTGAGCGAATGATGCAAATACCCGAAGCACGCGGCATCATGGTTCAACCTATGTTGAAGGGCACGGAACTCTTTGTGGGCGCAAAGTATGAAGAGAAGTTCGGACATGTGGTGCTTTGTGGACTGGGCGGCATCTTTGTAGAGGTGTTGAAAGATGTATCATCGGGTCTTGCGCCTTTGTCTTACGAAGAGGCTTATTCTATGATTCACTCCTTGCGTGCATACAAGATTATTAAAGGTACGCGCGGGCAGAAAGGGGTGAACGAGGATAAATTTGCCGAGATAATAGTAAGGTTATCTACCTTGTTGCGCTTTGCTACGGAAATAAAAGAAATGGATATTAACCCGTTGCTTGCCACTGAAAAGTATGTGATAGCCGTCGATGCACGTATCAGGATAGAAAAGAACTGATATTCTTACCTGAAAAATGTGTTTGTTAAGTGCAGTATTCTCTTTTTATCTGCATTTAAAGAATATAACTTATATTGAGGAATGCTATGAAGAAGAGTAAAAAGAGTTTGCTGATTTGGGTTAATCAGATTCTATCCGGCCTATTGGTGTTACTGGGTTTTGCAGCTTGTGTAGGCGAGACTCCTGATGAGTATGGCAGCCCCTATGCCAAGTATGAGATTAAAGGAAAGGTAGTAGACTACGGGCAGAATCCTGTTCCCGATGCACGAATCATCGTCAAGAAAGGAAGGGTTAGAGAAGGCAATGGCTTTAACCTCTCAATGGCAGATACTGTCTATACTGCAAAAGATGGTACTTATCTTTATAATAAGGAAGGGCTCACTGAAGTATTCCGCGTCGTCTGCGAAGATTCGTCGGGCGAGTGTAAATCCGACTCTACGGATGTTACTCCAAAGACTACCGGAGGAAAAGGATGGTATTTGGGCAGTAGCAGTGATGAAGTGAATTTCGAACTCAAAAAGAAATAAATACTCTGTGGTGAAGCTTACACTCCGAAAACGTCTGGCACTGGAAATAGCGCGCAAAATCCGCAATAACCGAAAAGAACTGCATCCGCTGAAGCAGCTTTTTTGGGAGTGTACGCAACGTTGCAATCTGCATTGCAAGCATTGTGGCAGCGATTGTAAGCGTACATCAACTATCAAGGACATGCCGGCCGGTGATTTCCTCCGGGTCATCGACACCATAACACCGCATGTCAACCCCCATGAAGTAAATATAGTCATTACCGGTGGCGAGCCGTTGATGAGGGAAGATTTGGAACAAGTCGGGTTAGCATTGTATCGTCGTGGCTACCCGTGGGGAATGGTTTCCAACGGGCTTTATCTGACTGCCGGACGATTGCAATCACTGATGGCGGCCGGACTTCATGCCATCACCATCAGTCTGGACGGAATGCCCGAAGACCACAATTGGTTGCGCGGACATCCGGAGAGTTATTCCAAGGCAATGGAAGCTATTAAAATGTTGGTTCATGAACGTGAATTGACTTGGGATGTAGTGACTTGCGTAAACCGCCGTAACTATCCCTATTTGGAAGAACTGAAAACCTCCCTTTATTCCATTGGTGTTCGGCACTGGCGTTTATTCACTATTTTTCCAGTGGGACGTGCTGCCGAGAATCCTGACTTCCAGCTTACGGATGAAGAATTTACCGGTGTTATGAAATTTATCAAACGCCTGCGCAATGAGAAAAAGATGCATGTGAACTATGGTTGCGAAGGTTTCCTGGGTAACTTTGAAGGAGAAGTACGCGATAACTTCTTCTCTTGCAATGCAGGAGTCAGTGTAGGCTCCATCCTGGCGGACGGTTCTATCTCGTCCTGTCCCAGTATTCGTACTAACTTCCACCAAGGCAATATCTATCAGGATGATTTTATGGACGTGTGGGAACATCGCTTCCAGCCATTCCGCAATCGTGAATGGATGAAGAAAGGTGCTTGCGGCGATTGTGATTTCTTCCGCTATTGCGAAGGAAACGGTATGCATTTGCGTGATGAAAAGGGGGAATTACTGTTCTGCCATCTGAAGAGGCTGCATTCCTAAACTCTTTATTCCTATTTCTTCCTTGTTTGTTACTCAAAAAACTTATATTTGCACAATTATAGCAAACATGGCATAGCTATTTCCTTTCTGTAAGTGTATGAAACATCGCATTCTGTTACTACTCGTTGGTCTGTTACAGGCTTTGGCGCTTTTCCCGGAAAACCCGGGACGCTTCTTCGGGCAGTATAATTTCAGGTTTATCACGGAGAATGCCGGACTGCCCTATAGCTTTGTTGACGATATATTCAAAGATTCTGACGGTTACATTTGGGTAGCCACCCACTATGGTATAGGGCGATATGACGGATATCAATTCCTCAACTTCAATAAACAGACAGAACCGGTAAAGCTAAAGAATGACTTTGTACACAAAATCTGCGAAGACAACTTCCGTCGCTTGTGGGTTGCTTCCGAGGGAGGAATTGATATATTCGATCTGGATGCCTATACTCCCGTTGCTCTTGATATCCCCGAAGATAGTCCCTTACACCCACTGCTGAACGAATACATCCACACTATCTATAAAGATACGAAAGGAGATTTGTGGATATCCTCCAATAAAGACTTGTGGTGCATAGAACTGGATAAGAAGGGAGCCGTAGCAAACTATTACTGCCTGAAGAACGGCTATTCATCCCCCGTCCATGATATTCTTGATATGAACCGTACTATCTGTGCCGGCATTGACAATGAAGTATGCCGGTTGGAGAAGCGCCCGGGCAATCGTTTGGAAGCAAAAATACTCTCCGATAGTTTGGTCTCTTTTAGCGAAGACTGGCGCATATCCTGTCTAGAGGCCGATGGAGATGTCATTTGGATCGGCTCTAACAGAGGATTGTTCCGATATAATCAGAAGACCCAAAGCTTGAAAAGATACCGCTACTCCACCCATCGACCCGGTATGCTGAGCCAGGCATTTATCACCGATATCAAGCTGACTGAAAAAGGCCATCTGATTGTTTCGACCCTCAACGGTCTGAATGTTTACGACCGCGAATCGGACACCTTCTCCTTCATTCGCCAAAGTAGTGAACGAAACAGTGTTTCCATCAACTGCAACGCCATCAACTGCCTCTTTACCGAAGGAGAAACCATCTGGGTGGGTACCGAAACCGGTGGCATCAATCTGCTTTCACCCAAGCGTCTGCAAACGGAGTTGTTATCTTGTAAACTTCCCTCAGATGCTCCCCTGGTAACTCCTCCCGTCAATACTGCCAGTGAAGATGCGGAAGGCAACTTTTGGGTCGGCATGGTGGAGCATGGTTTGATGAAGTGGAATAACGAGACCAAGGCATGCCGCCATTATCTCTTTTCGCCTACGGATGTCACTTCACTCAGCAACAATACCCTGAGCGGTATTCTGATAGACTCTGACAACTACTTATGGGCCTATACGTGGGGCGTAGGCATCAATGGATTGGATTTGAATAAGCCCGATAACCCGGTTTTCAAGCGATACACCCGTGAAGAGATTCCTGAACTGGACGGAGACTTTATCAACAGTGCTTGCGAAGATAAAATTAATCACGGAATATGGTTCGGCTCTACCCGTGGAGTGCAATTTTACAATAAGCGCAACGGCAGTTTCACCAGGGTATTGTTCGATGAGTCGGACAATGAGTTCGAGGCTATTAACGCACTGCTGATTGATAAAAAGAGCCGTCTTTGGGTAGGCACCACGCAAGGAGTCTTTATCGTGGACCTCGCCTCTTTTGCCAGGTCGCACAAGCATTTCCACTATAAGTACCTGAAGTATAAGCTCGATAATCCCCAATCTACACAACTGGAAAAGATCATTAGCATCTTCGAAGACAAGAACGGAGGCATTTGGTTGGGTGGCAACGGTAGCGGACTATATCGGTTGGAGAGCGACAAGAACAATCATTTTGTTTTCAAGAACTACACCACCCGTCACGGCTTGCCCAATAATGCGATTACCGGCATGACCGAAGACGGAGAAGGCAACCTTTGGATTACCACCAACGACGGTGTTTCACGGCTCGACCTTCAAACCATGACATTCAGTAACTATACCCAGTCTGATGGTTTGCCCACTACCCAGTTCTACCTGAATGGTATTCACTATTCGGCAAAACATAACTTCATTTACCTGGCTACTGTAGACGGTTTACTGCTTATTCACGCTAATGATGAAAATCAGTCTTTGCCGGATGTCCATGTGCGGTTTTCCTCATTGTCCATTGGCGGCAACCTGGTTTACCCTTCCGGTGGTTCTTACCTCGAAAAGAATATTTCTTTGGCTTCGCATATTCGCCTGCACGAGAAGGAGAGCCGTATTGCAATCGGTTTTACCACCCAGCACTATGGCAACAGTAACCGTATCCGTTTTGCCTACCGGCTGAAAGGTTATGAAGAAGAATGGAACGAAACCCAACCGGGCGATTGCATGGCACGCTACACTTTTATTCCATCGGGGCGCTACACCCTGCAAGTGCGCGCCACTGATGAATTAGGCCGATGGTCGGAGCATACGGCGGAGCTGGAAGTAGAGGTGACTCCGCATTTCTACAAATCTCTTTGGTTCTACCTCCTCCTTATAGTTATACTCTGCTTGGGGGTTTATTTCTTCTATCGTTGGAAAACCCGCAGCTACCGTGAGCAGAAAGCCCTGTTGGAGAAAGAAGTAGCACTCCGCACCCGTGAACTGGCTGTGCAGAACCGCCAACTGGAGGAGATGGCACAGCAAGTCAAGGAGATAACCGAAGAAAAAATCTCCTTCTTTACCAACATTACCCATGAGTTCCGCACGCCTGTAACGTTGATTCACGGTCCTATAGAGCATGCCTTGAAGGAGACGAAAGACGAGGCGGTGAAAGCCCAGTTGCAGATTGCCGAGCGAAATTCCAGTTATCTGCTCTCACTGGTCAACGAGTTAATGGACTTCCGCAAGCTGGACATCGATCAGGTGACACTGGACAAGCACCCCGAAAACATGATCGATTTCCTGACCGAACTACTTTTGCCTTTCCGTGTCTTTGCCCGCGAGCGCAACATAGACATTCGCGTTTACTACCGCCTCTCCAATCCTTGCTTGATGGTCGACACGAGCTACATGCGCAAGGTGATGGTCAACCTCGTATCGAATGCCATCAAGTTCACACCGGACGACGGGCGCATCGATCTCTTTGTGGCCTCCATTAAAGGCAACGACGGAGAAGACCTGCTCTATATCAGCGTATCCGATACCGGACACGGGCTGGTAGTGGAAGATGTAGAGAAAATATTCGACCGCTTCTTCCAGTCTAAGAAGAGTGTCCGTTACCCCGTCTACGGGCAGAGCGGCACGGGCATCGGACTATTTCTTTGCAAGCGGATTGTTGACTTGCACGGCGGGCGCATCTACGCCCGCAATAATCCCGGGCAAGGTGCCTCGTTCCGCATCCTGATGCCTCTGCTGCCTTGCCGGTCTTTGGAGGAAGCCGAAGGGGCGGATGCAATTATGCAGCCGATGGCTGCTGACCTTTCTCCGGAGCTTCCATCTCCTCAGGAATCGCAGAAGCGCGAAACCATCTTGATTGTGGAAGATAATAAGGACATGCGTGCCTACATCCGCTCGCTGCTTGCCGATGATTACCGTCTGCTGGAAGCCGGCGATGGCGAAGAGGCCTTGGCACTGGTGCAGAAACATACCATCGACTTGATTGTGAGCGACCTCATGATGCCCGTCATGGACGGTATGGAACTCTCACGCCGCATCAAGGAGAATCTGGCTACTTCACACATACCTTTCCTGATGCTCACTGCCTTGCGGTCGGACGTACAAGAGAAGCGGAGCTTTGAGATCGGGGTCGATGAATATCTCTGCAAGCCTTTCGACGAGGAGGTTTTGCGGTTGCGTATCCGCAATATATTGAATCTGCGGAATAAGTACAAGAAGATGTTCTCGGCCAGCAGCAATGTCGAGGAGTTGCATGTGCGTGAGGAGTCGCGCGACAAGATGTTTATAACGAATGCGGTGAACTTGATGACGCAACACTATGCCGATTCGGAATATAACCTGGAGTGCTTTGTACGCGACATGGGCTATAGCAAAACCTTAGTCAACAAGAAGATGCAGGACTTGACCGGCCAGCCCATCGGGCAGTTCATGAAGAACTACCGGCTGAATGTGGCGCAAAGAATGATACAGGAGAGCGCCGGAGATATCAATGTTTCCGAGGTGGCTTATGCTGTAGGATTCAACGATCCTAAATACTTCACGAAGTGTTTCAAGGAGTTCTTCGGGTATTTGCCGAGCTCGAAGATGATGAAAACGGAAAAGAAATGAAGCTTGCTGTTCTGAATTAGCCTGTCGTATTTACTATTGTCCCCTCAAATTTTCCTATTTTCTCCCTAAGGGTAGCAATTATCGCCTACTTTTGCCACATCATCCAGAACACAATGAATACCATGAAAATCAAATTTTGTCTATTAACTTTGTTTATGGCCGTACTACCGGTCTGTTTGTTTGCCAATCCTGCCGCCGATCTGCTGGAAAGAATTGACAAAGGGGCATCGAAAAAGTTTATCATAGAACTCAAGGCGGGGGCCGACGACTTCTTTGAGCTCGACCAAAAAGGCAGCAAGGTTGTGATTCGAGGAAACAACTACGTCAATATAGCTACCGGTATCAATTGGTATTTGAAGTATTATGCAGGCATTCATCTCTCTTGGAACGGCATGCAGGCTAAACTGCCTCAGACACTGCCTCCTGTTGCCAAGAAAGAACGTCGCGAAACAGCTTTATCCCTTCGCTACGATTTCAATTATTGCACTTACTCTTATACGATGGCCTTTTGGGACTGGGAACGATGGGAGAAAGAAATAGATTGGATGGCATTGCATGGCATCAACCTGCCTTTGGCGGCAGTAGGTCAGGAGTGCATCTGGTTCAATATGCTGCAAAAGCTGGGATATAGCAAGGAAGAAGTCAACCGCTTCATCGCCGGACCTGCCTTCCTGGCTTGGTGGGCAATGAATAACCTGGAAGGTTGGGGAGGCCCCAATCCCGACTCTTGGTATGCCCAGCAAGAGGCCTTGCAGAAGAAGATACTGAAACGCATGCGCGAGTATGGCATTAAACCCGTATTCCCCGGTTACTCGGGCATGGTGCCCCACGACGCTGACCGGAAACTGGGATTGAATCTCACCAAGTCCGATCTGTGGAACGGCTTTACCCGTCCTGCCTTCCTGCAACCTACCGATCCGCGTTTTGCCGAGATAGCCCACCTGTATTACAGCGAACAAGAGAGACTCTTCGGCAAGGCCGATTACTACTCCATGGACCCCTTTCACGAATTAGAGAATGCCGATTCAGTGGACTTCGACGCTGCCGGTAATGCCATTCTTCGCGCCATGAAGAAGATCAGTCCCCAAGCCACCTGGGTGATACAAGGCTGGACAGAGAATCCCCGTCCGGAGATGATGAAGAACCTTGCCAACGGCGATCTGCTTATACTTGATCTTTTCAGCGAATGCCGCCCCATGTGGGGAATCCCTTCCATTTGGAAGCGCGACAAAGGTTATGAGCAACACGACTGGCTCTTCTGCATGCTACTCAACTTCGGTGGCAATGTAGGACTTCACGGACGCATGGATCAGTTGCTCGACAACTACTACATGACACGCAACAACCCTCTGGCCACCCACCTCAAAGGTATAGGTCTTACCATGGAGGGTACGGAAAACAACCCCATGATGTTTGAACTCATGTGTGAACTGCCTTGGCGACCGGAGAAGTTCACCAAAGAAGCTTGGCTGAAAGACTACCTTTTTGCCCGCTACGGTGCAAGAGACGAGAAGATAGAGCAAGCCTGGACTTTGCTTGCCAGCACGATCTACAACTGCCCCTTCGGCAATAACCAGCAGGGCCCTCACGAGTCCATCTTCTGCGGACGCCCCACGCTG
This sequence comes from Bacteroidota bacterium, assembly GCA_023458215.1. Next base: position 51,330 of record JAEXAJ010000177.1, read on the forward strand.
AACAACTTTCAGGCATCCAGTTGGTCGAAGATGCAGAATTACTATGACCCGACAGTTACCGAGGCTGCCGCCCGACTGATGCTCGAAGTAGCCGACAAGTACCGGGGCAATAATAACTTCGAGTACGATTTGGTAGACATTGTCCGTCAATCCATATCCGATAAAGGACGCATCACCTACAACCGCACGATTGCCCACTTCAAGAGTTTCGACAAGCATCGTTTCGCTTCCGATTCGCAGAAGTTCCTCGACCTGCTCTTGTTGCAAGATAAGTTGCTTGCCACCCGTAGCGAGTTTCGTGTAGGGCGATGGATAGACCAAGCGCGCAGTCTGGGTACCACTACCGAAGAAAAAGACCTCTACGAATGGAACGCCCGTGTACAGATAACCACTTGGGGCAACCGCACCTGTGCCGACGATGGCGGTTTGCGCGACTATGCCCATAAGGAATGGAACGGCATCTTACGCGACTTCTACCACAAGCGTTGGGCAGCCTACTGGCAGACCTTGCAAGACCAACTGGACGGCAAGCCCGAAGTGAAGCTGGACTATTATGCCATGGAAGAGCCTTGGACGTTGGATAAAACTCCATATAGAGCTACTCCCGAAGGCGATTGTATAGCGGTAGCCAAAGAAGTGTTCGGTAAAGCATTCAGTAACTAATCCCTTCGCAACTTATGGAGACTCCTCAATCTTTCCCGAGCGTTCCTCCTGTCAAGAAACGGCTGTTGTCCCTCGACGTCTTGCGTGGCATCACCGTTGTAGGCATGATATTGGTCAACAACTCCGGCGGGAAGCTTTCTTACGAATCACTGCGTCATTCTGCATGGAACGGAATGACGCCTTGCGACCTTGTGTTCCCATTCTTCCTCTTCATTATGGGCATCTCTACCTACATTGCATTGAGCAAGTTCCAATTCCGCCCGTCCCCTCCGGTAGTGAGGAAGATACTGAAACGCACTCTTATCATACTTTGCATCGGCTGGGCCATCCATTGGTTCGACTTCATCTGCGAGGGCGACTTCTTCCCGCTGGCTCACCTCCGGCTTACGGGCGTGTTGCCACGTATCGCCCTGTGCTACTGCATTGCCTCCTTTATCGCGTTATACATCCATCACAAATACATCATCCGCATCATCGGACTGATGTTGATAGGTTACACTGTGCTGCTCCTTGCCGGCAATGGCTTTGCTCCCGACGCAACCAATGTGCTGTCCGTCATTGACCAAAAGCTGTTAGGTTCCGGGCATCTCTATTCTAAGAGTCCGATAGACCCCGAAGGCCTCGTCAGCACCTTGTCCGCTATAGCTCATACGCTGATAGGCTTCTGTTGCGGCAAGCTCATCCTGCAAAAAGAGGCTTTGGAACAGAAAACCTTGAAGCTGTTCGTTGCCGGCTTCCTGTTGATGATGTGTGGTTTCCTGCTGACCGAAGCCTTGCCGCTGAACAAACGCATCTGGTCGCCCACCTTTGTGCTGACCACCTGCGGACTGGCCGCCATGCTCCAAGCCCTGCTAATATACTTCATCGACCTGAAAGAGAAGAAACATTGGTGCCGCTTCTTCGAGATATTCGGTGTAAATCCTTTGTTCCTCTACGTACTGAGCGAAGTGGCCGCCATCGTTATCGGGGCAACCGGATTCAAGCCTTTTATCTACGAAGGCATACACTCGCTGATAACCGATCCTTACTTGGCATCGGCCGTCTACGCACTCCTTTTCACCGGAGTGATGGGCGCCTGTGGCTATCCCTTGTATAAACGAAAAATATATATCAAGATATAGATGAAACGTCCCCCATCCACCTATGCCCCTTTACTGCTGACGGCCTTATGGCTGTTGTGCGCCTCCTCCTGTTCTACGCAGAAGCGGGAGTCGCTGTTGCAGTACATCGACACCCGTGTAGGCACTGCTCCCAGCAGTACCCATACCGCAGGCATGTTCGGCAAGAATACCGAAGAGTATGGTCAGACCCTTCCTGCCGTACTTCAACCTAACGGCATGAACTTCTGGACTGCCCAAACCCGGGACACCGAGCAGAAGTGCGTCGCTCCTTATTATTACGCCGACACGTTGCTTCAAGGTTTCCGCAATTCCCATTGGATTGTAGGAGGGTGTACGCAAGACTATGGCTCCATGACACTGATGCCCCTCTCCGGGAAGCTCAGAAGCACACCTCCGATGCGTGCCACCCGCTTCTCCCATCACGATGAAGAGGCTACTCCGACCTACTACGCCGTCTCCCTGCCCGACGAAGGCATTCGGGCGGAGATGACTGCCCGTTCCCGTTCCGCTATCTTTCGTTTCACTTATCAGCAGGCGGGTAAGGGTTATCTGGTGATTAATCCGAACAGCGACGAGGGGCAGGGATATATTGCGGTAGATACTGTGAAGAATGAGATATACGGTTATAACCCCGTTCACCGCATCTACCAAGGCTGGGGAGAACCGGCGGGATATAGTGGTCACTTTGTGGTTAGGCTTCAGAAGAAGATAACCGGCTTCGGTGTGTTCAAGGGCGATTCCTTGTTGCCATGTGTTGCTCAAGTGGGTAATGCACCGCAGATAGGCGCATACGTGGAGTTCGGGGTAGAAGCGGGAGAAGAAGTACTTGTTAAATCGGCTTCCTCCTTTACCGACCGTGATGGAGCTTTGCATAACCTGGAAGCGGAAATCCCCCATTGGGACTTTGACCGTACACGCCGGGAGTTGAGCGCGATATGGGAAAAGCATCTGGCCGCTATCGAGGTTGAGACGGATAACCGTGCCGATAAGGAGAAGTTTTATAGTGCCTTTTACCGTGCCTCCTTCCTGCCCCGCACGGTGAATGATGTAGACGGGCGTTATCCGTCGTTTGCTACAGGAACGCCTATCCGCCGGTTGCCCGAGGGGAAGACCTATTACGATGATTACAGCATGTGGGATACGTACCGTGCCCTGCACCCGCTTGTCAACCTGCTTTTCCCGACTAAAGGCGGGGATATGATGCAGTCTTTAGTTCTGAAGTACGAGCAAGGAGGCTGGATGCCCATCTTTCCTTGTTGGAATAGTTATACGGCTGCCATGATAGGCGATCATTGTGTGTCCGCCATCGGCGACGCCTATTGCAAAGGCATCCGTAACTTCGATATCGAAAAGGCTTACGAAGGCATGCGCAAGAATGCCTTCGAGACTCCCGCCGACTTTAACGAATACCGGAACGGCATGGGGCGGCGTGCGTTGCTCTCTTACCTGAAGTATGGGTATATTCCGCTGGAAGATTCCGTGCCCGATGCATTCCATACCCGTGAGCAGGTTTCACGTACACTGGAATATGCATACGATGATTTCGTTCTGGCACAAGTGGCGAAGGCTTTGGGCAAGACAGCCGATTATCAACAGTTGATGCAACGCGCCGTTAATTACCGCAATATAATCGACCCCCGCACGGGGTATGCACAAGGCCGTCATGCCGATGGAAGGTTTTTGGAAGAGGAGAATGCGTTCGGCTTCGCGCGGTTTATTACCGAGGGTGCGCCGTGCCATTACACGTGGTATGTGCCGCAAGATCCTTACGGGCTGATGGAGTGTATGGGCGGTAAGGAACCTTTTATAGCCAAGCTCGACTCCATGTTCAGCCGGCAACGTTATTGGCATGGGAACGAGCCTTGCCATCAGGTTGCTTTCCTGTTCAATTATGCAGGTCAGCCGTGGAAGACACAACGGGCTGTGAGGCATATCATGGAGACTGAATACCTGAATGAACCCGGCGGGCTGTCGGGCAATGACGATGCGGGGCAGATGTCGGCGTGGTATATGTTCGCCGCTATGGGATTCTATCCTGTTTGTCCGGGAACACCTTATTATCAGCTTGCAAGCCCTTCGTTCCGCAGCCTTACATTGAATTTGGAGAACGGGAAGACCTTTACGGTGAAGGCGGAGAAGGCGTCGGACAAGAATATCTATGTTCAGTCGGTCAGGTTGAACGGGAAGGACTATACACGCAACTACATCTCGCATCAGGATATAATGAATGGTGGGACGATGGAGTTCGTGATGGGGCAGGAGCCTAATGAGGCATGGGGAACGCAGCACGAAGATTGTACTCCGGATGTGATGAACGAATAAAGAGAAGTTTGCCATACAAATTCTAACCAGTATAACTATATTAGTATGAAAATAAAAACCATATTATCCGCCTTGTGCGCTTTTTGCCTATTGGCGGCATGTGCCGGCTCCAAGACCGGGGAAAGTACTTATAACATCCTCGACTACGGTGCCGTAGGCGACGGGAAGACCGATGACGCCGCTGCCTTGCAGAATGCCATCGACCTGTGTTCCAAATCGGGTGGGGGCACTGTGCTTATTCCTGCCGGACGCACTTTCCTTTGCAGCCCCTTCCAACTGGCCTCTTATGTAGAGCTACACCTCGAACCCAATTCACGCATTCTTGCCAATCCCGATGAGGCTGTCTATACCCAAAGCGCCTTTCGCGAGAACCGTGGCGAGGGCATGATGTGGATATCGGGCAAGGACCTGAAACAAGTCTCCATCACCGGTACGGGTACTATCGACGGAAACGGGGTAGCCTTTATGGGCAAGGAACTCGAAGACTCCTACGAACTGAAACCTGTCACCGACTTCGACCCCCGTCCGCATGTGCTGACGCTTATCAACGTCGAACAAGTAGTTATCAGAGACATTACGATCCGTAACAGTGCCTACTGGACGGTACACCTTATCGGCTGCAACGACGCCTCCATCGACGGCATCAGCCTGCTGAACAACCTCAAGATACGCAACGGCGACGGTATTGACGTAGATCACTCCCGCAACGTACGTATAGCCAACTGCCATATAGAGTCGGGCGACGACTGCATCTGCCTGAAGAACCGCCGCGAGTTTGAAGAGTATGGCCCTTGCGAGGATATTGTGGTAACCAACTGCACCATGGTTTCCCGTTCTTGCGCCATCAAGATAGGCTCGGAGAATATGGATAAGATTGATCGCGTGCTGTTCAACAACTGCATTATCAAGAACAGCAACCGGGGCATCGGTATACAGAACCGTGATGAAGGTACGGTGACTAACGTGGTTTTCTCTAATATGATAGTAGACTGTATGTTCTTCTCCGACGTATGGTGGGGCAAAGCGGAACCGATCTACGTAACGTCCTACCCCCGTGCCGTGGGCAATCATAAGGATGCCGGCTGGCGTTTCCCGAAAGGGGCCACCGAGGGACGTTGCGGCGAGGTGAGCCGTATCTATTTCACCAATATCAAATGTACCAGCGAGAACGGTGTTTTCGTGGGAGGTGATACGCCGGATAAGGTCAATCATATCTACTTCGAAGATGTGGACTTGCTGTTGCGGAAACGTACAGCCTATAAAGGAGGCGTTTACGACAAGCGTCCGTGTACCGGCGAAGGATTTATCTACGATCAGACGTATGGCTTCTATATTGATACAGCTTCGGATATCCGGATAGATGATTGCGTGGTGACATGGGGAGATATCCGTCCCGACCGGGCAGCGGAAGGGATTAAACAAAAGAATGTGAGTAACTTGAAGATGAATAACTGAGGTGAATTTGATGAATTTAATTGAATAAAGGAGTAACTCAATTCTTCTCCTCCCGGGAGGAGGAGAAATGAGATACTACCGAAGTTTTTCAGACTTGTGTTTACTAAGTTTTTTCGCCATATATAACTAAATTATCAATCCTGATGAGAACAAGCATATTCCTTATACTCTATCTGCTGTGTACCCTTTCCGTCTATCCGCAGACTAAACCTACTCTGCAACAGTTGGGCAGCATCTACTATGCCTATCCCGCTCCGTCTTCGGTGTCAACTCCCGTCCCGGCAGGTTACGAACCTTTTTATATCAGTCATTACGGCCGTCATGGTTCCCGCTGGATGACGGCGGATGAACGCTACACGGAGGTAGTAGATGTTTTCGACTCGCTCTACCATTGCTCCGGACTTACTCCTTTGGGCATGGATGTTCGTGCTCGTCTGCACCGTGTATGGGAAGATGCCCGCGGTTGTAGCGGAAATATCACCCCCTTGGGTGAGCGTCAGCACCGCGAGATAGCCGGACGAATGTACCACAATTTCCCCCAAGTATTTCGGGAAGATGCTTTTGTTGATGCCCGTTCGTCCACTTCATTGCGTTGTGCCATGAGTATGAGCTACTTCACCGAAGGCTTGAAAGAACTCAACCCGAAGCTGCATGTAGAGCGTCGTGCCTATGATAAATATATGGATTACATCGCTTATACTTCTCCCGAAGGCGAAGCATTCTCTTCGGAAAAAGCTCCTTGGCGGAAAGGCTTCCGTGATTTCGAGGCAAAGAACGTTCGTCCCGCCCGCTTGATGGCTTCGTTGTTTGTGAATCCCGGCGTCATCGAAGACCAAGATGCCCTGATGCGCAGCCTCTATTGGATTGCCGCCGATATGCAGAATGTAGAACTCGATCTTTCTTTCTACGACCTTTTCGAGTACGAAGAACTCCTCGGCATTTGGAAAACGGTGAATGCCCGCATGTACGTCTGCAATGCTGCCGCTCCGCTTAATGGGGGACTGATGCCCCGTTGCGCCGCCCCTCTGCTACGTAATATCGTTGAAAGTGCCGAGGCGGCAATACAAAACGGTTCCCCTGCCGCTGATCTTCGCTTTGGTCACGACACACATCTCATCCGCCTGCTGGCCTTGATGCAGATAGAGGGATGCAGTAATCAGGAGACGGATATGGAGAAGTTTCACCAGGCCTGGCAGGATTATCGCATCTCTCCGATGGGAGCCAACTTGCAGATCATCTTCTACCGCAACCGGGCGAAAGAGGTCATTGTGAAGTTCCTTTTGAATGAGGAAGAAGTGACCTTACCCGTCAAGAGTGCTACCAGCCCTTACTATCCGTGGAATGCCGTGGAGGCATTCTTTGAGAAGCAGATTAAAGCGGATTGACCGCCTCGTCTACATCGACCCAAGAGATGTACGGGCTGATCAGCGTCCTGTCTGTCACCTTTCCCTGCTGGTTCCGGCTGTATTCGGGGATGAAGCGTACCTGTACACCGGTGATTTGTTGGGCGCTCACCTCTTCGGGAGTATCTACCCCCTTACCTTCCGATCGGCAGGTGTAATAGAATGTACCTACGCCTTTCAGACGCACGGAGCGTCCGGCTTCCATCATTTCAGCAAGCACAGGTCCTAAATTCATAAGCACAGCATACGTGTCTCCCGGCGTTACGGTAGACATTACCGACAGTTGTTGTGCTACATCGTCCGTGGTGTAAGGACGTCCTTTGGTTATGGCCGTTGGATGCCACTTATTGTCTTTATTCTGTTTTACCTTCTTAAAGAATGCCATATAGGTTCTGTTTATGAGTGAGTAATATTGATGCATAAGGTCAGATAGGAATCATGGCGGATGATTGTACCAATCATGGCCGATGATTCATGCAATCATCCGCCATGATTCCTGTCTCAGTTACAAAGGTAGCATAATTCACCCGGATAAGGAGATAAGATGAGGTCTTATTTCAACCTGTCATAAGTATTTATCGTTCTACCGCCCAGTTAATCCCTACCGGATTATTGCGTACCCTCCACACCAGCGGGAAGCTTGGATTGTCCAATATCCACATTTCACAACCCTCTACTGCATCCTTTACATGAATCAGCGGCCGGTCCAGGGCTTTCTCTTTTTTATCCACTACCGAATATGTAGTCTGGTTGTAGACAAACGTGTCTTGTTCCTTCAGTTGCCGGTATGCCGAGAGTGAAAGCAGGGCTACGGTTTCCTCGGCAGGCAGACAGATATGGTTACCGTCTTCGGGCTGAAGGAAGCTGAGGCGGATGGCTTGTTCCACCGATTTGCGGCTCATGGCATAGCTGCCCGCTTGCCACTTCAGATTGCGCTCTATGCCCCAGTGCATATAGAGCGTATCTTGCTTCTCGCTGAATATAGTCTGATACTTCCGTGTCTGCCCGTGCAGGCTATATACAAACAGGAGTGTATCTGTAACAATGCCTTGTGCCGGGAGGCTTCCGGCACAAGAGAGGCACAATAGGAGAGAAAGTATAATCTGCTTTTTCATCATTGGTTGTTTTCTTGGTTAGACAATAGTTGCTTGCCCCATTCGCCGGGCTTGCGTCCCATCTTTAATATGAGTTCGCCGCCACCTGTGACGTCGGCATGGCGAATGGCGGAGTAAGGATAATCCTTCCCGTTCAAGGTAACGGATTGGATATACTTGTTCTTCTCCGAAAGTCCCCGGGTGGATATTCTGAATGTCTTTCCATCTTCCAGTCGGAAGGTGGTTTCTTCGAGCAGGGGCGTATGAATCAGATAATAGTCGTGCCCGGCGTTGGGATACAACCCCATCATGTGGAAAGCAAGCCACGAAGACATGGCGCCGGAGTCGTCGTTGCCCGGCAGACCTGCGGCGCCGTCGCTGTAGTTCTTGCCGATGATTTCGAGGACGCGGTCGCTGCTACGGTGCGGCTTTCCGATCCAGTGGTACAGGCAGGGAGAGAGGAACGACGGCTCGTTGTTGACATTAAAGAAGCCACGGTCGAAGAATATATCGAGCCGGTCTTCAAACTTTGCAGTACCGCCGCATTGCTCTATCAATCCCGGCACGTCGTGCGGAATGCTGAGCGAATATTCCCACGAAGAGGCTTCGTAGAAGAACATGCTCCACCAGGGAGTGTACCACGGGCCTTCGAAAGTGACGGGCGTGTAACGGAAAGTGGGCTTTTGTAACCGTGATTCACCAAAGACGATCTCATCCAGCCAATTGCCCTGCTCGTCGCGAGGCAGGATGAACCCACGGACGCCCGCATGTTCGTAATCACTGCGCCACAGGTTCTTCCAATTGCCCGACTGCTTGAGGTACCGGCGGTATAACTCCTCCTTACCCAGTCCTCGGGCTACGGTGGCGATGGCATAATCGCAGAAGGAATACTCTACGGTGCGGTTTCCGGCACGTGGAATGCCGTAGGGAATATAACCGAGCTGTAAATACGGGGTGAGTCCGCCTCGTCCCTCCGCCTCATGGCGGTCGCCGGGATCTACGGTGGCATCTTTTAGCATGGCTTGCAGGCCGAGTTCGTAGTCTATTCCTTTCAACCCTTTGACGAAGGCGTCGGCTATCACGATTTCGGCATTGGAGCCGCCTTGGGTACGTCCGTTACTATTGCCGCTGCGGGCATCGGGCATGTAGCCGTCACGCTTATAGATGTTGATAAGGCTGCGCACGATGTCCGTTTCACGTGCCGGGTCTATCAGGGTAATCAGAGGAGAGGAAGTGCGGTACGTATCCCAGATGGCGTAGAAGTCATCGTAATAAGGTTCGGCATCGGCCCAAAGGGGATTCTCGCCGGTACGGTCTACGGGCATTATCATCGTGTGATAAAGGGCGGTGTAGAACATCCGTTTCTGCGCTTCGGGGGTGCGGGGGGAGATTTCGATCTTGCTGAACAAGGCTTCCCATTGATTCAATAGTTGCTGGTGCACGGTTTCGAACGACCAGTGCGGAATATCGGTGTGTGCATTTTCGCGTGCTTTCAGCGAACTGAGGAAAGAGATGCCTACTTTCAGTTGCACTACCTCCTCCGAAGAATGGAATTGAAGCAGTGCACCCGTCTTCTGCTGTGAGTCGGACTGATATTTTGCGTCGCTTATCTTGTCGCCTTTCCAGGTAGCTGTACGCACGAAAGGCTTGTCTGTCTCGGCATAGAAATACACCGTGTAGGCACGTCCGTTGTTCCATCCGCCACGAATACGGGTGTAACCCATGACTTCGCGGTCGGAAACAATCTGCACTTCGGAACCTACAAACTGCTGCGCTTCGCGGGCATCGGGTACAGGGCTTTCGCCCAAGAAGAAGCCTGCGTCGATAGCCAGTGACTTCAGTGAATCTTCAGGATAGGTAAAGCGGTAGAAGGAGGCCCGGGGGGCGGTTGTTATCTCCGTCTGAATATCCGAAGTTTGGAAGCGGGTGGAGTAATACCCCAACCGGATGGTTTCATCCTTGCGATAATCAATGTGCTGTATGCGGTCCATCCCTTCGGAGAAAGGCATCACCAAGATATTGCCGTACTTAGGGCCGCCACCTGTACCACTGACGTGTACCTGTGAGAAGCCATCTACCTGCTTGGGCATCGGCAACCAGCCGCTATTGGAACTGGCGGTGCAGTCCGGCGAAGGCTTCACCATGCCGAACGGGCAGGAAGGACCGATAAAGACGCGTCCCAACCCTTCGGAGCCGATGCGTGGGTCGACGTAACTGGTAAGTCCGTTATTCGAGGCAAAGGTGTTTACTGAGAACAATAGCAGGACGGATAGTGTGAGGAGTTTGCTTTTCATGGGTAGAAGTATTTTAAATGAAAAAGCCGGGCACCGCAACCAACTAATTTGAGGGTATCGGTTGCAATGCGGGGCTTTGGGATTTAGAAACTCTAAAAAAACAATAGTTTATTTTACTATAATGATTTCAATTAATAACCGGGATTTTGTTTCCAATTAGGATTCGTATTCAGAATATCCTTATGAAGTGGGAATATACGGTGTGTCTTATCGAAATTGGCAGTTGGGAATCCTTTATAATGTGGGAAGAACTCGCTTTCGAATGTACCGAAACGTATCATGTCGTTCCTACGCCAGTTCTCATCAAGGAACTCACGTCCACGCTCATCAAGAAGTTCCTGAA
>JAEXAJ010000178.1 GCA_023458215.1 Bacteroidota bacterium
AGGTACAGACACGTGAATGCCATTACCTTTGTCCTCTGTTGAAGCGGTGATGTAAGCTGACTTTAGCAATTGCTTCACACTTTCCACTTCCCAGGGGCTACCTGCGAAAACGTTAATCTGAGAAATCTTTCTACTTGTAATCATGTGCTTTAAATCTTTTAGTTGTACTTTCCGGTCGCAAATGTAAGCGGTTTGCGGGAAACAGAATAACTCAAATTGATCAAAAAGTAACATAAAAGGTGCAAACGATTTAGAAGTAGCCTATTCCTTCTATTTTTTCCTTTATTTTGTATCGTTCTTCCGGATTTCCACACGACGGATCTTTCCACTGATGGTTTTCGGTAGTTCGTCTACAAATTCAATCACACGTGGGTACTTGTAAGGAGCCGTCACTTTTTTTACATGATTTTGCAATTCCTTGATAAGCTCTTCACCCTCTTTCCCTTTATATTCTTTAGCCAGTACGATGGTAGCTTTCACTACCTGACCGCGGATTTCATCGGGTACGCCTGTGATGGCACATTCTATTACAGCGGGATGCGTCATCAAGGCACTTTCCACTTCGAATGGGCCGATACGATAACCGGAGCTCTTGATCACATCGTCTGCACGGCCTACAAACCAAAGATAACCGTCTTCATCTTTCCAGGCAACGTCTCCCGTATAGTAGATACCATTATTCCAAGCTTCGTGTGTACGTTCCGGATCACGGTAGTACTCTTTAAACAATCCCAACGGCTTGCCTTTATCCGTACGAATTACGATTTGTCCCTGTTCGCCGGCTTCCACAGAACGACCGTCGTTGTCTATCAGGTCTACATCATATTGTGGATTGGGCAATCCCATGCTACCCGGTTTCGGTTCCATCCAAGGCATAGTGGCGATGGTCAGGGTGGTTTCTGTTTGTCCGAATCCTTCCATCAGTTTGATACCTGTCAGTTTCTTGAAGGTTTCGAATACAGCAGGGTTCAGTGCTTCACCGGCAATTGTACAATATTGCAGGGACGAGAGGTTGTACTTCGTCAGGTCTTCGTGAATGAGGAAACGGAAGATGGTGGGAGGGGCACAAAGAGAGGTTACATGATAATCTTGTATCTTCTCCAGAATGGCGGCAGGAGTAAACTTTTCGTGATCATATACGAATATATTTGCTCCGGCAATCCATTGTCCGTAAAGTTTGCCCCATACAGCCTTTCCCCAGCCGGTATCGGCAATGGTAAGGTGCAGGCTATTTTCCGTCAGATTGTGCCAGAAACTACCGGTGACAATGTGTCCCAGTGGATAAGTGAAGTCATGGGCAACCATTTTCGGCTCACCTGTGGTTCCGCTGGTGAAGTACATCAACGAAATGTCTTCATTCGTATTCGGATGTTCCGGTTTCACAAAAGGTGCAGCATTCTCGATGCCTTTGTGGAAATCATCGAATCCTTCAGCTACTTCAGGTCCTACGCTGACGAGTTTCTTCACGCTGGGTGAATCTGGCATGGCAGCTGTGATATGTTCCGTGATAACCGATTCGCCAGCACAAACAATCATTTTGATATCCGCAGCATTGCAGCGATATACAATATCTTTTTTGGTCAGCAAGTGAGTGGCAGGAATAACGACAGCACCGAGTTTATGCAAAGCTATAATGCTGAACCAGAATTCAAAACGACGTTTCAATATCAACATTACCATGTCACCATGACCGATGCCGAGGCTTTGGAAATACGAAGCTGTCATGTCCGTATAGCGTTTCATGTCGGCAAACGTAAACTGGTGGTGTTCACCCTTATCATTAGTCCATAACAATGCTGGTTTGTCTGGTTGTTCGGCAGCCCAGGCATCTACTACGTCGTAGCCGAAGTTGAAGTTTTCCGGTATGTTTATTTTAAAATTCTTGATAAAGTCCTCTTGTGAAGTGAAAGAGGTTTGCGATAAAAATCTTTCTACCATAATTACATTATTATTGCCAGGAATCGTACCGTCTTTCCATCCAGCGCTTTCATGCCATGTGGCAGCTTGGAGTTGAAGTAAAGGCTGTCCCCTTCGTTTAGTATAAGTTCTTTGCCGTCGATGTTGACCATCATGCGCCCTTCCAGTACGAGGCTGAATTCTTGTCCGGCGTGGCTGTTGTAGTGTATCGGTTCGCTATCCGGTTTCGGTTCTACGGTCACGATGAACGGATCGGCGCTACGATTCATGAAGCCTGCGGCAAGCGATTGGTATTTGTAGGCTTTAGTACGTTCAATACTGGTTCCTTTTCCGGCACGGGTTAGGAAATAGGAGCTCATCTTCGGTTCTTCGCCGAACATCAGTGCATCCAACGAAACTCCGTATCTGCGCGCAATCTTTTGCAGCATGCTGACGGAAATATCAAACTCTCCCGATTCTGCGAGACGGTATTCTTCGGCAGAAATATCACATTCGCGTGCAATGTCTTCGGCTGTCAGTTCCAGTACATCACGAAGGCCACGGAGGCGTTCGGCAATTTGCTTAATTTGTTCGTCCATGTGGTTGTTTATTTAATGAATTAATATTGTGGCATTATAAATGATAATGGTTGCTGTATAATTGATACTATCTGTCATTCTGAGCGTAGTCTGCGGACTATCGGCGCATTAGTCACATCAGCACATCGTCACACGCTTTTCTTCAGGGCGTTGATGATGGCTGAGGTGTAGCCTCCATGTTCCAGCTCGTTGATGCCCCGGATGGTGATGCCGCCGGGGGTGCATACTTTATCAATTTCTACGCTGGGGTGCGTGTCGTTGTTCAGTATCAGTTCGGCTGCTCCTTTCACGGTTTGCGCCACCATGCGCATGCCGTCCTGGGGGTAGATGCCCATTTCGATGCCGGCTTGCATGGCTGCCTGGATGTACTTCAGTACGTATGCGATGCCGCAGGAAGTCATGGAAGTGGCGGCGGCGAATTTTTCTTCGGGGATGAGCAAGGCAAGGCCCATCTGGTTGAAGATGTCCAGCATCAGTTGTTCCTGCTCCGGGGTGGCGTTGCGGCTGGCGATGAGCGTCATGCTCTCCATTTCGCTGACGGCGGTGTTGGGGATGATGCGGAACATGGTCATTTCCTTGTCGGCCACGTTCTGTGCCAGTTCTTCGAAAGAGATGCCGGCGGCAACGGAGATAAGTATTTGTTTGCTTTTCAGCTTCAGCTCGCGCAGCACGGGCTTGATGAGCCAGGGCTTCACGGCGAGTATGATGAATTCGGCGCCGGTGACAGCTTCCTGATTGTCGTGAGTGGTCTGCAAGGCGGGGAACTCGGCTTTCAGCTTGTCCAGTTTGCCTTGCGAGGGGTTAGAAACGATGATATCGCTGGCGGGAATGATGCTTCCCTTTGCCAGTCCGCGGGCGATGGAGCCGCCCATGTTTCCGGCTCCGATGATTGCTGTTTTCATATCATTCTGTTATTAAAAGGGTTGACGATGGGCAAAGGTAGATATTTTTTTCGTCTATCGGCTTATTTGCTTTCTTCTTTTTCATCCATTCCCTTCACTGCGTTGCGATAATCGGCGGGCGACATGTTGTATTCCTTCTGGAAGAGGCGGTAGAAGTGGCGCACGGTGCCGAAGCCGGACTCTTGGGCGACGGTGGCGATTTTGATGTATTCCGAGGTTTCGAGGTAGTACTCGGCCAGGTGGGTTTGGGCGTCGGCGGCGGCCGCTGCCACCGCCTTCACTTCCCGAGCCGCTTCCGCCCGTGTTCTCCCCGAAGTTGAAGCTGATATTCTCTGCTGTGCCCCATTCTCCAGTGGTGATATTCCCGTCCACGTTGAATCTGTTCTCGTAGTTTCCAACCAGCGAGTAGGGGATGTCGGCTTTCAACATCCCATTGTAAGTGTAGCCATAAGTCTTTGTGATGCTGCTGCTGGTTGTCAGCGCAATGGAGAGCGTCAGTGTGTTGTCGCTTCCCGGCAGGGTGCAAAAGGCGGGTGCTGTCCACGAGCCGTCCGACTGCTTGGTGCACGCTACGGTCACGACCTTTTTCGCTTCCCGGCTTGTTCCGGCCAGGGCTACGAGGCGGTAGCTGCCGTTGGGCAGTGCCAGTACGCTGTTGTCGGTGGAGCTGTTCAGAGTGGCCGATGCTTGCAGTTTGGAGGCGGCGTTGAAAGCGTAGAGCGTGATGGGGTAAGATAAGGTGTCGTTTGCGGAGCTGCCGCGCGTGGTGATGTGCAGTTGGGTGGAGGTTGCCTCCGTTTCGTCGTCATCGTCGGTGGGGCGAATATGGAAAAAGCCCCGCCAAGACTTTTGTCTTGGCAGGGCTTTGCTGATTAGATTATTGCTATGTCTTTTTGTAAAGACAAATTCTTATGTGGTATGCGCTATAAAGTTTTGCGGAAGCGCTCGAGGAACATGTCGGCTTCCTCCATGCTGAGGCAGAGAGGCGGCAACAGACGGATGACATGGGGTCCGCTCACACCGGTAAATACATGCTGCTCTTTCAATAGTTTCAAACGTAATTCCTTGATCGGCTCTTCAAATTCAAGGCCAATCATCAGGCCGCGTCCGCGAACTTCCTTGATTTGCGGGAACTTTTTCAGTTCCGTCATCAGGTAGTTACCTACTTTGGCGGTATTTTCTATCAGGTTCTCTTGTTCTATCACATCCAGCACGGCGAGCGCTGCGCTACATGCCAGGTGGTTGCCACCGAAAGTAGTGCCAAGCTGTCCGTAAACGGGGGTAAACATCGGGCTGATAAGTACGCCTGCCATTGGGAAACCGTTGCCGATGCCTTTGGCTACGGTGATGATGTCGGCTTTGATGCCGTTATGCTGGTGAGCGAAGAACTTGCCGCTACGTCCGTAACCGCTTTGGATTTCATCGAGAATCAGCACCGTGTTGTGTGCCGTACAAGCTTCACGCAGGGCATGCATAAATTCATCCGTCGGCAATTGAATACCACCCACACCTTGAATACCTTCGATGATTACTGCACAAACATCCCCTTTAGCCAGTTCAGCTTTCATGGCTTCTATATCGTTCAAAGGCAGATACGTTACGTGTCCGCAATCGTTGATAGGAGCAATGATTTTCGGGTTATTGGTTACTTCTACAGCCAGTGAAGTGCGTCCGTGAAATGCTTTGTTGAAGGAAACAACACGCGTACGTCCATTGTAGAACGAAGCGAGTTTCAAGGCATTCTCGTTGGCTTCTGCACCGCTATTAATCAGGAATAAGGAGTAATCATCATAACCACAAACTTTTCCTAAGCGTTCAGCAACCTGTTCCTGTAACTTGTTGATGACAGAGTTGGAATAAAATCCCAACGTGGCAACTTGCTTGCTTATCATCTCCACGTAGTGCGGATGCGCATGACCAATGGAGATAACGGCATGACCGCCGTAGAGATCGAGGTATTCAGTACCCTTTTCGTCCCATACGTGGCAGCCTTTTCCTTTGACAATATTGATGTCAAAAAGAGGATATACGTCGAATAAATTCATTTCTTTAATTATAAATTACGAAATACGAATTACTTAGAAGGCACTGGGCTTCAATCGCAAGCCGACGGTTTCTTCTAAATTGAACATCAAGTTCATGTTATGTACTGCCTGTCCACTGGCACCTTTCAGCAAGTTGTCGATGCAGGAAATGATAAGTAACTTATCACCATGTTTTTCCAGATGCAGCAGACACTTGTTGGTGTTTACCACTTGCTTCAGGTCGATGTTCTTCTCTACAATGTGTACGAAAGAGTCTTTTGCATAGTATTCTTCGTACATACGGGTGATTTCATCCAGTGCTACTTTGGTTTTTACTACGATGGTAGCAAAAATACCACGCGGGAAATCGCCACGGTAGGGGATAAAGTCGATATCCGCATCAAAGCTGTTCTGTAATTGCTTCAGGGATTGCTTGATTTCGGGAACATGCTGGTGATCGAATGCTTTATAAACACTCAGGTTATTATTTCGCCAGCTGAAGTGACTGGTTGACCCCGGTTTCACACCAGCTCCGGTAGAGCCGGTGATGGCGTTTACCATGATGTTGTCGTTCAGCATCAGGTGCTTGGCGAGAGGCAACAATCCCAGTTGGATGCAAGTGGCAAAGCAGCCGGGATTGGCTACATATTTCGCTTTGCAGGTGGCGCGGCGGTTCAGTTCCGGCAGGCCGTAGATGAATTCATGCTCCGGAGAAGCAATACGATAATCCATAGAAAGGTCGATTACTTTCAGTTCCTCAGGGAGGTTATGGCTTTCCATGAACTTCTTCGTATCGCCGTGGGCGGTGCAGAAGAATAATACATCAATTTCATTCAAAGGTAACTCGTCGGTGAAGACAAGATCCGTTTCGCCGTACAATCCTTCGTGTACGTCGGTAATTTTGTTTCCGGCGTTACTAGAGCTGTTGATGAATACGATTTCCGCTTCCGGATGGTTAATCAGCAAGCGTATCAATTCACCTGCCGTATATCCTGCTCCGCCGATGATTCCTACTTTAATCATTTTTATAATATCTATTGGGTTCTTCTGGTATAATAATTAGCATTATAAAATAGATGACTACACCTGCAAAGGCAGTAAATATCGTAGCCATAACGTACACGACCCGCACTAAGGACACATCAAGTCCGAAGAAATTGGCTAATCCGGCACATACACCGGAAAGCATCCGGCCACTACGTGGTCGTGTGAGCTTCTGTTTCTCACTCATAAGATTTAAATCTCTTCGTCCTTATGATTGTTATAGTACACTCTCAGCGGGGTAGAAGTCACTTTGATAAAACCTTTTGCATCTTCTGCCGTCCAGCCTTTCTGCATTTCGCCGTATTCGCCGAACTTAGTCTTTACCAAATCGTCCTTACTCTCCACACCTACGGTTGAGAAACCTAACGGGCGGAGTTCCAGGATAGCCGTACCATTCACGTTGCGTTGCGAAGATTCCAGCATGGCTTCGATGTCACGCATCACCGGTTCCAGGTACTGACTTTCGTGCAGGAACATACCGTACCAATTAGCAACTTGGTCTTTCCAGTATTGTTGCCATTTACTCAGTGTATATTTTTCCAGGAATTTATGTGCACCGATAATCAACATCGGGGCAGCAGCTTCGAAACCTACACGGCCTTTGATGCCGATAATCGTATCACCTACGTGCATATCGCGACCAATGCCGTAAGCGGCACCAATTTCTTCCACTTTCTGGATAGCTTTGATGGGATCGTCGAATGTCTCATCGTTTACTGCTTTCAGCTCACCTTTCTCAAAAGTGAGACGCAATTGTTCACTACCTTCTTTAGTGCAGTGTTTCAGGTAAGCCGTTTCGGGCAAGCCTTGTGCTGAATCCAGAATTTCACCACCACAGATGGAAGTACCCCACAAGCCTACATTATAGGAATATTTCAGCTTGGTGAAGTCTGCTGAGAAACCATGTTTGTTCAGATAATCGATTTCTTCCTGGCGGCTCAATGCCATGTCACGGGTCAGTGTGATGATTTCTACACCCGGAGCCAGTACGAGGAATGTCATGTCGAAACGAATCTGGTCGTTACCTGCCCCTGTAGAACCATGAGCGATAGCGTCTGCTCCAATCTCGTTGGCATAACGTGCAATGGCAAGTGCCTGGAAGATACGCTCGGAACTTACGGAAATAGGATAGGTGCCATTACGCAACACGTTGCCGAACACCATGTATTTCAAACTCTTTTCGTAATATTCCTGAGTTACGTCGATAGTAACATATTCTTTTGCGCCCAGTTTATAGGCGTTTTCTTCGTTCGTTTTCAGCTGTTCAGGACTGAAGCCACCGGTGTTTGCACAAGCTGCATACACTTCGTACCCTTTTTCTTTGGCAAGGTACATTACCGTAAATGAAGTATCAAGACCGCCGCTGAATGCGACTACTACTTTTTTCTTCTTTTCTTCCATAATGCTATGTATTATTTTTCTTCTTTTCTTGAGTATTTGTCATTCTGAACGTAGTGAAGAATCTCGTCTCTGTAGTGTGTACAAGGGAAAAGAGATCCTTTGACTACGCTCAGGATGACGGACGGTTATATTTTATCATCTTCATGCAGTTCCGGGTCGTAGAGCATTGCGGTGCAGATGCAGAACTTGCGGTTCTTGGCTACTAATATATCATGGTTGATGCAACCTTCGCAACCTTTCCAGAAGGATTCATCGTCTGTCAATTCATTGAAGGTAACAGGGACATATCCCAGTTCCGTATTCATTTTCATGACGGCAGCTCCGCTGGTGAGGCTGAATACTTTGGCGTTGGGCCATCGCAAGCGTGCCAGGCGGAAGGATGCCATTTTGATACGCTTAGCCAATCCTATGCCGCGAAAGTCGGGATGTACAATCAAACCGGAGGTGGCGACGTATTGTTTGTTTCCCCAGCTTTCGATGTAGGTGAAACCTGCAAACACGTCTCCGCATAAGGCGATGATGGCTTTTCCTTCCTTCATTTTTGTCGCCACATATTCGTGTGTGCGTTCTGCGATGCCCGTTCCACGTACTTTGGCCGCTTCTCTGATGGTATCCAAAATCTTATCCACATAAATTTCGTGAGAGGCGTCAGCCACCATCACGTCCACTTTTTTGGTATCCATTTCGTATTTAATTAATAATTTTAGAATGAAGAATGAAGAATTTTGCTGCGCTATGCAAGTATGCCGCATGGCAATTCTTCATTCTTCATTTTTAGTTCTTCATTTATTCTATGTTAGGGATGATTTGTGACAGGAATTCGCGTACCTCGCTGTGCGAAGCGGCTTCGTGCACTACCAGCATGATGGTGTCGTCACCGGCGATGGTGCCCAAGATAGCGGGACATTCGCGGTTGTCAATGTCATAGGCCATACTGCTGGCATAGCCAGGCCGTGTGCGAATAACGGCAATGTTACCGGAGAATTGCAGGGAAACAAAACCGCTGGTCATCAGCATTTCGCTGGCACTCTGGTCATTGGAACGCTTGTACATGATGTTATTGGGTAATACATATACGTATTTCCCATTCATGTTTGCCGCCTTGGCAACTTTCAGTTGTTTCAAGTCGCGGGAAAGAGTGGCTTGTGTCAGCTCAAAGCCTTCCTTACCTAAAGCTTGCAGCAGTTCTTCCTGAGAACTGACATCTTTGCTTGAGATAATCATCTTGATGGCGTCTAACCGATTGGCTTTTTTCTTCATTTTTCTGTATAATTATTCTAAGAATGGCGCAAAAGTAGGGATAATTTTGGAAAGAATATGCATTAAAGAGAGAAATTTTGTACTTTTTATACTATGAATGCTATGTTTTATGCATAAATCGGAGAATATATGCAATCGAAATCGGAGATTAGGAACTGATTGACCCGTATCTGAGGCGCACTTGCTCCGTACCAAGTCCGGGATTTCTTCGGTCGGAAGTACCTCTGGACGGAGAATGTATGGAGCAAGTGTGCCTCAGGTGCGGGTCAAGTCCGAAGTGGATATGAAGAATTATTCAGTTTGATGCTTTTTCTGGTCTTAAACATATAATGTTTTTACGGAAAACAAACGGTCTTTTACATCAAAACTAATAATGGTTTATATGAAAATGTAAAGAATCAAAATGGACATTGTTTAAACGTAAACTTTCAGGTGCATTATTGTATATCTCATATATATGATATATATTTGCTAAAAATAAGACTTATGGATACATCATTATCAAATGCAAAAAGAAGAAAGGTCATTGATATACCGGAACAAACGTTCAGGACTTTATCAGTAAGAGCTGCGGCTTCCGGAACTAATCTGAAAGCTTTTATTGAGAAAATGTTAGTGGACTATGCAGATAGTGCAGACGATTCGCATTTGTATGCTTATTTATGTGAGAAACGTCCCGAAGGAAAAGATATGCTTAACGAAGAAGAAACGAAATCCTTTGAGGATTGGTTAGGATTATGAAAGTTGAATATTCTAAAGACTTCGAAAAGGCTGTTCGTAAGTTGTCGGGAAAGCTGCTTGATTCTGTGAGAGAAGTGATTCGGGCATTTTTTATCTTCCATGTAGAAGTAAAAGACGATACGGTGAAATTTAAGTATCTTGTTCCCAGAGGAGAGGCTTATGCAAAGAAAAGTAGGGACGGCCTACGGAAACATGACATTTGAATCATTGCAAGCTTTTATGGAAACAACAAAAGCAATAAGAAAACTATCAAAATATAAAGAAGGGGTTTCGGTGGAAACCCCTATTTTTGTGCCGTCAGGTATTGGCATGTTCTATAAAATAATCTATGTGAATCTATAAACTATTAAAGGCA
>JAEXAJ010000179.1 GCA_023458215.1 Bacteroidota bacterium
GAACCTACACGCCTCTCGGCACCAGATCCTAAGTCTGGCGCGGCTGCCAATTACGCCACACCCGCGTGGCTTTTCTCTAAAGCGAGGGCAAAGATAGAAAGATTTTTCATTCTGACAAACAGTTTGGCGGAGAAAGTCATTTAAGGAGTAACTTTCAGTAGTTTTCTTGCCTCCTCAATGATGGTATCCAAGTCTTTTGCCTCATCTTCCTTAGTCATGTCTACCTTTATTTGGGGATCAATGCCGAATTCAATCTGTTGTTTGGCTGCATCTAAATGTGGGCTGGCAGAGAAACGTACCCCCCATCCGTTTGGTAACTCCGAAGAAAAGGGGAGTCCCGAACCGCCACCGGTCTTGTCACCGATTAGGGTTACGTTGGGGAAGTAGCGCATGGAGTTTACAAAGTCATTGGTGGCACTGTAAGAATGGCGGTTGGTCAGGAGGGCGACCTTCTTTTGCCAACGAATACTGTTGGAGGGTTCTTGGTAAATCGGGGAGGGTTCGGAGAAGTCGTTGTGTCCCGGACCGGTCTTGTGCTGAATATAACCTGTCAATACCTTCTCATTAGTGAAACGGGCGGCAAAACGGGTAGCGTATGTCAGATTACCTCCTCCATTGTTGCGTACGTCGATAATGATTCCGTTGCAAACGGCAAGATAGGAGAGTATCTCATCCAGATTGCCGTCGCCGATACCACTGGAAAAGTCGCCATAGTACACATAGCCGATATTATCATCCAGAATCCTATATTTGGCACCGCCCGCAATACGATAGTCACGTCCGAGGTATTTCTCAATGATGCTTTCGTTGAAGTTGCGAGGATAATCCAGATACCAGTCCCAGTAACGTGCCATGTTAGATGAATTGTACAGGTTGACGTGACCGTCTTTTAACTCGGCGAGCATATTTCCCAATACCTGGAATAGACCGTCATTACTCATGTTTGAAGTGATAAGCGGCTTGTATTTATCGTGGATGGCATCCCAGTCTATCTGTTTATAATCAAGGAAACAATATTGTTCATCAATAATCTGCCACAATGCTTCAAAATTACCTTGAGGGGTATTGCTGAATTCCTCTTCACGAATACATCCGCTAAGAAGAGGAAGTAGGAAGAGTAATAAACAGAAGCGGTATATTTTGATTTTCATATTCATTTTTTAGTTGACGGATTTTTAGTTGACGAGTTGGCAAGTAAGGAGGTCTTGCGGATTATTTATGGTACTTCCTGTTGGGGAATAAATATAGCTCTTTTACAAATCCCACCATGAACACGTGCGAGTAGGTGTGCGTCTTTATATGGTTGACATTGGATTGCTGTGCATCCCATATATAGCCAAACCGCATTCTGGCACGTCCTACGGGAAAGTCGGCGGTCAACATCTGCCTCATGGAAGGCTGGTTGTACAAGGAGGTGAATTTTATGACTCCATCCCAATGCCCTAATGTGAAAATCTCATAGTAAGACTGTCCATAGTTTGGAGAGAACATAACGCCCATCAGAGGTAGGTTGATCTGATATCTCAAAGTAAGCAGGCTGTTCTTGACACGCAGGTTCCAGATAGCCATACCCGAAGCCGCGAGGTTGATGTAAGCACGGGCGGAAGCAGGGTTGTTACCATTGCGGAGGTTGTATACGAAACCACCATTGAAATCACCTACACCTCCGGCAAGTAGTTTGAAGTTGCTGGTGATGGGGAAGTTATAGTGCAAGCCATAATTCCAGTTAGCCAACCCGGAGAAGGTATTGTTATTGTCTACCTTATTATGGGTGTATCCCAAGTCTGCCTGGAAGAAGGTCTGTAAAGATACATTTCCTTTCATCCACTTTGTCATACGCATGCTTTCGCGAGAGATGCGGAAGTCGATGCCTTTGTATTCCTGTGGAGAAAGATAGGTGTCGAATACATTCGTTGTACCCACTCCATACATGGTGGCACGGGTACTGACACGGTTGCGTTCTAAAACGGGAGATGTAGCTTGTATGCCCTGAAAAGTAGAATCTGTGTATTGCTTTGGCAAAATATTCCCTTCCTGGGCTTTTACTCCGATACTACCTGATAGTAGAATAAGGAATATTCCTATTTTATATAGTTGCTGAATCATTGGTCAATCACTAATCATTTAAAACAGTTTCATTTGTCCCGTCATTTCATCCAGTATGTCCCCTTCGCTTTTACCGTGGTCAGGATCCAGTATTTCGGGTTCGTCTTCATCGTCGGTCACTTTGGGCTGCGATGATTCGGGTTGGCGTATGGGTTCCAACTCGTTGATCGTTTCAATGGTAAAGGTAGTCAGACGTTTGCCTTTGGCCTTGAACCCCTTGACGGCAATGAAATCGTCGGCATCTACAATCAGTGGTTCACGGAAATGGTCGTGCCCGCCGAAGATTACTTCAAGACGTGGGTAGTATTCGTCTGTAAGTAAGATCAGGCTGCTATTCTTGTTTTCGCCAATATAATTCTGCTTGCGTGGAGTAGCTTCGAAACAGAAACGTTTGATATACGGATAATTCTGTTGGTCGGCATCGTAGAGTACGGCTGTCCATACCTTGTTCGGATCATATTTCTCCAATACACGAATGCTGTCGTCGTAGTGGTTGTTCAGGTCGAAGTTAGTGATATAGAAGTCGCCACTATTCTGAACGACAAGAATGCTGTCTTCGCTTTGGAATTCACCGAGATATTCTCCGCGACCGTCGTAGTTGAGGCGCAGCACATCGCGGTCAAACCAGACTTTACGTCCGCCAAGCGTAGAGCCTCCACGCTGTTTCAAGGCTATCTTATGCACCGGGAGTTTGGTCAGGATATTTCCCATGGCTTGTCTACCTTTGATGCCGATGGCGCTGAAGTCCTCTTCGAAAATAATGCGTCGTACCCGTGGATTCGGCTTCAGGGTGACTTTGATAACTTCGGCTTCGCCGTTAGGATTGGCTGTGAAATACATGATACGTGATTCGGGGGTGCCTTGAGTGACATCATATTCCCGGTCGCGTACGATGGAAGTCACGGCAAAACGTTTGATGTAATGTGTGCCTTCTTTTCCGTCACGGTAAACCACATTGTAGATAGTACGCTTGTCGTTCTTCTTGAACACATTGGCGTAGAGTATATTCTTGCCGACAAATTTCTTTTCAGCAACCGGGGTAATGATGTATTTGCCATCCCGGAAGAAGAGTATGACGTCGTCGATAGGGGAGCAGTTACCTATAAACTCATCTTTTTTCAGTCCTGTGCCTATGAAACCTTCTTCGCGGTTGATGTAAAGTTTTTCGTTGGCTTCGATTACTTTGGTTGCTTCGATGGTGTCGAAGTTGCGGAGCTCCGTACGGCGTGGAAAATCTTTGCCGTATTTATCTTTCAACATGCGATACCAGTCTACGGTATATTCCACGATGTTTGCCAGGTGGCGGTCTATCTCCTCGATGTCTGCCTTCATGCGGGCAATCAGTTCTTCCGCCTTTTCGGAGTTGAACTTGAGGATACGTGCCATCTTGATTTCCATCAGCTTGAGGATATCGTCTTTGGTTACCTCACGGATGAACGTGGGGTAGTAAGGAGTCAGGCGCGAGTCGATATGCTCACAGGCAGCGTCCATGCTTTTGGCTTGCTCAAATTCTTTGTCTTTATAGATGCGTTCTTCGATGAAGATCTTCTCTAATGAGGCAAAGTGCAGGCTTTCCAGTATTTCTCCTTTGCGTATTTCCAATTCAAGACGAAGCAAGGCGAGCGTATTGTCAACGGATTTGCGCAGTACATCACTGACGGTAAGGAAGTGCGGCTTTTGGTCGTCAATGACGCAGCAGTTCGGTGAAAGGCTTATCTCGCAGTCGGTGAAAGCATAGAGTGCATCGATGGTTTTATCCGATGAAGCTCCCGGAGCCAAGTGCACCAGAATTTCCACACTGCCGGAGGTAAGGTCTTCTACCTTGCGTATTTTGATTTTTCCCTTTTCGCTTGCCTTTACAATAGAATCGCATACGGTAGCTACTGTCTTTCCAAAAGGTATTTCTTTGATGGCAAGTGTTTTGTTGTCTACCTTTTCTATTTTAGAGCGTATTCGTACTGCCCCGCCACGTTCGCCGTCATTGTATTTGGAAACGTCGATGGAGCCACCTGTCTGGAAGTCGGGGTATAATTTGAATTCTTCGTGGTGCAGGTATTTGATAGATGCATCACACAATTCGTTGAAGTTATGTGGCAGTATCTTTGAGGATAAACCTACGGCGATACCTTCGACACCTTGCGCCAGCAATAGCGGGAACTTTACGGGGAGTGTTACCGGTTCCTTGTTTCGCCCGTCGTAAGAGAGTTTCCATTCGGTAGTTTTGGGGTTGAATACCACGTCGAGGGCAAACTTGGAGAGGCGCGCTTCGATGTAACGAGGTGCGGCGGCGCTATCACCGGTCAGGATGTTACCCCAGTTTCCCTGGCAGTCTACGAGTAAATCCTTTTGTCCCAGTTGCACCAGAGCATCGCCGATAGAAGCGTCACCGTGCGGGTGGAATTGCATGGTATGTCCCACGATATTTGCTACTTTGTTGTAACGTCCGTCTTCTAGACGGCGCATGGAATGCAAGATGCGTCGTTGCACGGGTTTCAATCCGTCCATGATGTGGGGCACGGCACGTTCCAATATAACGTACGAAGCATAGTCCAAAAACCAGTTTTGGTACATTCCGCTTAGCTGGTGCTTCACGTTGACATCTTTCGTATCCGCAGGTTTGTAATCCGAATGCTCTTGACTCCCCTCTGCAGGGAGTTCTTTATCCAAGTCGTCTATTGGTGTTTCAAAATCTTCGCTCATATTTGTCAGGGAATTGTCTATTCTATGGTATTACTGAATTTTCAGTTGCACGCAAAAATACAAAATTTATCGGGAAAATATGCAAAGAAGTTAGATATTGCATGATGTTTTCTTTGTTTTGTAATTAAACTCATTCTTGTTTTTTCGGATATGAGCTAAATGTGATAAAGTGATTGGGTGATAAAGTGATAGTGAGATAATACTCTGTGGCACATAGCGCAGCTACCTTATCACCTTATCACTTTATTACCCTATCACTATTTTTGCTTCATTTCTAAAGCGTTATGAATCAATTTCTCTGCGGATCACCAGTAATGAAGGAAATTCTTCCAATATACTTTCGTCATTAGTCAATCCTGTATAGGTGGTGTAGCTCATAATTAGCAGACCATTCTTATCATTATTCTTGAGTTTCTCCCGATTTGTATAATCAATGAGAGCTAATTGCTGTGAATATTTCTCCGATAGTATGCTTGTATGTTGATATTTCTCACTGTAATTTTCGGAAAGATATAGCTTTAGTTGCTGCCCGTTCAGGAGCATCTTTTCGATATAGGGTAACAAAAACTCGTCTGTGCTTCCTAAAACGAAACTGGTAGTAGAACCTTCCCGAAAACCCCGATTCAAAAATACGGCAACCGGGCACTTTACTTGTTCTATTACATCATCTATTTTGTCACGTAAGAGTGATAGCCAGAGAATAGCGCCCGGGGTGCCGAACTTATCAGCTTGGAAATGGCTTCGTGCTCCCAGAAGCAGCATATCCGGCTGTTCTTTCTTCACAAGTTGAATGATACCATGTACGAGTTTATCAGTGACGCGATAATAATTTTCGACGGGGATATTAAGCTCGGCAGCACGTTGATTCAGCGGTGCAAAGCTCTCTTTGGCATACAGGGCGGCATTCATCGGGTTTAAATCAGTGCCAATGGTATAGTGTGCGGCAATCACTTGCTCTTTTTTTAAATCTTTTCCAAATAGCTGATTATAGATGGCAAGTAGATTGCACCCCGCATCGGGACGCCCGAAACAGAGTATCAGCTTCCGTTTGGGAGATAATTTTTGCTCCCGGTGGGTGAAGTACTGCTCTACCAAGTGGAGTAGTGGCGTAGTCATAAATGTAGTAATCAATGCCATAATGACGAGGATTACGAAAATAGATGGCGGGAGCACTCCCATTTCATATCCGATGTTCAATGCTACGAGTTCCATCAATCCGCGGGTGTTCATCAGGGTACCTATGGTGAGACTGTCTTTCCACGATTCTCCGACGAGGCGGGAAGCTATAGCGCAACCTCCCAGCTTGCCCGCAATGGCGACAGTGACCAGTAACGCGCATACCCCCCACAGTTCCGGACTGTTTATTAACCCTATCTGCGTGCGAAGCCCGGTGAATGCAAAGAACAACGGAAGGAAAAATACCAGCGAGATGTCCTCTACCTTTTCCATCATGACTTTGCGGAAACCGATATTGGAAGGCATTACCACTCCAGCCATGAAGGCTCCGAAAAGGGCGTGGATACCTATCACCTCGGTAATGCAGGAAGATATAATTAGTATCAGTAGGATAAAGGCGACGAATGTTTTGTTGATAGCTTCTTTGTTGGCATACACTTCGCCCACTTTCTTCAAGAACGGGCGAACGAGCAGGAACATCACAGCAATATAAGCAATAGCCAATCCCACGGAATAAAGAGCACTGGCAAACGTACCGGCTTTAGCTATAGCAATGACAATAGCCAACAAGCACCAAGCTGTTACATCATCATTGGCCGCAGAGGCAATGGTAAGAGTGCCCAATTGGGTTTTCGTCATGTTTCGTTCCTGTATAATACGGGCGAGTACTGGAAATGCAGTTATACTCATAGAAATGCCAATAAATAAAGCAAAGGGTAAGAACGCCGTATGCGATGAGGCATATTTTTCGTAAATCCAGTATGAAGATAGAATCCCGAGGAAAAATGGGACCAATATGCCGGCATGGCTGATGACTAAAGTCTCATTGATCTTGTTTTTCAAGACGCTGAAATCAAGCTCCATTCCGATAACGAACATGAAGAGTATTAAGCCTACTTGACTCAGAAGTTCCAGATTCGTCAGCGAACTCGCTGGAAATAGGAAATGAAAGGCGTCCGGGATGAAGAAACCTAGTACGGAAGGACCTAATACAATACCGGCAACAATTTCACCGATCACACTAGGTTGGCCTATATAACTGAATAAAAAGCCGAATAGCCGTACGGTTAGCAATACGGCAATTATCTGAAATAATAGAATTGTTAATGGGTGATGGATGTTGGCAGTCAAAAATTGGCAGAACATCTCAAATGGAGTATTCTGTACTTTACTAATCGTACTTGTAGTATAGTGTGAGAAACGATCGCCTTCATCAATGGCAAAATAAATTAAGGCTCCGAAGAAGAGCAACATGATTACGTAAATGATATAGTTCTTCTTAGATTTTTGCATAATACATGTGTTAAATATGGAAGTAACCTACACTAATACAAATTAAAACACAGAAAAGGATAACATAGTTTGATGGATAGGAAAAAATGTTGTGTTTTGGATTCTAAAAAATAATATGTGATATAAAGTGTTGTAACTAACCCTTTTGTATGACTGTAATATACAAGGTAAAATAATATTGTAAAGACAAATGTATGCATTGTGTTTAAAGAGATAATCCTGATTTAGACATTTTTAACCCAGCTTTTGTGTGTTCTCATGTTATAAATAATATTTTCGTTATATACAATTATATCTAATTGCACAATGAATCATGAAGCTGTTTAGTGAATAATATAATATTATTTTACAAATTTGTGCGTTGATAGAATGACGAGGGGAAAGGGGGAGTTAATAAAAGTAGCTTTATTCCTTTCCGTTACTTTGCAGGTAACGGAATAAATTTCCGTGCAAACATAAGCGTTTTTCTATAAATGAGCAAATAAAGATGAGATTTTTTTAAAATAAATCAAAAAAACGCCACTAAAAGTCGCTTTTAAATAATGAATCTATATGTGCGCTGGATGAATGGAAAACAAACGCTTTATCTTATTTACATATTAAAAAATATATAAACCGTATTGATATGAAAGAGATTACTTTACAAAAGATGCTGTCAACTATTATTGGAGAGCTTTGTGAAAATGGAAAATGGGGAACTGCCCATATTTATCAAACCACTTTGAATGTATTTTCTACATTCAATAATTATCAAAATTTGCCGTTTAGGAAATTAACTCCTGCACTTCTAAAACAATTTGAAGTTTACCTGAGGCAAAGGGATTGTAGCTGGAATACAGTTTCTACTTATATGAAAACACTCCGTTCTTGCTACAACCGGGCTGTAGATTTGAGATATGCACATTATGTCCCTAGGTTGTTTGAACACGTATATACAGGTACACGTGCTGATAAAAAGAGAGCACTAGAGGCTTCGGATATGGGTGGACTAATTCGTGGAGCTAAAAAAGATTTGTCAAAAAGCACATCACCTTCAAGTTTGCAGAAGACCAAAATGCTGTTTGTCCTTATGTTCTTATTGCGTGGACTTCCTTTTGTCGATTTGGCCTATTTACGCAAAAAGGATTTGCAAGGAAATGTTTTGGTTTACCGGCGTCGCAAAACAGGACGCATATTAACTGTAGTTCTATCTTCTGAAGCTATGCAGTTGGTTCGTATAATGGCTGATAAGAATAATAATTCTCCTTATTTATTCCCTATATTACATAGCAAAGAGGGGTCTGAGGCTGCTTACCGTGAATATCAGTCGGCATTGCGTAGCTTTAATTATCAATTGTCAGCCTTAAAAGAAAAAACAGGCATGGAGTCGCATCTCAGTACCTATACAGCACGCCATACGTGGGCGACTATGGCGTATTATTGCGAAATTCATCCTGGTATTATATCAGAAGCTATGGGACATTCATCTATCAGCGTTACAGAAACTTATCTGAAACCTTTCCATGATAAGAAAATAGACGATGCAAACCAAATAGTAATATCTTTTGTAAAAGATGCGATAAACACAAAATAGAAAACAGCAGAATATAGTATCTATAAAACTAGACTTGTCATCTGTTTTTTCTTTCTTCAAATAATAGACTTGGAGGAGCGGATGCTTATTGACTTTTGAGTTGGCGTTGACTCTGTAATAGCAGTCTGTAAATGAATGGTTTAAAATTATGCTTTGAATCCTTTTTTAATATACCGTTCCCTTTTCGCTTAGAATGCCTGTCGTTATTTCGCTTTTAAATCATAATCTTCTTTTTTGATGAGTGCACAGTCGCTCATCTTTACATATTTGGCTTACTTTATTAAAAACAATACTGCCTTGCATCGACTCATTTTAATCGTTTTCCGTTACCTGCAAAGTAACGGAAAGAACGTAAAACAATGCAAATAGAAAATGGCGTATTAACGTGAAAAACTATGAATTGTTGCAAGGCATCTTGAAACAGAGTGTTTAATAATATATTATTAATGTAATTTAAAAACAATTATGAGAAAAAGATTTGTTAAAGTGGTGCTTTTTGGAGCATTGGCACTCGCTACCACGACGTCTTTCATCAGCTGCAAAGACT
>JAEXAJ010000180.1 GCA_023458215.1 Bacteroidota bacterium
GTTACCGCCTCTATCTCTTCGGCTTCATAAGCTGACGGCAGTATGGGAAGCGTCACAATAAAAGCTGTTCCCAAGCCTTCCTCGCTTTCTACTGTAATTGTGCCATGGTGGAGTTTAACCAAATCGCGTACTAACGACAGACCGATACCTGTTCCAATTGTTTTGAATTTCCGATAATCGCCCTCATAGAAACGTTTGAACAAGTTCTTCTGAGCTTCCTGAGAAAGTCCTGGACCATTATCTTTCACAATTAAACGGGCAAAACCATCAGTAGCTTCCGTCAACTCCACACTAACGATTCCTCCCGGACGGTTGTACTTGGAAGCATTAGACAATAAATTGTACAATACCTTATCTATTTTGTCCGGATCAAAATAAGCATTAAACGGTTGTGGAAAGCAAGACAAATTGAAGTGCATGTCCTTCTTCTTAATCAATGGACGGAAACTATCCACACTACGTTGTACAAATTGCGCCAAGTCTCCCTCAGACACACGCAGTTTCAAGTTCCCGGTTTCTGCTTTGCGGAACTCCAAAATTTGCTGTAGCAAACGTATCAAACGATTGATGTTATTGCTCATCACTTTGTACTGGTCTTCATATCCGGGAGCTATCTGCTTCATCTCGTCCACCGAGGCCGAAAGAATGGTCAGTGGAGTAAGCAGTTCATGGGTTATGTTGGTGAAAAACTGTAATTTAGCATGATTCAACTCTTCAACCTTTGCCTTTTCCATCTCTTGTAGATGCAGTGCGTTACGTAGACGGATACGATTGCGCACTACACAATAAGCATAATAAGCAATACTCAAAAATAAAAGTGTATAGATGGAGTAAGCCCACCAGGTACGCCAAGGCGGAGACAGTATAATCACTTGCATCTTGCGGGGCTCATCACTCCAAATACCATTTGAATTGGATGCCTTTAAATAAAAAGTGTATGTACCCGGTTTCAAGTTATTATAGTAAGCAAAACGTTTCGAAGCATCTGTGTATTGCCAGTCCGCGTCAAATCCTTCTAATTTATAGGCATAACCGTTACGTTCAGGATTGGCATACTCTAATGCAGAAAACTCAATACTGAAATTATTATGCCAGTAGTCCAATTCTATTTTATTTGTAAAAGCAGGTGACAGATGAGATATTCGAGAGCGTTCTTCGAGTTTTAATCCCTCCCACGACTGATTGAATATCTTAATTTCAGTTATCACAGCCGGAGATGAAAAGTCTTGATCCTTTTGGCGGACAGGATAAAAACTATTGTACCCTCTATGTCCCCCAAACAACAATTCGCCTTTATCCGTAGAAGCAAAAGCACCCCGATTAAAAATATTATCCTGCAAACCATCTGCGGTAGTATATAGTCGAAAAGTAATATTCTCCATATCGAGAGGAACAGATAGTTTCACCAACCCCACACTGGTAGCTAGCCAAAGATTACCATTAACATCTCCTTGAATGCAGTTCACCGCATCTCCCGGTAAATTCCATGTAGCATGCACCGGCAAGAAGGTATCGTTTTTCTCGTCATAAAAGTTCAATCCACTATTACCCGTACCTACCCAAATACGTCCGTCAACATCTTTATATATACAGTTGGCATAATTCCCATTCAATTTCTTATTTCCTGTGAAATATAGAGATAGCTTATACTTGTTTAAACTATTACCATCTCCTTGTATACGAACAACTCCGTTCGTACTAGAAGCGATCCACATATCCCTCTCATTACCCTCTATAATTTGCATGGCAACAACATCTTTCAACATTACTTCTCCTGCTTGCAAAGAATCAAATCGCAAAGCCGTACCATCCGCCATACGCACCGATACTCCGTGACGCGTAGCAAACCAAATATTCCGTCTTGTATCTTCATAAATATCATAAACGCATGAGTTGGTGAGCCAAGGAGTATCCCAATCATTGTAAAGTTTTACCCGTTGTCCGACCGGAGCATATTTATCATACTCAAAAACTCCTCCATTATAAATACCGAACCATATATGACGTGTAGTAGGCGACTGCATGATAGACATCACAGTAGAAACCCCTGTAAATGAAGCAAATTCAGGTATTTGAGTAAAATGAGTAAAGTTGCCGTTCACTCTATCCTCTACACCAAATCCATTAGTTCCAATACCAAGCCAAAGCAATCCTTCGTCATCAACTAGCATACTACGAACCGAATTTGTTTTCAATTTTCGTTTTACTTGTGGTAAAGCATCTAAAACAAAATCTGCTTTACGCGTATTGACCATATTCACTCCTCCCCCAATCATTCCTATCCAAAGAATACATTGCCGGTCTCGCATTAAAGAAGTAACTTCATCACTAGCAATTCCGTGGTCTTCATCAGAGTAATAATTATTATAGTTTACGGTAGAAGTGAGTTCTTGTTGCAAAGCTAGTACACTGAGGCCGCTACGAGTCCCCACCCATAATGAACGGTTAACTACATCTTCCGAAATTGCATACACTAAATTATCTGAAATACTTTCAGAATTCTTATCATCATGCTGAAAAGTAGTCCATGACACTTTTGACGGGTCATAGGCATTATGTAGGAGTTGCAAACCAGCTCCCCAAGTACCTACCCAAATATGTTTATAGCTATCCTGAAAAACAACATGTGCCGAGTTTCCCGAATTCATCTGTGGATATTTTAAAAACCTACTAGTACTATGTTCATAGCGAAATAATCCATTGTTCCATGTACCAATCCAAATATCTCCTCGATCATCTTCAAACAAAGATTTAACGGTAGTATAAGGAAAAACTTGGTTTGTATTTTCCGGTCGGTACAACAGGCAACTATCCTTTTCTACCAAATACTCAAACAGTCCTCTCTCCGTACCAAACCAAATACGATTGTTCCTAGTTACTAAAATACAAGATACACCATTTCCTTCAAGTTCGGGATTATTTAATTTACGAATAATTCCCGTTTGCTTATCCAACACATTCATTCCACTATAAGTACCAATCCAAAGTTGATGATTAGCATCTTCTGCAGTACAAAAAATATTATTACTAGTCAGTAGATCTGGGCTATAAAAATTAGATTTATAAGAAGTTATGGAATATCCGTCATACTGAAAAAGCCCATTACGTGTAGAAATCCAGATATACCCATCTTTATCTTGATAGATAGACTGAACATCTTTATTCGGTATATTATCTAAAGTCGGCAAAGCCTTGAATGCGCCAGACAGCGGCAGAGGCAAGATACTTGCCTGACAAAAAGAGAAAAAAAGTCCAAAGAGAAGAAATAGAAATTTCACCCTCATAATATTAATTTTTAATAACACTATTTTATTTATATTTGCAAACATGCATAAAAAAAACAAAAGCCTCTTCACCAATTCACTGAAAACTATCATAAAAATTCCTTTTTCATCAGTCGAAAGTTTACTTTTGCAACTAATATTTAATATCAATCATGGCAGGTATCTATATACATATCCCTTTCTGTAAGACCCGTTGCATTTATTGTGACTTCTACTCTACTACCCGTAACGAGCTGAAACAGCGTTACATTCATGCTTTATGCCAGGAACTACGTATGCGTAAGGATTACCTGAAAGGAGAAGCTATAGAAACCATCTACTTCGGTGGAGGCACACCTTCTCAACTTGCCGAAGAAGACTTCCGGCAAGTATTTGAAACCATCGAAGAAGTCTACGGGATGGGCACTGTCAAAGAAATCACTCTCGAAGCCAATCCCGATGACTTGACGGCAGGGTATGTAACCATGCTACGCACCCTGCCCTTCAATCGCATCAGCATGGGTATACAGACCTTTGATGATGCCACTTTGAAACTATTGAACCGCCGTCACAATGCCATGCAAGCCATAGAAGCCGTAGAACGTTGCCGCCGGACGGGTTTTCAGAATATCAGTATCGACCTCATCTACGGCCTGCCGGAGGAAACGGACGAACGTTGGCAACGCGATCTCAATCAAGCCATCCGCCTCAATGTTGAGCACATCTCTGCTTATCATCTTATTTACGAGAAAGGTACTCGCATCTATGATCTGTTGCAAGCCCACCGCATTCATGAAGTGGATGAAGAAAGTAGCGTACGCTTCTTTTCCACTCTGATAGACACCCTCAACGCTGCCGGTTACGAGCATTACGAGATATCGAACTTCTGCAAACCCGGCATCTACTCGCGCCACAACACTTCTTATTGGAAAGGCATTCCTTACCTGGGCTGCGGACCTTCGGCACACTCTTTCGACACAACGACAAGAGAATGGAATGTATCTTCGCTGGAAGAATATATAAGTGCCATCGAAACCGGGAATCGTTCCTACGAAATAGAAGAACTGCATCTTCATACTCGCTACAACGAATATATCATGACCTCACTACGTACCATGTGGGGAATTTCTCCTGAATATATAAAACAAAACTTTGGTGCTAAACTCTGGAAATACTGTCAGGAAATGGCTGCCTCCCACCTGCAAAACGGCAAGTTGCTCATACAAAACAACCATCTCTGCCTCACCCGCGAAGGTATTTTTGTTTCTGACGACATAATGAGCGACTTGATGTTTATTGAAGAATGACTTAGTACATATCCGAATCAGTAAATGTTTGGGATATTTCAGCTAAAAACTCTACCTTTGCCGATCATTCAGAGAATAGGAACATGACCGAACAAGAAGTCAGACGATATTTGCGCCAAATGAAAGAGGAAGACTCCGAACGAGCTTTTCATGATTTCTATGATCTTTGCTATGACCGTCTGTTCCGCATTTCATACTATTACGTGAAACATGAGGACTGGGCACAAGAAATAGTACTCGACGTGTTTATGCGCCTTTGGGAACAACGCGCCAAATTGCCTGATATTAACAATATAGAAGATTATTGTTTTATCCTTACCAAAAATGCTTCACTCAACTATTTGGAAAAAGAAAGCAGACATACTACCCAGCCTTCCGAACAACTGCCCGAGCCTTCCGATCAAGCCAACTCTCCGGAAGAAGTCCTTATCAGCGAAGAACTCTTTGCCCGCTATGTGAAAGCTCTCGACCGTCTACCAGAACGTTGCCGTGAAGTCTTCATACGCATACGTGAAGAAAAACAAAGCTATGCACAAGTAGCTGACGAGTTACAAATCAGCGTAAAAACCGTAGATGCACAATTACAAAAAGCTATTACTAGACTGAAAGAAAACTTGTTAAATGAAGAATGAGGAATGAAGAATGAAGAATTACCATGCGGCATAAGAGCGCAGCCAAATTCTTCATTCCTCATTCTTCATTTCTCTTCATTTAGCCCATCTTGTTTTAACATTATTTTGCAGTCCAAGCATAGGGAGTTTCTCAAATGCTCCTGTCTTTACCTATGAAAACTAAACGAACTAGACTTATGAAGACGATTTGTAAACAAGGAGCAAGCTTATTGCTCGTCTTGCTCTGTTTGAGCGCATGTAGTAACAGTAACGACAAGTATCCGAATGAATACGTAGGTTTCGACAAAATTAAAGAAAACTACACTTTGGATAAAAAGACAGACGAACAGGACATCAATATTAAGATTATTGCTGCCGACAAGAAAAATGTGGATAGAGAAGTAAAACTCATGGGTAAATGGAATCCTGGAGAAAAAGCAGTATTCAAACTTTTGGATACGAAAGTGGTAATTCCGGCAAAAAAGAAGTCAGCCACTGCCCGCATCCGTATTTATCCAAAGATGATAAAGAATTCCAGTGAAATATATCTGATCTGTACACCTAATGATAAAGAGGTAAAACAATCCCAACTAACACTACAGTTAGTGACCAAATAAATAAAAGATGAAAGTTAACAACGAGGATATTGACAAGGTACTGAATAAGTTGATTGCGTCTACCCGTTCGCCACGCGGACGCTATCTGGCAGAAAACAGTTGGAAACAATTGGAAGCACGCATGCGTAAACATCGCAGTCTGCGCAGACTTTGGCTACGTGTCGCAAGCGCTGCTGCCGTAGTCGTGTTGTGTGTAGCAAGTTGGGCAGCCTACAATGTCATATTCCCCAAAGCGCCCAAACCTATGCCGGCACCTGCAGATACCCCTATCGTGGCACCACTTATGCAGCACGATACTTTGGTATTCCGCCAGCAGCCGCTTCAGGAGATTGTTCGTCAACTATCCGAAAGGTTCCATACGAAGATAACCATTGAAGACGAGAGTCTAAAGCACTATCGCATGACCGCTACCTTCCAGGATGGTGAAGACTTGACGCAAATCCTCGACTTGCTGAAAAACGCAGCAGGTAACTTTACTTATACTAAAACAAACGAAACTATTACCATTACTAAGCTTAACTAAACTACAATGTACTATTCTACAAACTGTTCACACCACCACATCAGAGTCACACTCCTGATGTGTGTGGTTCTTTTAACCCATTCGCTTT
Organism: Bacteroidota bacterium; assembly: GCA_023458215.1. The sequence continues at coordinate 6,410 of JAEXAJ010000180.1, forward strand.
ATGCACAAAACAAAGAAGCACGTCTGAGCATCAGCTTTCGTAGTGTCACACTGGAAAATGCAATAAAGCAACTCGAAAACGCCACCGGTTTCTCCTTTATCTACGGAGAGGATGTGAAGCTGACCCGCCGCATCACCCTCGAAGTGGAAAAAAAGACTATCCAAGAGATACTTCAACGCCTCTTCGAAAAAGAACCTATCAAGTTCGAGATCTCCGGAAAGCATATTTTACTTTACAAGCGGTCTGTGCCGCAGAAATCCGTAAGCCGAAAATTCACGATCAGCGGATACGTGACAGACGGGGCGTCTTCAGAGACGCTGATTGGTGCCAATATCCTTGAGAGTCGTCGTTCCACCGGTACTGCCACCAATCCTTTCGGTTTCTATACGCTTACTTTACCGGAAGGAGATGCCGAACTAACATTCTCTTATTTGGGCTACGAAACTCTGCACAGACGGTTCGAACTGGATAAAGATACTTTGCTTAACATCCGTCTGAACAGCAACAACCAACTGGCAGAAGTAGTGATTCTATCCGATAAACGAGAAGCAGGTATAGAGAGCACAGCCATGGGAGCCAATGAAATTCCAATGGCACAAATAAGGAATACCCCCTCCATACTTGGCGAAGCCGACTTGCTTAAAACCATCCAGTTGATGCCCGGCGTGCAAGCAGGTATGGAAGGCTTTTCAGGTATGTACGTACGTGGTGGAGGACCTGACCAAAACCTTGTACTGCTTGATGGAATCCCAGTTTATAATGCCGATCACTTGCTAGGGGTGTTCTCTATCTTCACACCCGAAGCGGTAAAGAATGTCACGTTGTTTAAAAGCAGTTTCCCCGCCCGCTACGGTGGGCGTCTTTCGTCTATAGTAGATGTACGAACCAATGATGGAGATATGAAAAAGTATCACGGCGCAATCAGCGTCGGTCTGCTAACTGACAAACTGCATATAGAAGGTCCTATCATAAAAGGAAAAACGTCCTTCAGCCTCAGCGCACGAGCTATGCCAACCGCATTCTTCAAAAATCTTATCGTAGACAAGGATGATGATTCACCTTATGTACACTACGCCGACAAATACAACTATTACTTCTATGATATGAATGCCAAACTGAACCACAAGTTTAACGACCGCAGCCGTCTTTTCCTTGGCTTCTACCGGGGAAAGGATCATTATCACTTTGACTCACGAGATGACTATCCCAACAATTCTAACTATAAGGAAACTCAATACTATGACAGCAAGAATCACTTGAACTGGGGAAACATGATTGGTTATGCTCGTTGGAACTACGTATTCAACAATCGACTTTTCGGTAATACCACCCTCTCCTACAACAGCTACCGAATGACGCTGACAGGTATGATGGACGATGTAAGATACAGAAACAACCAATTGATGGACCGCAACCACTACAGCTCAGAATTTCATTCGGGTATCCGCGACTGGAGCGCCCGGATGGACTTCGATTACACACCTGTACCGGAACACCATATAAAATTCGGAGGCGAGTTTATCTATCATACATACAGTCCCGGCGTCTCTACGTCGAAGATGCTGGAAATAGAAAATGGAATAGCACAAGCCGATACCCTCTACAACACCAGTACAAGCCGTGATATGAATGGACAAGAGCTTTCTGTATATGCCGAAGACAATCTTGTTCTCAGCAACCGTCTTAGTCTGAATGCCGGAGTAAGATTCTCAATGTTTCACACACAGGATAAGAGCTACTTTTCAGCCCAGCCGCGCCTGTCAGCCCGTTATGATTTGGGAGATGGATTTTCAGCTAAAGCCTCATACACTTGCATGAGCCAATATGTGCATCTACTTTCATCTACTCCTCTTTCGATGCCTACCGACCTTTGGGTACCCATCACAAAGGACATTCGCCCGATGTACTCCAATCAATACTCCTTAGGAGGTTACTATACGGGATTAACAGGTTGGGAGTTCTCCGTAGAAGGCTACTACAAGCAGATGCGGCACATACTGGAATACCAAGATGGTGTATCCTTCTTCGGAACCTCCACGAATTGGGAAGAGAAGGTAGAAACAGGTCAGGGACGCTCATACGGTTTAGAGATTATGATGCAGAAAAATATAGGACGCACCACCGGCTGGCTGGCCTACACACTGTCGAAAACAGAGCACCGTTTTCAGGATGGCAACATTAATCAGGGACGCTGGTTTCCTTATAAATACGATCGGCGCCACAGTATCAGTCTTTGCCTGAACCATAAGTTCAGCGAACGCATAGACGTAGGCGCCTCTTGGATATTCAATACCGGAGGTTGCATTACCGTACCCGAACGAACTACCGTCATCATCCGGCCTGATGGCAGTACAGAAGCAGGAACTTATATATCACAACGAAACAACTACCGTTTACCCGCCAGCCATCGCCTCAACCTCGGTATCAACTTCAACAAAAAAACAAAGCATGGCATGCGCACCTGGAATATCAGCTTATATAATGCTTACAACGCAATGAACCCCAATATCGTATATAGCGAATGGCAAATGAAAAGCGACTACCTAAACAGTTATTACAATGAATATTACAATAATAATTATAATAACAATTTCAACGGAAAGCCAGGAGAAGCCCCACAAATAAAGGAAGAAGGCAAAAATGTTATCAAGAAACTGACAATATTACCTTGCATACCATCCGTGACATATACTTACAGGTTCTAAATATATACAGATAAAGTTTATACAAGATATGAAAACAAGAAAAACAAAATTACACCTTATTACATATATAGTAGCCGCCCTGTTGTTGACTGGTTGTGAAAATGAAATACCTTATAATCCCGGAAACCGGAAGCCGCTAATCGTGATGAATGCCTTACTTGATGCAGGGAGTACGGAAAACTTTGTATATCTACACCTCAGCGAAGGCTACAACATTGGACGGGTAAACCAAGCCACACTTTCCCTCTACGTAAACGGGCAATTGACCGAGGAACCCCAGCCGATGACTCCCCAAGAAATCTATGAAGGCCTAAGCGAAGAAAATTACGGCAAAGACGTTTACGAACAAATAATAAAGAATATCAAATTCAAGAAGTTCCGCTTACGTACGAACTTTCATCCCGGCGATCGCATTCGTTTGGAAGCTACAGCCGAAGAAGGAGAATATCGGGTCAGCTCCGAAGTTATTGTCCCACAGCCGATACAAAAAATACAGGTAGACACATGTATTTCAAAGATTCTACAATGGAGTAGTATGAGAAATTACCGTAAAATAGAGGTTACCTTGCACGACCTCCCCAATGAAAAGAATTACTATCGCCTAGATATACAGAACAACTATCGCATATATGCCAGATACCCCGTCCCGTCATTGGATGAAAATGGGAAACAAAAAACCGACGAAAACGGCTCACCACTCGTTTGGCATAAAGATACTGTCTTCAACTATACCGATCGTGAACTGATAAACCGTGAAGATATCATCCTGACGGACGGACATATCTCCCACTCCGATCAAGATGAAGAGAATGAAATGTTTCCAAGCATCAGCAACAAGTATAATATCTTTACCGACAATCAATTCTCCAATTCATCCGCTACATTAAAAGTGTATACGGCATTCCATCTTGACTACCTGAGCGGATACGATAGTGTACGTTCAACCCTTCTATCGCTGACTGTACGTCTGCTTAGTATCAGCAAAGAAGAGTACCTTTATATGAAAGGATTGAACTGCATGGATGATGACGACTATGACACTACATTGATGGAGCCCGTCAGTCTGCCCTCAAACGTCCAAGGTGGATTAGGCTTTGTGGGAGTTTCTGCCGAAGCAAGAATAAATATGGAGTTTCCGGAAAAGTCACGTTGGGATTAGCGAGAGCTATTTCCACATATCTTTTTGCCTGCAAAACATCATTTAACCTATCACAATGAACAAAATCAAACCTACTAATTATTACATCCGTATTACATAAACCGAATTAAACAGTCATTTTCACATCTAAAAATTGATCTAAATCAAGAAATGAGTGCAGATACTACACTTTCTTTATTATTCCTTTTTGTGTTTTAAAACATATTCCTATATTTGCATAGGTAAAAAGAAAAAGCTAAGCGCTTAGATAGTTTTCAATAGGTATTAGCTTATATTAGATTAGTTTTTTAGGAATAACAAATTTAAAAAGTAGGTATTATGAAAAGATTAGGATTAACATTAGTGGCAGCAGTATGTTTGACCGCCACAACATTTGCAGCAGGAAACCAACCTACAACAGCCAAATGGGAAGGTAACATCAACGTAACTAAATTGAGCCAGTATTTGAAATTAAACGCCGGTCAGCACGAAGAAGTGGCTAACATTTGCGAATACTTCGATCAACAGATGGAACGTGCTACGAAATCAAGGAAAGATCAGGAGAAACTCCTCCGCAACGCAGTTTACGGAAATCTGAAGTTGATGAAGCAGACTTTGAGCGAAAAGCAGTACGCTGACTATGCCAGAGTATTGAATGCTACCTTGCAGAACAAAGGCATCGAAGTGAAATAAATTTCACTTCTGATAAATGCGAAATTCGTATTTTATATATCAATGAAAAGGGCACTGAATTTTATAAATTCAATGCCTTTTCTTTTATGTCAACACCGCCAGTTCCACGATGCTAACTATCTAACCAGTTTTTATATCAGTCCTTCTACTTTCACAAGCAAAATCGGTCTTGCAATTCTTTTTTATATTTTCTAGACACAAGCAATTCCGTCACTTTATCAAAAGGTGGATATAAGATGCATTTGTTATCTTTAATAAGCATCAAATAGTCAATATTGATAATATAGGATTGATGTATCTGCACAAAGCTGGGTGAATACTGAGTAATCTGCTCGGCAGTCATACCGCGACGCAACACTAATGGCGGTTGATTGTTCAAGATAACTTCCCACTGCTTACGGTCGGAACAATAACGGAAAAAGCCGATCTCGGCCGGGCGCAAAGCACGCATATCATTCGTTGGCGTAAATACAATAAAAGTTTGCCCGGTATGCAAAGGCAACCCAACCGGCAAGGGAACTCGTTGTCCGGCTTCCACCTGCTTCACGAAACGTGTAAGTATATCTTTCAATTCTTGCTCCTCAAAAGGCTTCAACATATAGTCGAAAGCAGCTTCACGAATAGCTTGTATCATATATTTGTCGTATGCCGTATAGAAGACCACCCGCATACTCCATGAAACGCTATCACGCATATCTTGCAACATCTCCATGCCCGTAGTATCCGGCATTTCAACATCCAGGAACAACAAATCAGGTTGTACTTTAGCTATAAGTTTCTTTCCCTGCTTGCCATTCCGTGCTGTTCCTTCCAAAGAGAAGCGAGCATCTTTCTTTAATTCGAAACTCAAATTCTCAAGAGCCACTTCATCATCATCAACTATGACAACCTTGTACTTATCCATGTCATTTTATGTTTTCTTTGCGAATATAGGGATTATCTTCTTTCCATACAAAACAGGTATAACTCATTTACGCACCAAATATCTATTTTCAAGGTTTATCCTTATAAAAAACAAGACTAAGCAGTGATTCTTAAATTTCATAATTATACTTATCAGGTAATAAGAATGTTACTTGACATCCTGTTTCTCCCCCCGGTAAAGAGATATTATGTATAGAAACGTCAATCGCTTCTTTGTTCTTCATATTTAGAATCTGAATAGTCTGCATAATAACCTTCATACCCGTACCGGTACCTCTATGCGAACTATTCGGACGATATCCACCACCATTATCCGTTATCTTAATGCAGGTACTATCTTCTTGGCGATGTACCGTTATCCACAAATTACGTTCTCCTTCTTTATCTCTCAAAGCATGCTTCACTGCGTTTTCAACAGGTATTTGTATTAACATAGAAGGTAGCAGCGTTCTATCAGGATAAACATTTTCTCCTATCTCAATCAACGGGTGAAAAGCTGAACCAAGAGAGCGACGTTCCAAATCAATATAAGTTTTTACAAAATCCAGCTCCTCGGTTAGAGTGACACAAAGTTGTTCTGCCAATTCCAGATTGCGGCGCATTAATTTAACCAAAGAAGATAGTTCGTGCTGCTCTTCATCTTTCCGTTCAGCCATTTCTTGATTGAGAACATTAAAAATAAAATGTGGAGACAGACGGTTGCGGATGTTCTCCAAGCGGAGGGTGGAAACCATGCGACGGTTCTTGGCAAGCAGCAAAGCCCGTTTCTTCTTGCTATACATATAAACAAAGACCACCGTCAGGAAGGTGATAACAAAAAGCGCAATCCACAATGTCCTGGTCTGCTGTAATTCAAGTACTTCATTCTCTTTCTTTTGGATAAAAACTTTCTGTGCCATGAGCGTGGAGTCTTGCTGGTAACGCAAGGCAAGATCTGCAGTTCTCATTTTAACACGCTCATTACGAATAGAGTCATCCAGTTGATCATTCTTTTTCATATAGTAATAAGCTTGCTTATAATCTCCAGCCTCTTCATGAAATTGTTGAAGGTATTTATTGCGTATATGCACCATGTCAGGATCGATATCCGCAGGAGTAAAACTATCTGCCAGTAAACGCCGTGCTTTGGAAAGGTCCTTCTGCAACAATGCCAGTTCTATATTTTGCGTATCGATGTAATAGAGGGCAGTTGTTACTCCCATCTCTTCAAAGAAAGGTTTACATTTATCAATACATTGGGCGGCAGAATCGGCTTCGTTCAATTGAAGATAACAATCTGCCAGATTCAATCGGCCCAAATTCTGTTCGAAACTCATATCCGGATAACCTTCTACTAAATTGAGCACTTTCTTGAAGTATCCCATAGCAGTCTGATAATCCTCACGATAATAATAAGAAGTTCCTCTATTGTTGAGATAGATATACTTTTCATAAGGCAACATATCTGCAAAACTTTTTGCTGCAAGGTTGTAATAATAATCACATTGCTCAAAGTCACGCATGGTGACATAGATTTGTGCCAATCCGTAATAAATAGGAGGTTTCTTTGAAGAAGCAAGATTCAGAGAATCACACAACAGCAATGCCCTCCGATACCAGGCTGCTCCTACATCCAGCTTTCCCAGTCGATTATTAGCATCAGCCAAATTCATCAGAATATCCGGTATAACTTCCATATTTGCACCTTGCATTCTTTGTTCGTATGCTTTCCTGAAATAGACTTCGGCAGAATCCATATATCCGGTCCTCGCAAATATATTTCCTTTCATATTGAAACATTCTGATGTCAAATCGGCATCGCGTTGGGACACCGGCTGCTTATCTATAAAGCTCTCTATTTGGCGTATAATAATCCTCGCCGAATCAAGCTCCGATGTAATCAGATAAGTTTTCAAAGTCATAGACAAGTAGCGATACTTCACCAAACTATCCTTCACTTCGGTAACCTTCTGAAAGGCTTGTGTTCTTACTTTGCGGGGAGCAATGGCTATGGAATCGCCATTAGCACGGTAGAAAGTGTTGAATACTTGCATCTCAGATACCTTTTCTCTCTTTCCTTGAGATACACAAGCATACAAAGTTATAATCGTCATCAGACATAGATAAACTTGAATTATATCTTTTATCCTCTTACACATTTTCTATAGCGTCAATTTATAAGTTCATATATCATTAACTGCAAACTTAAACTTTTTTTAGCAAAAGATAGTATAACCTGCTTATTATTTATGCGAATCAGTAGTTGAAGTACATTTCTTACGAGTTTTGAAAGCCTCTCCTCCGCCCCCGCCCTGCGGGAGGTTGTGTAAAAACTCTCTTAATGCTTTCTTTTAGGCACGGATTACACGGATTTCACTGTTTTAGTTTACTTAATCCGTGTTATTCCGTGTAATCCGTGCCTAAAATATCATCATTATGTAAGCACTAATATACTTTTCACACAACCTCGCGGGGGCGGAGGAGAGGCTTTTCTTTCTTTCGCAAAATGCACAAAACTTCACTGCGAGAAGTATAGCAATGCAAAACAAAAATAGTTTTTACTCTTTCTGCCTCCACACTTCCACTCATTCTCTATATCTACCTATTCATCGACCTTACAGGTGCGGTGGAAGCAAATTAAAAAGGTGGAGGCAAATTTTGCTTCCACCTCGACACGCAATCTTTTCTTCTTCGTAAAACACTACTAATCTGTATATAATATTGCATTAAACGCATAAACAGCTACATCATTCAATCTTCATTTTTTCGATCAAAAAGCGTCGGGTATAGCAAGTATCGCCATTGATTTATTTACTTTTTACCTGCGTACAATACGTCAATGCCTTATGTATAATACATGTAACATACGTACTTCATTTGTTTAATCCTTGTCACTACTTAAGAGCTAATATTAGTTAGCCTTTCTATTGACATTAGTTATCTTATTTGTTGATCTTTGTAAACAGATAAGACAACTAATATTAGCCCTTCATAAATGTTAAGGATAAACAGGACAAACGGCAAGATATAAGCGCACAAACAATGGGGCAAAAGCAAAGGGATGCAGATGCTTATGATAAACAAGACATGTGTTTATACTCCAATCAGCCAGCAAGTGTAGCTTAGAGGCGTTACTTTCTTTTGCGATAGGTGCCACTTATCTCTTGCTACAAGCAGGAAGTGGGATGATACCCAAAGGTGGAAGCAAATTTTGCCTCCACCTTTTTAATTTGCTTCCACCACACCTGTAATGCCGATGAATAAGGAGATATAAAGAAAAGGTGGAGGTGTGGAGGTGAAATGAAGAAAACTCCGTTTAGATCTTGTACTCAATTTATACTTCTCTCGGGTACTTTTTGTGCATTACTTTAGGGAAATGAAACATTATTTTTCACCTCCTGTGTTGCTTAAAATGTTCTTCTACGATGAACAAATTAGTTCTGAGCGATTATGAACAAAATACTTCCACTCTACCTATTCGCCTTTAACAATATATCAATAAGAAAATGATTCGATGTTAATAGAAAACGTCTAAGAATCAAAGAGAAAAGTATCATGATTTAGTAATTGCTCTTCGTTCAACTTAAAATAGAATATAGCTTGAATGAGTTCCTTGCTTTCGCATATAGAGAAGAGAGGATATACATAATTAATCTATTTGTCCGATTTCAGAAAATATTCCCAAATCTTCATTTCGGATCTATTGTTAGAAGTTAAATTCAACAGCATAGTTCATATTTCCATCCTGATAGTACACAAATAGATATTTATAGTAATTTACACGGATTAGCTTGTTTCTTTTTTATAAGAAAATAACTTATTTTTGTAAGAATAATAAAGATTTCCTCCTTTTCCTTTTGATTAACAACAACTAATACTTATAAAATGATACGACCTATCGAATACATCCATCCCGAAGACGAAGCTGCCAGAAGAAATATGGAAGCCATTCCCGGTTTTGCAGCAGCAATGAAACTCTTTATGCGCTACTACAGCGAACAATTATTTCATGGGCTTAATATGGCTAATAAGATCAGGCTTTCGCCTAAACAATTGCCCAACATCTATGAGAAGCTCCCTCCTATTTGTAAAAAGCTGAGCATTAAGGAGCCGGAATTCTATTTGGAAATGAGCCCTTTTCCCAATGCTTATGCCATGGGAGACACACGTACTATGATAACAGTCACCTCCGGTTTATTAGAATATCTTACGGATGAAGAAGTCTCTGCCGTTATCGCACATGAGTGCGGACATATTGCCTGCCGTCACACGTTGTACTACACTATGGCACAGCTTCTGCTCCAGAACATCAACAATATGGGACTCTTGGGAGATGCCATCACACCCATATTCTGGGCATTGCAGTATTGGAGCAGAAGAAGTGAACTTTCGGCAGACCGAGCCGGAGCAGTAGCCCTCGGCAGTATAGAAAGAATAGTAGAAGTACAAATTCGTTTGGCAGGCGGTCCTGCTAGCATTACTAAAGATGTAAACATTGACGAGTTTGTAAAACAAGCTGATTATTACGACACCTTGCAAGATAATAATTGGGACAAATTCCTTCAGAATTGGTCTATCCTGGAGTCCAGTCATCCTTATGCTGCCATACGGGTAAGAGAGATTCTGAAATGGGGAAAAACCGATCAATGGCACCGGATAAAAGACATTGTCCAACTGGAAGAAAAAGGATTGATCTGTCCAAACTGCAACAAAGCTGTAGAAGAATCATGGTTCTACTGCAAAGAGTGCGGGTATAAATTAAAATAAGTATAATCCTAAATAATATAGAACAAGTATGTTTTTCGATCAAAATGGAATGTTACGTTTAGACGAAGTGGTTGCAGAGCGACCCACATTCAAAAAAATTATGGAAGACCAAATAGTAACGGATGCCGAATTGGAAGATCAGGCAAACCTGGTAGTATCTATACTGAAACGTATAGAAGAAACATTTCCTCCTGAACAATTAAAGCAGGTGGAAGAATTACTGGCAGAAACCAGCGTTTTGTATGCCGCCAGCCAGTATAAAGAGTTACAAGAGTTACGTCACTAATTCATCTTTTATCATTATGGGAACATTTAAATCGACTAAGACATTTTTCGCATCGCCGGCATTAATACCGACTATTGCACAAGATATCAGTACTATTTTCTCCAATGAAGGTTATCAGGTACAATCGGACAATCTGCTGAGTGGCGGATATGATATATCCATTACCAAGGGTGGAGTATTCAAAGCTGTATTAGGCATGAAAACTGCTTTAAAAGTAGAGATTCTCCCCAATGGGAATTACATTCAAATTAATGCCGGTATCGGAATCTTTGGTCAGCAAGCTATTCCTGCCGTCATATCCATGTTTTTCTTCTGGCCGGTACTTATCACACAAATCTCAGGTATGATATCACAAGCCAAAATGGATGACCGAGTAATGGAAATAGCCGGTGATACAATTGCACGTGTGAGTTATCAGAACGGTGGTAATCCGGGCGGAAATGCAAAAGGTAAGTTCTGCACAAAATGTGGAAAAGAGAATGTGGCGGATGCGGCGTTTTGTTGCGGATGCGGGAATAAGCTATAATATGCTCACTCAGATACAAATAATAATATGGAAATAGATATCTTTATCAGCTACTCCTCGAAGAACAAAAATACAGCTTACGCCATTTGTCATGCACTTGAACAAGCAAATATACGATGCTGGATTGCTCCAAGGGACATAGATCAGGTCGGTGGACAAAGTTATGCAAGTGAAATAACAAAAGCTATAATAAACAGTAAAGCTGTTATTCTAGTTTTCTCGTGCCATTCTGCAACCTCCTATTGGGTAGCGAGTGAAATTAATATTGCTTTTTCAAATGGGAAACCAATCATACCATATAAAATAGATAATACAGACTTGCGAGATAGTTCAGAGCTCTATCTAATGTTAAACAGCAAACATTGGATAGAATCTTACCCTAATCCGGAACAAAAATTTGCAGTACTTATAAACAGCGCATTATCATTTATAAATGGAAATGAGAATGTGGCTAACATTGATAAAGAGAAGATATCACCAACTAACAAGAACAAAAGAAATATAGGTATAACTATCTTATGCTTGTTGGCTGTTATCAGTTTTGCATATTATCTTTCTCAGAGTAAATTCACTAATAATCGAGAAACCGGAGAAGAAACTATAGAAATCATAGACAACAAAGAGCCCATAAAAAAAGACAAAGACTGGAGCGGTCATTGGGTACATTCTGCAGAGAAAGGTTATACCTATGGCGGAACCGCAATTGTATATGAAACGGAAATAAACCTAAACACAACAGACTACAAGAACTATACAGGTAATTTAGAAATAAATGGATGGCAATGTGGCTATAGATGTGATATCACAGCTTACGCCACTGATAACATATTGAGAATTCAAATCAGCAAGAGTGAAGATACAATAGGATTCTATGATTTCACAGATGGTGATCCATTAGTTGTTTTGAAACGTCAACCTGATAATTCAGTTATAGGCGAATGGTTTAGGGATATGTCAGATGGTACAATAGTAGATAATAATGGCGTATTCTATAAAAAGTAAACTCGAAATCTATTCCACATAAATAAGGAACCACTCCACAAGAGATTCATTTAAAAATAGAACAATTTAAATGTCGGACTAAAGTAATAAAAAGATAGTATTCGATATAAGACGAAAAAATAAATGAATAACAAAAAATCCGTATCTCAGACAAATTACACCATCTTCATCAGCTACCGCCGTGACGGAGCTTTTGAAACCGCCAGTCTCATTGCCGAGAAATTGCGTAATGCCGGTTACAAAGTTTTCCTTGATGTAGAATCATTGCGTTCGGGGAAATTCAATGAACAGTTGTATGCGGTTATTGAGCAGTGCACAGACTTTATATTAATACTTCCAAAAGACGGGTTGGAGCGGTGTGCCAATGAAGGCGACTGGCTAAGGCTGGAAGTGCTTTGTGCCATGCAACATAATAAAAACATTATTCCTGTAATGCTAAACGGGTTTACATGGCCTCAAGTAATGCCGGAAGAGTTGAAAGGGCTGAACGAATATCAAAGCATTGCAGCCGGAGGTCATGAATATTTTGATGCATCCGTTGACCGGTTGAAAAGATATCTGAAGAGTAAACCCAATTCTTGGAGTACAAAGAAACTAAGATGGCTCGCCATCATTGCCATTGCTGTCTGCGTTTGTATCGGAGCACTATATTACGGTCTCAAGATGAGCGCCATCCCAATTTGTAAAGAGCAAACAGACAAGATGACAAGTAAAATGGCAGTCATCAATCTCTTAGTTTCCGAGGCAAAAGCAATCAATGAAGCATGGGCAAACTACTATAATAGGTATGCACAAGCCTCTCCCTCAGATACTGCATACATAAATCAAGAGATTAGAAAGACACTGGACTTCCATTTCAAGGAAATACAAAAGCTACAAAAAGACACTGCAACATTCATTCTGAATGACTATCAGCGCGCTATGCTTCAACTACAAAAAGTCGATATTACGGACATAGAAGTATTCCATCATACTCTCTTCCCCAGTTTCTTTGACGATATCTATAACTCCATAGAGGTCTTGGAGAGATACCTCCAAATGGGTGATGTGCCCCAAATATCCACATCGACCAGCAAAGTAAATGCCGAGTATTTTCAATATTCAGCCAATGCAGCTTACTATGGCTATTTACAACTCTTATCAAGTATGCCGGATAAAGTATTGGAAAATTATACAGAGCTATCTACTTATTGGCTGAATCTACCTTCCTCAACAAGCCTGCATCTGCCAAAGACCGAATATAACCGTTTGCAGAAATTGGAAGAAGAGAAAGCCAATGCACTCATAAGTCAACTGGGTTACCTGAACACAGAGCAAAGTCTGAAATTGGAACAAGAACAAAAAAAGTTAGATCTGCTAAAAGAAAAAGTAGAAACACGCAATCGGACTGAAGCAGAAATTAAAGCCCGCACCCAGCATGTTATGAAACTATCTGCAGAAGTACTGGAGAAACAAAAGAAATTGCAAGAAACAGCAGATAGGATAGATGCTTCCATTAAAAGAAGTTTGGACAAATTCGAGCTTTCGGCAGAAGACGACCAGTACCTTATGTGGGGCAAGATAATACGAATAGGCAAACTGATGGCAACTACACAACAAAGCCGTAAGCAAGCAAAATTATTAAACGAACAAGATAAAGAAGCAGCTAAGGCGAAAGGATATGATGTTTCCAATTGGTATGAAGTTTCCTACTCCATTACAACGCATGACTTATTAAAGGAAATATTAAAACGCCTGGACCAATATATGGCCTATTTTCCTGAAACAAAGTCTTACGTCCCGCAAGTTAAGAAATTCTTTACCGGAGTAGAAGCCGGAAAATACCCGTTGCAAGGAATGGTTGTAATAGCTACCAAGGACAATTTGAAGCATCCTGTCGTAGAGCTCGGTGATATTGTTACAGCAAGAAAAGGAATGATTGTGAATAATACAGACGATTACAAAAAGGCTAAAGACAAAGAAGGAGATGATTCTCTGACTATTTTGAGGTCTGATAATTATGATAATCTGAAAAAAATTACGAAACTTGTACCACAAACAGATGTACTGGTAGGTTTTCTCGTTTTAAAAGAAGAAGAGTAAGTATAAATGCAATAATTATAATCATTATATAGGCCATGACAAACATCCTTCTACCTCTTAGCAGTTGGTTCAATCAGCCATTCTTTACCCTTTGGAATCTGATTGGTTTCTTCATTTTATTCATAGTTATAATAGGTTACTGCTTATTGTTAGTTAAAAACAAGAAACTATGCCTCAACATCAGGAATTGGGTACTGATACCAATCACGGCCGTAGGAGGATTCTGTATCTACTTTCTCGGATATATGGACGAAGGAAGTCTGCATTCATTGACAGCATTAATATTACGTTCATTCATATCCACTTTCCACATGTTCTTCCTTCATTCCGATTTGATAGAGGTGAGCAAGCACATGCACGAAAGTGTGATCTATATGACCTTGTTTTCTATTATACATTTCCTTGCTTTCCTAATCACGTTTATGATTGTTATACAACTATTTGGCAAGCATTTGCTTTCTTGGATCATGCTGAAACGTAATACTGCAGAGAAGAATTATATCTTCTTCGGTCTAAATGAAGAATCATTAGAATTAGCAAAGAGCCTGTTAAAAGATAAAGAGCAAGAACGTCAGATTGTTATTTTCGATAAGAGAATAAAAAACAAACTGGACACTGCTTCCAAAAGTAAAATACTAGAATCTGTATTTCAGAATAGAGAGCCCTTGTTTGAGCAAGTCAGCAAGTTGGATGTTTTATTGCTAAACAGAGAGTTTACACAAGAAAATACATTGAAAGATATAGGTGTTGCCAAACTGCTGAATAAAGGGAAAGCATACCTTTTCTTCTTCTCCGGAAATATAGATTATAACATACAGTCCGCACTGAATGCTATAGACGAAATTAAGAATAATCCCGAATTTAAAGCTACCGTCTCAATTTATGTTCGTGCCAATGCGGATTATATGATTAACTTATTCGAAAAGAAAAGTACCGAGAATATAGAAGTGCACATTATCAATCCCGCCAAGTTGGCTGCAATGGAGTTGGTAATCAACTATCCGCCCGTCAACTACGTCGATGTAGATAAACAGAAAGCCGTAGCAAGAAAAGACTTCACCGCACTTATTATCGGACTGGGCGAAGTAGGGCATTATGCACTTCGGCTTTTGACAGAGCACGGACAATTTGTAGATACTAAATTCCATGCCACCGTCATAGACAAAGACATGGACAGCAAACAAGGAGAATTTGAATATCGTTTCCCGGGAATGAAGCATTATGATATAGAATATAAAAAACAACTTGTCAACAGCAATGAATACTGGGAGTTGTTAGACCGGAAATCGGAGACTTTAGACTACATCGTTATATCTCTAGGCAACACGGAACTGAACATGAGAACCGCTGTAAGCATCTGCCGTTTCATGGAGAGAAAGACCAACCATCCTATTCATATTTTCGTAAAAGTACATAATAGTGCAGATTACGATTATATGAAAGTAACTACAGAGAAATTCCAACCTATAAAGATATTTGGAAGCAACGAAAGTATTTTTACAGAAGAAATTATCGTCAATGAAGCCCGTGCCACAGTCGCAAAAAAGATACACGATTATTATAACAATCAAAAAGACGCAAGTAAACAAGTGGCATGGCAAGACTTGTCGCATATAAAGAAAATAACCAATGTCTCGGCTGCCATACATCTGCAAACAAAGTTAGCTATGGCAGGAGTCAGTATTCAGGAAATCAAACTAAATAGCTGTGAAAACGATTTTCTTGCCCAACTAGGTCGCGAACGATATGACAACCTGGCAAAAGGAGAACACCTGCATTGGAATGCCACATTATTCTCTAATGAATGGGATACATGGCACCCTGCCCCTGGAGAGCATCTGGTTAATAAAGACGAACGGAGAAAACTTCACGCATGTCTGGTGGATTGGGATGAACTCGAAGAAGTGGAAAAGATATTCGACGAACCTTACAGGGATTATGATTATGACAGCATCAGAAAGATATGGAAGCTAATTAAAGAGAATATTATTCAGCCTTGACCTATTTATAAAGAATAACCCATAAAATACGAACTACTATGGAACAAGGATTTCAATATTATGCCTTCATTAGTTACAAACATGAAGATGAGAAATGGGCTAAGTGGTTACAGCATAAGTTAGAGAATTACAGATTACCAAGTATCATCCGCAAAGAGATTCCCAGACTACCGCGATACATACGACCAGTCTTCCGGGATAAAACAGATTTAGGGGTGGGACAGCTTACTGATTCTTTAAGAAAAGAGCTTGAATTGTCTCAACACTTGATCGTTATTTGTTCTCCCGAAGCTGCAAAATCAGAGTGGGTAGGAAAAGAGATCGATTCGTATATCTCCATGGGGCGTACGGATCATATTATTCCATTTATTATTTCCGGCGAACCTAATAGTAATATTCCTGAAAACGAATGCTTTCATCCGGTTCTAAAAGAGAAGGTTCCGGAGATCTTTGGTATAAACATTCATGAAATAGGCAAAGAGCAGGCATTTATAAAGGTGGTTGCCAAACTGATGAATCTCCGATTTGATACTCTTTGGCAACGCCATCGGCGCTTGCAAAAGCGTAACCGGATAATTACAGTTTGTGCTGCCATACTGATTTTACTCGGATTGGGTTTTGTATGGGATTATAATAGTATAAAGTATGAGTATTATGCTGATTATGTCGACAGATGGGGCATTCCCGAAGGAATCATTCCACTAAAAAACAAAGAGGTTAAAGGAAGATACTATAATTACAGATTTGAATATAAATATAAAAGCAATTTTCTATACTTAATAAAAACCGAGGGTATATTGCTAAGAGTAGTCTGCGTAAACTCTTTTGGGAATCCAATAGACTTCCAATCAACGGAAAGTTCGGACAGATATCCCATACAAGAATTTGAGTATGAAAATACAAAACGATATTTACTGCGAATAGTTTATAAAGACAAGTATGGGAATACATGTAAGTATATATCATTTCCTACAGCCAATAAGGATATAGTCGATATCGTTTCAAGAGAAGGTGTTGCTTCATCTACATTATCCTCAATATCCTCTATACTGTCATCTAAAACTTCCATAAAACATAATTTAGCCAAAAGTAATATAGGGCGATATCAGTATGAACGTAATGCCAAAGGAGAAATAACGAAAGTTTATTTCAGATTGAACAATGACAATGAACCTGCATGTGATGCAAATGGCATTTATGCTATCAGGTATGAACTTGATTCTTTGGGAAGACCGATAAAATTGAGATACTTAAGCAATGAGGGAGATACAATCCATGACAACGTCGGAGTTGCAGGCAAGAACTACGCTTACGATAACTATGGCAATATGTCTCGGGTAGAATATGTGAACACGCAAGGTAAACTGACTTTAAACGAACAAGCCTGGGCTGTATTGAAAAATATTTCTAATGAAATTGGCAATATAGTAACCTTCATGGGGTATAATTCGGAGAATAAGCCTTGTCTGTGCGGTGTTTATGGCGCATATATGGTTAAATCAGAATTTGATAAAAACGGACTTATTGTCAAAAGTGAGTTTTACGATATTAACGGTAACCTTGCTGATGATATAAGAGGCTACGCTATTGTAAATACCACCTATGAGAGAGATACTCCAATAGAACAATCTTTTTTTGATAAAAAAGGAGAACCAGCTTACAATAATTGTGGGATTCACCGAATAGTTAGTTCAAGAAATGACTCTTTATATATAGAACGGTATTATGGGATTGATGGCGAGCCTTGTTGTCGAGATTTAGGCTTCTCTGAAATCAGGTTTATCCATTCCAAAGAAATGAAAGTTAAAGAAGAGACTTATTATGATGAATTGGGCAAGAGGTGTTGCAGAAAGAATTCTTCTATAAGCAAAATAGTTCAAGACTATAAAGGAGACGATTTGACGCAAGTCGAATATTACGACGAACTGGATATGCCAACTAATGAACCCGAAAAAGGAATTCATATAACACGTATGATATATGATGCCAAAGGGAACATAGAAGGGGAACAATATTATGATAAGAACGGAGAATTGACAATCTGCAACAATGGTTATGCCTCCGTAAAAACAATTAGAGATCAGAATGGAAATACCCGTCAACAATTACTTTATGATTTATATGGAAATCTAATTCGAGGTGATTATCCCGCCATCATTCAGCAAAAGCATGAAAAAGGACAAGCCATAGAGGAAGAATATTTCGATGCAGATAATAACCGTGTAGCATTACCATCCCATGGCTTTTACAAACAAGCTATGGAATATGATGAATCCGGACGCAAGAATAAGGTTACAGCCTTTTCACTGGATCATGTCGGAAATCCATTAGTTCAACAGATACAATACATAACTCATGATGACAGAGGAAATGAAAAAGAGAGTTACTTCTGTAATATTCATGGAAACAAAATACAGCAAAATGGTGGTATCATAATATCGCGATGCGAATGGGACCAATTTAATAATCAGATTAAAGCGCTGTTCTATGATTCAAATAATAAGCCTATGGCTCATGCAGATGGATATGCCGGATGGATCGCAGAGTATAACAATATGAAAAAACGAACAAAGTTGACTTATTTAGATGTGAACGGGAACAAATGTGAAAACAGATATGGAATTGCATCAATAAGAGCTGTATTTGACAAAAGGGGAAATTTAATTTCCGAAAGTTATTACAACAAGCTAGACTCGTTGACCTACAGTTCGGAAAACTATGCCACAATTGAGTTCAAGTATGATAAGAAAGACCGTGTCATAGAAGTGTATACGTACGACAAACATCACAATCTTATTGTCTCTTCCAGTGGTTATGCAAAATTGGAGAAAGTGTATAATGCGAAGAACCAGTGCATTGAAGAGAGATACTATAACAGTTCTAACCAAATCTTTGATACAAAGGAAAATCTTTCAATAGCTTCATTGGCTTTCGATGATTATAATAATATATCTGAAATTACTTATTTGGATAAAGACAGAAAGAAAACAACGATTCCTTATGGCTACGCTAAAGTCAGACGTAATTATGATGTAATGAAGTTTCAGTATGATGAAATAAGATATGATGAAAATGACAGCATATTAGTCCTAACAATACCGATATATAGTGTGACGAAACATAGCCCTATATACAACAAAGGCTTACGTAAAGAAGGTATAATAATGAAATATGATACTTGGAAAATAGGAAATCCATGTATCGAACTGAATACTGCTATTCAGAAAAAGAAGAACTCTTCCAAAAATATACAGATATGTAGTGTCGATGGTGAATTTGAAGAATACGATATGGAACCGGGGACTGTAGGTCTTGGAATAACGTATGCAACAGTAGAATATAATCTATACAAGAATCTAAAACAGGATTACACGAACTTTTTGAATACTAAAAGATGAATGCTTTTAACTAAAAGTAGATGAGTAAAATGCCCCTATACAGCTTCACAGCACATATAGGGGCACTTTCCCTTTATTTTATTGTCACCATTGTCGCCCCAAATCCATATTCCTGGAATGAAGCATCCTGATGGCGGCAATTGGGATATTTCCGTTTCAGTTCATCCAGCAGAGCTTTGCGAAGGACGCCGTCGCCTTTTCCGTGAATGAAGACGATGCGTTGTTCGCGTTTAGTTTTGTATTTTTCCATTACTTCGCGGAACTTATCCAATTGATAATTCAACATTTCGCTGTTGCTCATGCCCTGAGTATCATCCAGCAGTTCGCCGATGTGCAGGTCTATTTCAAGAATTTCGTTCTTACCGCCACGTTTGATGATGGTTTGCGGAGTAGAGGGAACGTCTGTTGTCTTCTTCTCCATCAGTGCATCTTGCAATTCCTCGGCAGAAACATAGACTTGCTTGGTGGGGAGGTCATTCTTAATGATATCATAAACCAATGCAGGAGTTTCAAAGAAATCAGTATTCTGAAAGGTATGAAGTTTATAGAACTTCACAGTATCAATACGTATTTCCACACTAACAGCCGGTTTCATCACAAAAGAGCGCTTATCTTTGAAAGCTATCAATTGTACAGCAACACGTTCACGATCATTCAGTTCGGACTTCTCGAACTCTTCCAGCAGTAATTTGGTGTTTGGTTCTATCAGACCATGCGAACAGGCAGTCCAAGACTTACCTTCGGCACTCAGATAAGTGTAATACATATAGTAATTACTATCATTCACCAGATATGCCTCAAACGGAGTAGTGCTGACTGCTTTAATATCTTCGGGAACAAAAGCAAGAAAAACGTTCAAGGTATCTCCACCTTTCGTTTCAGGTTGGCGATAAACTGAAATCTCGGGCTTTGCCAGATGTCCTGATTGTGTTTCGGCGGGACGGGTCTTTCCACTTATAACAGATACGGGAGAAGAAGCGCTTGTACGTGCTGCCTGCTCTTCTGCTTTCTTCTTGTTGGCAGCGGCCTTGGCAGCCGGAGTAGGTATATTGTAATCATCAGTTTCTATCACTACGCACTCGCGCACAGGCATCGGGATATCAAAGCCGTCGGCATCTTCCACCAATACAATATCTTTTCCTCGGAAGCCTGTCACTACACCGCCTCCTATTTCACTGAGGAAACGAACTTTATCTCCTATCTTCATTTTACTAATTATTTATTTAATGTTACATCCTATCTTACTTCACCGGGGAACAACCCTTTCCTCGGTGCCGAACACATCGTTCCTCACCGGGGAACAACCCCAGGACGGCAGATTCTATATTTAATCTCACGACGCAAAGATACGGTAACTCTCTAAGAAAAGGTAGAAAAAAACGATAAATATCTGTACCTTTGCAACTCGTAAAAAAGTATATTATGAAGCAAGACCCGAAACATATCCACATCAGCGAGTTCAACTATCCGCTGCCCGACGAACGTATCGCGAAGTTTCCACTGCCCGTACGCGATCAATCCAAGTTATTAGTCTACCGGCAAGGCAAAGTATCGGAAGACGTTTTCACGTCGTTGCCCGAATATCTGCCTGCAGGAAGCCTGATGATCTTCAACAATACCAAAGTGATACAAGCGCGACTGCACTTCCGCAAAGAGACGGGAGCGCTCATCGAAGTATTCTGCCTGGAACCGATACAGCCGAATGATTATGTATTGAACTTCCAGCAGACGGAACATGCCGCCTGGCTTTGTATGATAGGCAACCTGAAGAAGTGGAAGGATGGAGTGTTGAAAAGGGAACTGACCGTAAAAGGCCAACCGCTCACACTGACAGCCGAACGGGGGGAATCGCGCGGCACCAGCCATTGGGTAGATTTCCGCTGGAATAACCCGGAAGTGACTTTTGCCGATATTCTCGAAGTTTTCGGCGAATTGCCCATCCCACCCTATTTGAACCGGGACACGCAAGAGAGCGACAAGGAAACTTACCAGACTGTATATTCCAAAATC
This sequence comes from Bacteroidota bacterium, assembly GCA_023458215.1. The sequence goes on from JAEXAJ010000180.1 coordinate 27,920, forward strand.
AAAGGTTCGGTTGCGGCACCCACTGCCGGACTGCACTTCACTCCGCGCGTACTGGATGCTTTACGTGAGAAAGGAGTAGAACTCGAAGAATTGACCCTGCATGTAGGTGCCGGTACCTTCAAACCCGTAAAGAGCGAGGAGATTGAGGGGCACGAAATGCATACCGAATATATATCCGTAACACGTGGCACGCTTCAGAAGCTGATAGCTCATGATGGGAAAGCAATCGCAGTAGGTACCACTTCCGTGCGTACGCTTGAAAGCCTTTATCACATAGGTGTCACTTTACTGAATAATCCCGATGCTACGGAAGAGGAACTGCACGTCAAGCAATGGCAACCCTATGAAATGTCTGCCGAAGTTACTGCTACTCCTGCCATAGATGCCCTAAAGGCCATTGTGCGCTATATGGACCGGCACGGAATAGAGACATTGCATACAAGTACACAGATTATCATTGCACCGGGATATGAATATCGAATTGTAAAAGCAATGGTCACTAATTTCCACCAGCCGCAAAGCACATTACTGTTGCTTGTATCGGCCTTCGTACATGGTAACTGGCAGAAGATATACGATTACGCGCTCAGCCATGACTTCAGGTTCTTGAGTTACGGGGATTCGTCATTACTGATACCCTGATCCCTTTATAAACGATAGTTTATCTAAACTGCGACCATCTTAAAACAAATTTTATGAACAGCGATAACAATCAAGAAATGTTTCCCCTTGTCGATGAACAAGGAAATATCACAGGTGCAGCCACCCGCGGGGAATGTCACAATGGCAGCAAACTGCTTCATCCGGTAATCCATCTCCATGTATTCAATTCCAAAGGTGAATTGTATCTACAGAAGCGCCCCGAATGGAAAGATATTCAACCCGGCAAATGGGATACCTCCGTGGGAGGACATGTAGACCTGGGAGAGAGTGTAGAAATGGCTTTAACGCGCGAGGTACGCGAGGAGTTAGGCATTACGGACTTCACGTCTGAGAGGTTGATGCATTATGTCTTTGAATCCGCCCGTGAGAAAGAGCTTGTCTTCGTGCATAAAACAGTGTACGATGGTGAAATACATCCCAGCGAGGAACTGGATGGCGGACGCTTCTGGAGCATTGAGGAGATCAAAGAGAATATGGGTAAAGGAGTATTTACTCCCAACTTTGAAAGAGAGATAGAAAAGGTGCTGGCAGGCAATTAACGCATACAATTATGGCAACAAACGACAAGGGTCAAATACTCCTTTACCAAACGGAAGATGGTGAAAGCAAAATAGAAGTAAGGCTTTCTAACGACACAGTTTGGCTCACTTTAGATCAGATAGCGGAGTTATTCCAACGGAATAAGTCAACAATTTCGAGACATATAAAGAATGTATTGGAGGGGGGAGAACTGAAAGCTGATTCAGTTGTTGCATTTTTTGCAACAACTGCAACAGACGGTAAAGTGTACCAAGTTACTTACTATAACCTCGACATGATCATCAGCCTCGGCTATCGTGTCAATTCCTACCGTGGCGTACAGTTTCGCATTTGGGCTACCCAAGTATTAAAGGAATATCTTGTCAAAGGCTTCGCTCTGAACGACGACCTACTGAAACAAGCAGGGGGTGGCAATTACTTTGATGAACTGCTAGCCCGCATCCGAGACATCCGTTCTTCCGAAAAAATATTCTATAGAAAGATTCTTGAGATATATGCCCTCAGCATTGATTATGACCCTAGAGTTGAAGCTACTCAACTATTCTTCAAAACAGTACAAAACAAGATGCACTTTTCGGCACACGGACACACTGCCGCCGAAATCATCTACGACCGTGCTGACGCTGAAAAAGACTTTATGGGGCTCACCACATGGACCGGCGCCATGCCCAAACGAAGTGATGCCGAATATACCAAGAATTATCTTACTGCCGATGAACTTGACACATTAAACAGAATAGTCAGCCTCTACCTTGACTTCGCAGAACTTCAAGCCAAAAGCCATACGCCCATGTACATGAAAGACTGGATACAAAAACTGGATGATTTCCTAAAACTTTCGGGCAAAGAATTGTTACTACATGCGGGAACCATTTCTGCCGAATTGGCCAAAATAAAGGCCGACACCGAATATGACAAATTCAAAGAGCGTAGCAGTTTACAGCTTTCACCCGTAGAGATTCATTTCATTGAGAACTTCGAGAAAGAAAGGAAACGATTAAAGAAGTAACTTCCACAAAATAAATCCCGAAACACTTGACATCGCCTTCGCGATGTTGTATATTTGTATTCGTAAATCTATTTAAGATTCAGTTTTAAATTAGCATAAACGGAGGAGCATTGCTTCTTCGTTCTTTTTTTATCCCCGTAGCATCTCATCGGAAATGACGCGCGTTTGCTCCCCAAACGCCGCATGTCAGTAACCCAAATGCCACACTTCAGCACCCCAAATGGCTGGCGTTTGCTTTGCAAACCTCTGTGATTTTGGTGAAAAGCCCAGCCATTTCGGACGATAAGGTGTGGCAAAACGGATGATGTACTTCGGTCAAACAGATGATGCGTTCGAGGCAAACAGATCATCTGTTCAGGGCAAACACATCATGCGTTCAGGGCTCAAAAACGAGAGGCAGAAGCCCCGTCCGTTAATCTTCCGTAAATCTGCTCTTGACAAGAATCGCATTTTACTTGCTAACAGTCACTTTTCCCTCCTCCTGTTGCACGGTAGCAATATGCAAGTCGTTCAATGCTTGCAACACTTCTTCGAGCGAAGCCTGCCGTGCATAACGAAAATGGATACGTTGCTGCAACAACGCTGTCGAACGGAACAAAACACCAGCATTGTACCATGTACCTATCGCTTGCATTACCTCCACCAAAGGCGCATCGTCGAAATTAAATTCACCTTGCGTCCAACTTTCCGCAGTAACAACCGGAGCTTTGCGGAGGCGGAGTTTCTGCTTCCTGATAAGCACAGCCTGTTGTCCCGGATGCATCTCAAGTTGCTCTTTCCCTTCGCTGACCCGCACGCATCCCTCATAGAGCGTAACAGCAGAAGTACCGCTACCGGGATAAGCACTTACATTGAATACTGTGCCCAACACCTGCGTTTGCATTTTCTCGGTGGATACAACGAAGGGACGAGTAGCGTCCTTTGCCACCTCAAAACGTGCCTCTCCTGCAAGTCTCACAATGCGCATACCTTGCTGCCCGAAAAGCTTCGGATACTCCAACCGGCTGTTGGCACTAAGCAAGACACGAGTACCGTCGTCCAACGTGAAAGCGGCTGTAGTGGCGGGCGGAGTTGCCACCGTAACGACGCCCTTTGCCTCGGTGGTGACAAGGCGTTCGGGTGCGTCGAGGGCGGCAAAGACCTCTATTTCTTCCGGCGCTGTTTGCCGAAAAACAAATCCAAATAATAAAAGCAGCACCACGGCAGCCGCCACAGCTCCCGAAGTATAGAGGCGCCTCCGTCGCCGCCGTTCAGCCATTCTTTGCCTGGTAAGGAAACTTTCCCACGCCTCCTTCATCTCTCCCGACGAAGGAAGATCGCCAAGAGCTTCGCCGAATGCCTGCTGGAGCCGTAGTGTATCAGAATCCCTGCTGAATATTTCTTCTTTTTTCTCTTCCATACCTCTGATTTTCCTAAGTAATTATCTACTATTCTTCGTATTCATTGCTTCGCGAAGCATGCGCAAAGCCTTAGACAAATGTTTCTTTACTGTATCGGGACTGATACCGAGACGTTCGCCGGCTTCCCGGTAAGTAAGTCGCTCATAGTAGCAAAGACGCAACACAGTGCAAGTTGGCTCGGGCAGACTACGGGCTATACGTTCCGCCTGTTGCAACAACGCTTCGTGTTCACGATAGTTGCTCTCCACATCCGCTTGCGTAGCTTCGCGCAAAGCCTCCAGGTTCTCCTGCTCCACCCGCAGATGTTTCAGTCGGTTGAGAGCAGTATTACGCACGGCAGTATAAAGATAACCGCCGCAATCAGCCGCATCCAATCCGTCGAATTGTCGCCATGCTTGTTCCATCGCTCCACTTACAATATCGCACGCCTCCTCCCGATTGCCCATCAATTGGACGGCATAACGAAGCAAACGCGGATAATGCGCCGCAAATAGTCGCCCGAAGGCTTCTTGCTTTTTATTTTCACGATGGAACAGATGAATCATTACAATCTATTTTTTTCACTCCTACCGGCACCGGTACCTTTGTATTTACTCTTCGTTGTATTAAACGCCCATGCCAGCCGAAGCCCCACTCGCTGCGAATCCAAATCGTAGCGCCGATACAGGCGAGTATGATCTCCGTAAATATCCTGATAACTATATCCGGTGCCGAAGATGTCGTACGCACCCAAGGTCACCTTCAACGAACGGTCTTTCAAGAAAGATTTCACCACCCGGACATTCACCCTGCCCATAGCATGTTCCACTCCATGACCACTCTTACATCGGGGAGCATAGTAACTGCCCAGGATGGCAGACCAGCCATGAGAAAACGTGAAGAAATGGTTGAAGTCGATAAGAAGGCTCGGTTCGTGCCAATCTGCGGTAATGCCCAATGAAGCCGCATCCTCATCCACCCATGTGACCGATGCCCCTATCCGCGGCTGCCAGCAACCGAACGTGGGAGAAACATTCACCGCCATTCCCCAAGTTGTGGTATGCGGCACGTTCACCATGGTTTCCTCAATCACTCCCGGATGGTTGACATCATCATAAATGCGAGGCAAGGATGTGAAACTATCCGAATAACGCTGATAGTGAGCCGTAACGTTTACCCATTTCCAACCACCGTCCAGCGAAAACATATGGCATTTCCCCGGACGTAATTGCGGATTTTGACTGACGTACTCGTACTTGTTCATATAATATATGGAGCTGGAAAGCATCCTGTAAGAAGGCTGAAACTTCAATAACCGGTAGGAGAAGCTAAGATTCCAATCATCCGTACTGTAATCAACCGAAGCGTTAGGTAGCCAGTCGTTATAGACCGGGCTCTGCTGTGCCTGCCGTATACCGGATTCGTAATAGTCCACCTGCTGATGTTCGTAGCGTACTCCGGCACTAAATCCCCACTTTGCCAACGAGATACGATAATCGACAAAACCTGCCATGACAAGTTGCTTGATGCGGTCGTCGGCATCGGCAGAAAAGCCGCTTTGAAGAAACATTTGATGACGGTCAGTGAACATATCTTCAGTGCCGAAAGAGAGTTTGCCTTTTCCTACTCCGGCAGTGACAATCAGCTTGGCGGCATAGAGTTTGCTATGTGAAGAATTGTCGTACGAGGCGGCCGCTTCACCATTATTCTCCATCTTCTGAGTATTCCAACCTTCACGAGAGGAATAATCGGCATTGAAGTCTATGTTCCATTTGCCGAAAGAGCCGTTATAGTAGCCGTTTAGCGCATGGTCCCAGCCGGACTTGCCATGCGCATTGCCCAAAGTGTGCAGGCGGTCCACTTCTTCGCCATTGCGCTGCACTACCGTTTCGATGTAAGTTTTAGCCGTTGTGGTACGCAAGTCCGTATTGGGCATATAACGTACTCCCATAGACTGATATTCGTTGGGGGTATAGTTCACACCCACCTCACCGGCAAATGAATCATTGCTATTACGAAACGAACGGCGGCTGTCGGCATACCAGGAAGAACTTCCATCCAGCCATTGACGGTCGATGAAACGGGTATTATAGTCTTCTTCCACGAAGTCGCCTTTCAGAAAGAGGTCCACTCCACCGACGCGATAGTTCAATGCCGCACCCTGGGTAAGCGAGGCGCCACGTCCTTTGGTGGAGTTGGCATAGAGGTTTCCACTCAGACCTTGCCCCTGCTTGCGGATGGTACGAATGCGGATCACTGCACCAACAGAAGCACCATACTGTGCTCCCGGTGAAGTTATGACTTCCGCAGAAAGGATTTCATTGGCTTGCAGACGGTCCAGTTCCGTATTGTCGCGAACCTTACGCCCGTTGATATATATTTCCGGTGTGCCCCGGCCAAAAACCGTATAACTACCATCGGAACCTTGTACAAAAGGGAGGAAAGGGATCATATCATTTGCCGTACCCAGCAAAGCAAGTGGTGTGCCCTGCACGTGAGCAAGAAAAGCACCGTCTTTCCGTTCCACCAGAGGGCGGGAAGCGGTAACTGTAACTTCTTTCAGTTTCGTCTCGTTCTGTTGCATACGGATGATATTCTTTTCACGGACAGGAAGTACCTGTACCTGATAGCCCACATAAGTCACTTTCAGCAAATAGTTTTCTCCGGCGATTACCGGCAATAGAAAAGCCCCGTCTTCCTTCGTCACGCTTCCCGATACAAAAGTAGAGTCTGCCGGACGCATAGCAAGCACATTGGCAAAGGCCAACGGGATGTCTTTTTCACCAAGTACCGTACCTTGTATATAAGCCACTTCACGGCTTTCTTTCTTTTGGATAACAAAATAACCGGTACGCTCCACACAACCAAGTGGTGTACCTTTCAATACAATCTGAATGGCTTCACGTTCATTCTTCTGCCGGATACCGGCCGTAACACGATAACGATCTACTTCACCGTATGCAAAAAGAATATTCTTCCCACCCGCCTTCTCTATCTGTTTCAAAGCATCGGGCAATGGTGTGTTTTTCAGTTCCAATGAGATAGTCCCGGCATTTTGTGCCATCGCGGCTTGTGCAATCCATAGTAATAGAAAGAATATTCCTCTCTTTCCAGCCTTTATCCAAGTAAAATCCATTCGTTTCATCTTATTCTATTTTTATGGTTTTACTTATACTACAACATAGATTGGGAATCGGGTACGCCAATCAGAAAGTTTTTTCGTTATTTGGCAAAATACTCTTTCATCCGCTTCTTCACACGTGGCGCAAGTAATAGTAAAGACAACATCGTAGGCAACGCCATTAATGCAAAAGCCAAATCCATAATGGCAACCACAGCACCTAATGGAATCATGGCAGCAACTACAATCATTGCCAAATAGAAGTAATTATAGTACTTCGCATGATGCGCACCAAACAAGAAGTTAGTGCACTTCAGTCCATAATACGAATAAGAGAACATCGTGGAGAAAGCAAAGAAGAAGACCATCACCATCAGCAGATATTGCCCGTATCCGGGTAGCAATTGCTCAAATGAATTCAAAGCAATATAAAGCCCCTTTATTCCGCCCTCCGAGGTATAACTTCCCGCAATAAGAATAGGAAGCGCCGTCAATGTACAGACCAGTCCCGAATCGATAGAAGGTCCGATCATCGCTACCAACCCTTCGCGAACCGGATTATCATTGCGGGAAGCACCGTGCATCATAGAGGCCGTACCCACACCTGCCTCGTTGACGTATGCCGCACGGCGGGCACCCACCAAAGCAATCCCCAAGAATCCGCCGATACCTGCCTTCAAACTGAATGCCGAATCGAAGATAGAACCCAACACCCCCGGTATCTTATCAAAGTTCAAACAGATAATAACCAATACCAGCAGCATATAGCAAGCCACCATCACCGGAACAATCTTCGCCGAAATAACCGAAATACGCTTAATGCCCCCAATAATAACCGCGCCCACTATCAAGCTGATAACAACACCCATAATAAACCGCAAGCCCAGCGTATTCTCAATCCCGGCAGGCGTTGTGAAAACAGTTGTCACCGACTCCACCAACTGATTGGCTTGCATCACACACAACGTACCGACCAGCCCGACAATAGAAAAGAAGTAAGCCATCGGCTTCCATCGTTCCCCCAATCCGTGAAGAATGATATACATCGTTCCTCCCTGTGGTTCACCCGCAGAATCATGTCCCTTGTACATAATGGCAAGCGTGCCCTCAAAGAACTTGGTAGACATGCCCACAATAGCACTGACCCACATCCAGAAGATAGCCCCGGGACCTCCTACCGTGATAGCAATTGCCACACCGGCAATGTTTCCCATGCCCACCGTGGACGCAATGGCACTCATCAACGCCTGAAAAGAACTGATTTGCCCTTCTCCCGAAACCTCAGACTTATAACGCAGAGCTTTTATAGAACTCCCGATACGGCGGATAGAAACCGCCCCGGAATAGAAGAATAAAAACAATCCTCCGCCTATCAATAGGATAAACAGCGGAAAACCACATACAAAATCACTGATAGAAGTAATTCCTGCACTTAAAGAGTCGAGAAAGTCTGTCATAGTAGCCTATCGGTTAGTGTTGTTAAAAAAATGTCCCACTTCTCTTTTCACGGGAAAGTGGGACATATAATAATAGTTTCTCTTTGTCTATTTTGCTAAATCTTCGATCACCTTCATAATCTGCTGACCAATTTCTTCAGCAGCTTCCGGTGTACCGGCTTCGCTGTAAACACGAATAATAGGTTCGGTGTTGCTCTTACGCAAGTGTACCCATTTGTCGGGGAAGTCAATCTTCACACCATCGATGTCGTTGATTTCCTCATTCTTATAGATTTCCTTCACTTTGGCAAGGATAGCGTCTACATCCGTGTCGGGAGTCAAGTCCACACGGTTCTTAGCCATGAAATAAGCCGGATAAGAAGCGCGGAGTTCGCTCACCTTCTTGCCTTCGTGTGCCAGATGGCTCAGGAACAATGCGATACCCACCAAAGCATCACGACCGTAATGGCTGGCAGGATAGATTACTCCACCATTACCTTCGCCGCCGATTACGGCGCCTACTTCTTTCATCTTGGTAGTCACGTTCACTTCGCCTACGGCAGAAGCATAATATTCTTTACCGTACTTGCGGGTTACGTCACGCAGCGCACGGGTAGAGCTCAAATTAGATACGGTATTACCCGGAGTATGTTTCAGTACATAATCGGCAACGGTTACCAGCGTATATTCTTCACCGTACATCGTGCCATCTTCTGAAATCATAGCCAAACGGTCTACATCGGGGTCTACTACAAATGCAACGTCAGCTTTGCCACCTTTCATCAGGTTCATGATGTCACCCAAGTTCTTTTCCAGTGGTTCGGGGTTATGTTGGAAGTCGCCGGTAGGTTCGCAGTAGAGCTTTTCTACATGCTTCACGCCGAGAGCTTCGAACAATTGTGGCAAAATAATGCCACCTACAGAGTTTACACAGTCAATGGCAACACGGAAGTTTGCTTTCTTGATAGCTTCTACATCTACCAGTTCGAGTGCCAAAACACTGTCAATATGTTTTTGGTTGTAAGTCAGGTCCTTGCGATAAGAGCCTAATTGGTCAACTTCGGCAAAGTCAAATTCTTCGGCAGCAGCAATGCGAAGTACTTCTTGTCCTTCGGCAGCATTGAGGAATTCACCTTTTTCATTCAAAAGTTTCAAGGCATTCCATTGCTTAGGATTGTGAGAAGCAGTCAGGATAATACCGCCACTTGCTCCTTCCATGGTCACAGCCAACTCGGTAGTCGGAGTAGATGCCAGGTCGATGTCAATAACATCCCAGCCCATACCCATCAGCGTACCTACTACCACGTTCTTTACCATTTCGCCGGAGATGCGAGCATCGCGGCCTACAACGATTTTGTTACTTTTTACAGTACACGTTTTGCGAATCAAGGTAGCGTAGGCAGATGTGAATTTCACAATGTCGAGAGGATTCAATCCTTCGCCTGCACCTCCGCCAATGGTTCCACGGATTCCAGAGATCGATTTGATTAGAGTCATAGGTTAATAAATTAAATTATTGGTTAGATGAACCTATTATATTTAATAGATTTGATATTTCTGAATGTAGTAATAATAAGGCAATACATAGTTCATTGCACTCTGCTGTCCCATCTTAGAAGGAACAATCAGTTTGACGCGCGCTCCGTTGCCCACGTATGACAATGGTACCAACCAACCAGCCGGAACCGCAGAGCCATAAACCGAAAGCATATAACCTTGTAAGAAAAGTCCGGCAATGGAAGATGATGTATAGGTGTAACGGAATGCATCCACCGTTTCAGAAGCATTCAAGTTGGAAAGGCTTACCTTCTTATCACGGAGACTAAATTCAGAGAAACGCACCAACACTTCATCATTGCTCTTCACTGTATCATTAGGATTAATCAGCTTACCATCTTCATCTTCATATCCTTTCCTTATAATCTGCATATATACGCCACTCGCAAGCAACACATACTCGTTCTTCGAAACGTCGGTTGTAGAGTCTTGCGCATAAAACTGACTTTGAGAGATCACTACAATGTTACTATCTTTGATAAATGCTTTTATATCATCCTTTTCCTCTTCGAGCATTTCTGCATAGGTTTTAGTATTATCACATGCCTGAAAGCCCAAGCCCAATGCAAATAAAACCAATAAAAATAAAGTAAGTTTCTTCATTTCTGTTATTTAGTAATTTCGTACAAAAGTATCTGATTTCCTTGAAAGTAAAAAGCAGCAGATAGAAAGTTCGTATCTTTTAACCTTTACTGCCGAACTTTTTTTATCCTTTGGCATTAAGCAAAGGCTTAAATTTATCCAAAGCTTGTTCGAAAACGGCTTTTGCTTCTTCTATCGTTCCATAAAACTCTCCGCCTGAAGCATTCAGATGTCCGCCACCATTGAAGAACTCTGCCGCCAGTTTATTGCAAGGGAATGTACCCACTGAGCGTAAGGATATCTTTATCATTGGCTTCTCTGTATCTTCGCGTAGAAAACAAGTGAAAATTACATCCTTAATGCTTAAAGGGATGTTCACAAAGCCTTCACTGTCTCCCCGGATATAATCGAACTTGCTCTGCTCATCCTTAGTCAGCGAGATCATTGCAGCATGATGTTCGGGATAAACTTTCATCTGTGTCAACACATACCCCATCAGACGCAGGCGACTTTCGGAATAGGTGTTATAAACCTTACGGTAAATCTCATCCTTGTCAATGCCTTTCGACAGAAGTTCGCTGATAATAAAATAGATTTCACGACCGTTAGAGTTATATGTGAAACCGCCCGTATCAGTCATCATACCTGTATAAATACATTCGGCTCCTTCCTTGGTGATATCGCTGAAGTATCCCATGCGGCAAATCAATCGGAAAATCAGTTCCGAAGTCGATGATATTTCAGGATGAGAGATAATTATCTTGCAGAATTCTTCGGGATGCAAATGATGGTCAATCAATATCTTCCTTGCCGGTGAAGCAAGAACCGCTTCGCCCATCGCATCAATTCGATGAATGGCATTGAAATCAAGGCAACAGATGATGTCTGCTTCCGCTATCAGTTGATCGGCAAATTCTTTATAACGATCGTACAACAATATATCTTCACTACCCGGCATCCATTTCAGGAAATCAGGAAAAGCATTCGGCACAATTACATTCACCGTCTTGTCCTGAGAATTAAGAAAATGCCACAGTCCCAAAGAGGAACCGATAGCATCACCATCAGGACCCACATGAGATACAATAACTATTTTTTCCGCACGTTCAAACCATTTCACAAAATGGTCTATTTTAGATTGCTCAATTACTTTCGTTAGCATATTGGAATTTACTATTTATAGTAGATGACAGGAGTTATTCCTATCTTCTATAACTATTTGAGGGGACAAAAATACGAAAAGTTTGCGAGTTATAATAATATGCGGACAGAACCTTTTTCGGAAAGAGAAAAATAAGATACTCCCAGATGGATACATTCACGGATCAATCTCTCTTGGGTATAAGCGGAAAGTGATGAATCAAGCACCACAGTCTTAACGGAAAACAATCGTGATAGCTCTTTAATGTTACCTTCATACCCCTTGGATATATAAAGATAATCTATTGAAATGGGAATATCGGTAACCTTATTCTTCCATCGGGCATCGTGCAGCAAACAAACACGCTTGCCTGCATAGCAAAGTAACTCATTCCTGACAAACAAACCGTGCATTGAAAAGTCTTTCGTAATAACTTGCGGACTATCTATGCCCAAATGATTCCAATAAGGAGAAAGACAATGTTGCATACGAGTGATATCCGGCAAGCTATCGGCACATGCCAACCATGAACAACTTCCCTCGGTTATACAATGAACCGCCGGACAACCACGAACATTGTAAAAGACGATGCTGCGGTGTGGAGCAGAGAATATGCTTGAAGCAGTAGAATAAGCAATCAGAATCAGCCATACAGACAAAGCCTCCATAACACGACGCGCAGTGTATCGCATCAAGCTACAGTAAACCAACACTATCAGCAAATAAAACAACAGAACTTGACACGCATCTATCCAAATACCATCGACCGAAGCATAAGGAAGTTGTTCAATCCAGTGAAGCACCTTATTTTGAGTACGAACCAATGCCTCGACTGCCCCGGCAAACATTTGCTGCAAGAAGGGAAATGGAGTCAATACAAAGAGCAGCACCGCCGAATACATAACGAGCGATACCATCGGGATAACCCATAGGTTAGTGAGCAGAAAGTGCGTGGAAAAACGCGAGAAATAAAGTATCACCAACGGAGCCGTGCCCACTTGGGCAGCCATAGAAACAGTGACCAATCCCCACACATAACGTCCAAAGCGATTCTTTACCTTCCACAATGCATATAGTTTAGGCTGAATAAGAATAATCGCAATCACAGCCGAGAATGATAATTGAAAACCCACATCAAACAGCCACAACGGATTATAAAGTAACATCATGAAGGCTGTTGCAGCCAATGTATTCAGCGTTAAAGGTTTTTCCGGTTGCAGACCGGCAAGCGCCAAAAATGAGAACATAATAACCGATCGCACTACAGAAGAAGACAGCCCCGTGAGAAAAGCAAAACCCCACAAAAATACAATGATGAACACAAGTAGGAAAGGTTTCAGATATCGCCACCGTTTCCACAAAGGACAAAAGAGGAACCAAAACAAAGCATAGATAAATCCGATATGAAGCCCCGAAAGTGCCAACACATGGCTGGCGCCGGTGATAGAGTAAGTCTCTACAATATCATCACTCAATTCTTCTTTATCCCCTACCGTCAGTGCCGAGAGAACAGCCAGTTCGTCTTTACTAAAACCTAAACTGCGATAGAGTGAAACGACCTTTTCCCTATAATCCAAAGCAACTTGCCGGAATGTGCGCAAGGAATCGTGCCCGATTACTTTCCAGTGCTCCGCAGCAACATAAGCCGTACCTGTAATACCTTTGCGCTTCAGGTAACGTTCATAATCAAATTCATCGGGATTACCCTTATTAGCAGGAGGAGAAAGCAGGGTATTTATCAGCAGCTCGTCTCCCCGCTTCAGACCGCAAGCCAGCGAATCTTTCGGGAAATAGAGAAGAAAACGATTACCTTGAGAGCTATGCACAAGTGCATCTTGACCGTTATCATCGAGCAAGACAGAAGTACACAAAATACTACGCTCCTTTATTTCGGGTTCTTCCTGAATACGGATTTTATACGTAAGAGGGTTATCCTTGAAAGTATAATTCGTCTTTTCAAACTGCCGGCTCGTTAGCTGGTAGCCGATACCGAAAAGAAAAAGATATACCAACACTCCATACAACCAGCGCAAAGAGTAACGGTTTCCTACTATCAAAGAAATAACCATCAGCAGGGCAACAACCGAACAACTCCACGAAGAAAAGGTATGAGGAAACATATCCCCACACCAAATACCAACTACCAACGGCACCAAAAGTCGAAGGAATGGATGCCGCTGAAAGCCGTCTACTATCAATCCAACAAGTTATAGATTTCTCAATTCACGAATAGCTTCTTCCGGATCGGAAGCAGAAAAGATTGCATTACCTGCCACTAAAGCATCGGCACCTGCCTCTATCAGTCGGGTACCGGTTTCCAGGTTTACACCTCCGTCTACTTCTATCAAGGCTTGCGAACCGGTTTCTTCAATCAAGTCACGCAGTTCGCGTACTTTCTCTACAGAGTGCTCAATAAATTTCTGACCACCAAATCCGGGGTTTACACTCATCACCAGCACCATATATACGTCTTTGATAATATCCCTCAGCATAGCTACAGGAGTAGCGGGATTAATGGTTACCGCCGGTTGCATCCCCGCTTCACGGATTTGCTGTATCACCCGGTGCAGATGCGGGCAAGCCTCGTAATGCACATTCATGATATGTGCTCCCAACGCTTTCACTTCGGGAATAAACTTCTCCGGCTGTACAATCATCAGATGCACATCCAAAGGTTTCTCAGACAATTTTGCCACATATTTAAGTACCGGAAAGCCGAAAGAGATATTCGGAACGAACACACCGTCCATGATGTCGATATGTACCCATTCAGCCTCACTGCGGTTAATCATTTCGATGTCTCTTGCCAAATAGCCAAAATCGGCAGACAGTATAGAAGGAGATATGATTGGTTTCATAATACTTACATTCTTGAAGTTACACGTTTATGACGTACAAAAGTAACTAAAATAATGAAGAATGAAGAATGAGGAATGAATAATTAGCCATGCGGCATATTATACTGCACAGCAAATTCTTCATTCCTCATTCTTCATTCTTCATTTAGCAAACCATTCTTTAAACTCTCCCACCCTGGCTTTGCTTACTACAATCTTCTCATGCATAGTGGCGTGCAGGTTGATGGCAAGGCGGTTGTTAAACCAAAGGTCAATGTCTTTCACAGACTCGCGGGATATAAGATATTGCCGGTTGGCACGAAAGAAGCGTTTCGGATTGAGGCATTCCGTCAGTTCGTCCAAGGTTTGAGTAAGTACATATTCCTTTCCGTCGGTGGTGGCGGCTTTTACAATTCCTTCGGCGATATAAAAGAAGGATATTAGTTCTACGGCCAAAGGCAGTAGCTTGTCTCCTTTGGAAGGTACCAGGAAATGGGTCTTATAGCTTTCTTCGCGCTGCAAGGAACGTATCATTTGCATGAAATCGGACTCGTCGGAACGTTTGCCATGCAAATGTTTCAGTTTGGTAAGTGCCGTGCGCATATCTTCTTCGCCGATGGGCTTCAATAAATAGTCAATACTGTTAACTTTGAAAGCACGCAAGGCATATTCATCATAGGCAGTGGTAAAAATGACGGGGCAAGTGATATCTATATGCTCAAAGATTTCGAATGCCGAACCGTCAGCCAAATGTATATCCATGAAAACAAGCTCGGGCATGGAGTGTGCACCAAACCATTCGATGGTATCTGCCACACTATCCAATACATCCGTTACTTCCATTCCGGGAGCTACATCGGCCAGCAAAGCTGTCAAGTTACGAACAGCGGCTTTCTCATCTTCTATAATTAAAGCTTTCATAGGCACGGTTGTGATTTCAAGGTTTCATGAGCGGAATGCAAACACTGAACTTGCCGTTTGCCTCGGTAATCTGAATTTCCTTACCGAACAGCAGTTCGTAACGTTTAGAGAGATTAGCCAGCCCGATGCCTGTGCCGGAAGAGGCTGTGCGACGCGGTTGCAGGTTATTGTCGATGCAAAGGGTGGCTTCCTTCTCGCCGGATATGAATACAGTACGTATTTCGATAGTCAACGGGTGGCGGTTGCTGATTTCATTATGCTTGATGGCATTCTCTACCAAAGTTTGGATGGAAAGCGGGGGCAGGGCGTAGTCCATACATTCCGCATCGACCGCAATGACGAATTGCAGGTTGTCTTCGTAGCGCATCTTCATCAGGAAGATATAGGCATCTACAAAGTTCATCTCTTCACGCAACGTAACGGTATGGGTGTCATTCTCTTGAAGCGTATATCGCAGCACGCGCGAAAGTTCGCGAATATAGTTCTGTGCTTTCTCTGGACTTTCGCGCACCAATGATTGCAGGGTATTCAGCGAGTTGAACAGCATGTGCGGATTCAACTGGTTCTTCAAGGCCTGATATTGGTTCTGAATGTTTTCAGTGAGCAGTTTGCCATTCTGCAACAATACTTCCTGCCGCTCGCGTATCAGATAACTGATGTAGCAAGTGCCTGTCACAATGAGACTGATTATAAAGTCGCGCACCGGATGCAGGTAGTGGTGCACCATGGCATCAATAGCCGGAATGCGGAAATTATGGTGAAGATACACAAACAATTCTCCCAGGAAACGGCTCAATATCCAGGTCAATACAAACGACAACAGTACTTTCCACCAAAGCATCCGCACTGCCGGGTTATTAAACTGGAACAAGAAGGTGTTTATAGCGAAAAGCACCAGCAACGAAATAAATGTATATCCCACCTCAAAAAACACTTCAGCCGACGACATGCCGGGGAACAAGACTTGTTGCTCCAGCGAATCGGTCAATGATACCAGCTCCGGAAAATGGATCAGAAAGCTAACAACCAGCGACACCAGCACGGTCAGTTGGACATACTTCTTATTGGTTATAATCATCTGCAACTTCATTTTATTCCTCCGCAAAGATAATGATTCTTATTTATTCCTTCTCCATCCGGGCAGATACATACATGCCGGGACGGAATTCGGGGTTGGCATCGAGTACTTTGGCATACAGTTCGATAGAGCGGTTAGCATCGTCCACCTGCTGACCGATAGAAATCAGTGTGGCATGGAAAGTGGTTTTTCCCAACCCATTGACACGGAACTGTATACGGCTACCGACTTTCATTCCTACCAAGTCTTTTTCGTAGGCCGTGAGGCGCACCATTGTCTGACTCTTGTCAATCACATCGCAAAGCGGTTCTCCCGCATTGAGATACTTCCCTAAGTTGGCCTGCACATTGCTGATATAGCCGTTGATAGGTGCTTTTACTTCTATATACGGACGGATTCCGGTAGTATTCAGCGTTTCAGGATTGATTCCCAATAAACGTAATTGTGCGGCCGATGCCTGCAAACGACTTTTCATTGACAGATAATCGGCTTTGCTCTGTTGCAACTTCTTTTGCGAAGCGGCTTCCTCGCGAGAAAGGTTCTGCTGACGTTTATATTCTGCTTCGAGATACTCAAACTGTGCATAGCTATCGAGATAGGATTGTTGCAAATCAATAAATTCGGGATTCTCCAAAGAACCGAGTACAGTGCCTTTGCTTACATACGAACCCGGCAGCAGAGAAAGGTCTTTCACAATGCCCCCCATGCTGAGTGTAACGGTAGCAAAGTTCTTGGGAGGAATCACCAGCGTGCCATTAAAAGCAGACGGATTGGCAATAGCTGTTGCCGAGGTCATTCCATCCACATAAGTAGAATCGACAGTTTTGGCCACTACAGTCACACTATCCGCAGGTTGAGGGGCCTCAGTTGTTTCAGTTTCTTTATTAGAAGAGTTGCAGGACGCTAACAGCAGTACGGCAACGGGGAGAATTATCTTTTTCATTGTATACTTATTTAGCACCCCCCGGACCCCCTGAAGGGGGAGGGGGATAGTTTTAATTATATTATAACTGATTATATTAGCTAGCGGAGCATCCCCCTCCCCCTTTAGGGGGCTCGGGGGGGTCAATGATACAACTCATATTCCAAAGCAGCCACATTAAACTGGTAAACAGCTTCGATATATCCTTTCTTTATTTCGCGGGCGGCATTCATGCTTTGCACGTACTCCGTTATATCCGTTTCGCTTTCACGGAACTGCAAGTCGGCAGCCTTCATCAACTGCTCGGCTTCGGTAAGGGCAGTTGTGGTGTAGTAGCGGATGCTTTCTCCATAACGGCGGATGTTGCCACGAATCTCCGTCACTTTATTATTAAGTTCGCGCACATTGGCATCGGCTTGCGTTTGTGCCATGCTACGCTCAAACTTTGCCTGACGGATTTTGCTGTGCTGCGGCACAAACCAAACGGGGAAAGATACGCCTACCATCCACGAGTTCAATCCCTTCTCAGGAAGAATATTCTGACGGACATATCCGAAAGAAAGCTCCGGGAAGAAGCGGCTGCGTTCTATATTCAGCATGGCCTGCTTCTCGTTGACTTGGCTTTCGAAATAGTTCAGATGAGCCTGCGAAAGGGGCAGTTCCGTCAACTCCACGGGATAAAGCCGGATAGCAGTCTCATTGGGAACAACGGGTTGATCGGTATAGCAAATCCATTGCAAGCGCGAAGCGGCAAGCTTCAATTCCTCTTCCGATTGAAACAGTTTGTTACGCATATCGGAAGCGATGGTAGAAATCATGCTTTTCTCTAACAAAGTGATTTCTCCTTGCTGGTAACGCAACTCTCCCGCCTTTTGTATGCGGTCGGCCAAGCTGCTTTGTTCCTTGTACATATCACGGAGGTTCCAAGCATAGAGATAGTATGCCCAAGCGCGTTTCACTTCGGCTTTTACTTCCTTTTCCACCATTTGCTTGTAGTAAGTACCGGTTGCTATCTGCTTGTTGACAAGCGCATTTTTGTAGAAGGGAGTCAGCAGTGAGCCGATGGGCTGAGTAACTGCCGTTTCCTTATCCTTGCGTTCTACACCGTTTATCTGTCCCCAGGAATAGGAGAACTCGGTAGCACCCAGTTCCACCGCTTCGCCACGGGTGGCACGAACACGTTTAATGTCGGTAGTGGCTATCTTCAAGCGGGGATTGTTTTGCATTGCCATATCGATAGCCTGCTCCAGGCTGATAGTTTGTGGGGTTTCTTGTGCACGGGTCTGTGTAGGTATGCACATTACAGCCAAGGCAATCATACCGAAACCGAATAACTTTTTCAATTTACTATGACGTAACATTACTGCTGAGTTTACTATATGATAAAATACCGGGATAATCAAAAGTGTCAGTATAGTAGAAACGATCAGACCACCAATCACCACCGTTGCCAACGGGCGCTGTACCTCCGCTCCTGCCGAAGTGGCAATGGCCATCGGCACGAAACCAAGCGAGGCAACCAATCCAGTGAGGAACACCGGACGCAGCAAGTGCGGGCAGCTTTCGCGAATAATGCGTGAGGTGCACATCCGATGACGGGTACTTTTACGCACCTCATTAAAGTGGTTAATCATCAAGATACCATTCAGTACCGCCACACCAAACAAGGCAATAAATCCTACTCCTGCCGAAATACTAAACGGCAATCCACGCAACCACAAGGCCAGAATACCACCAATAAGAGATAATGGTACAGTGCTGAACACCACCAACGTATAAGTCACGGATTTGAAAGCAAAGAACAGTAGCAACAAGATGAGCGACAATGCCACCGGAATCACAATCAGCAGCGTATTAATCGCATTCTGAAGATTCTCAAACTGCCCGCCGTAGGTAAAGTAGTAACCGGGTTGCAGTTTGATATTCTTCTCCAACGTTTGTTGAATGCTGGTTACCACCTGCTGAATATCGGCATCACGCACATTCACACCAATCACGATGCGGCGTTTCGTTGCATCACGGTTTATCTGCAAAGGACCACTGTTCAGGTCGATGGTAGCAACCTCGCTTACAGGAATCTGTATGCCGTCGGTAGTGCGGACAAAGAGTTTGTCGAGGTTCAAATCTTTCACTTTATCATAGTCCAGACGAAGCACCAGGTCGAAGCGACGTTCGTTCTCAAAGACAACTCCAGCAGCCTCACCGGCGTATGCCGTGCGGACAATAGTATTCAGTTCTTCGATATTGATGCCGTAGCGGGCAATCTTGGCACGGTCGTATTTCACCACCAACTGGGGCAATCCCATAGCCTGCTCCACAATAACGTCCGAAGCACCGAGTATTTTCTCGATATAGGTGGCGCATTCCTTGGCTTTCGCATAAAGTTCGGCCATGTCTTCACCATACAGTTTGATGGCAATATCGGCTTTGGCTCCGGTCATCAACTCATTGAAGCGAAGCTGAATGGGCTGCGAGAAGTTAAACTCGGCACGGTTCTCAAGCGGCTGGAGGGCGGCTTTCATCTTCTCCACCATCTCGGCACGGCTCTTGGCGCTGGTCCACTCCTTGAAGGGTTTCATCACAATCATCACGTCGGCATCTTCCACCGCCATGGGGTCGGTGGGTACTTCGGCCGTACCAATCTTGGCAACGACGTGACGTATTTCGGGGAACTTATCTTTCAATGTCTTCTGCGCCAGACGGGAAACTTCGATACTCTCGGTCAGCGAACTACCGGCGGGTAGTGTCATCTGCATGGCAAAGTCTCCTTCGTCCAATGTAGGAATAAACTCCGCACCAAGTTTGGTAAAAAGGAAGAGGCTGGCTATCAGCGCCAGGAAAGAAGCCGATACAGCTATGCGTACATGGCGCATACACCAATGAAGCGCTGTTTGATACACCCGGTTCAGTCTTTCGAAGAAGTGGTCGGCAAATACTTTCTTGTCTTTAATCTCACGTTTCAAGAACAAAGACGCCATCATAGGCACGTAGGTGAGCGATAACAACAGTGCTCCGATAATACAGAATACCAACGTTTTCGCCATCGGCGTGAAATACTTGCCTTCGATACCCGTCAGCGTAAGTATGGGGAAGAATACGATCAGGATGATAAGCACGGCAAAGGTAGCCGAGCGCACCACACCGGCAGCACCCCGTTCCACTTCGGTATTCATCTCTTCGGGCGATAACGTGCGACCCCGGAACTTCTTACTATAGATATGTGCCAACACCCCTTCGAGCACCACGATAGAACCGTCCACCACAATACCGAAGTCGATGGCTCCAAGACTCATCAAGTTGGCCGATACACCAAACAAGCGCATCATGATAAAAGCAAAGAGCATAGCCAGCGGGATAACGGAAGCTACAATCAGCCCGGCTCTGAAATTGCCCAGGAAGATGATAAGTACCAGGAAAACAATGATGGCACCTTCTATCAGGTTATAGACTACTGTAGAGATGTTTCGCTTTACCAGTTCAGAGCGATTGAGGTAAGGTTCGATGCTGATGCCTTCGGGCAGCATCTTCTGTACCTTCTCCACCCGTTTTTCGAGTTCGGTAGTCACCACATTGGCATTGGCGCCTTTCAGCATCATGGCAATACCGCCCACGCACTCGCCCTTGCCGTCGATGGTCATGGCACCGAAACGCTTGGCACTGCCGAAGCGGACGGTAGCCACATCATTTATATGAACAGGTATGCCGTTACGGTTGGTTACCACAATGCGTTCGATGTCTTCCATCTCGGCTATCATACCTTCGGAGCGGATGTAGTAGGCACGGTTCACCTTTTCTATATAGCTGCCGCCGGTATTTTGGTTATTGCGGTTGAGGGCTTCAAACACTTCGCCGATGGTGATATTGAGGGAATAAAGCGCATCGGGATCTACGGCCACTTCGTATTGTTTCAAGTTGCCGCCGAAGCTGTTAATCTCTACAATACCGGGAATGCCGGAGAGTTGGCGTTTCACAATCCAGTCCTGAATGGTGCGCAGCTCCATAGCATCGTATTTGTCTTCGTAGCCGGGAGCCACGTCGAGGGTATATTGATAGATCTCGCCCAGACCGGTAGTAACGGGCATCAACTGCGGCGTGCCCAGTTCGGGCGGGATCTCGCCTGCCACGGTCTGTATCTGTTCGTTGATAAGCTGCCGCGCCTGCAAGGTGGGCACGCTTTCTTTGAACACAACCGTCACCAAGGACAACCCGAAGCGACTGACCGAACGGATTTCTTCCACATTCATAATATTGCTCATAGCAATTTCGATAGGAAAGGTTATCAACTGTTCCACCTCCTGTGGCGCCAGGGTAGGCGACACGGTAACAATCTGCACTTGATTGTTCGTGATATCCGGCACGGCATCAATAGGCAATGTCATCATTGCATATATGCCACCGATAAGAAGAAAGAGCGTTGTCAATCCAACGAACAGCTTCTTCCTGACAGAAAAACGTACTATTGCATTAAACATTTTGTTCGGGTTTTAAATGATAGTGCAAAAGTAGGAGAAATGACTATTGCCGACCGAAAATAGATGGTGAAACGGAAAGAATGAAGAATGAAATAGCCCGAAAGAAAGATGAATGAGAAGCAAGCAGCGTGAAAGAATATCCTTCGGCAAACTCTCTACAGGATATTCACGTCAGATAAATTTGCCGTGCGCAGGCACGCCTTTCAAAATAAAATTCGTAGCTTTGCATCTATAAATCAAGGAAAATCGTATGCCAAGAATAACTATTCCCTATGCAGTGGCCGACTTCGCCGAAATGCGCGAACGTGGCTTTTATTATGTAGATAAGACCGAGTATATCGCACGGCTGGAAGAGTATAAAGCTCCCGTGTTCCTACGACCGCGCCGCTTCGGAAAGAGCTTGTGGGTGTCCACCCTGGCACATTACTACGACCGCACCAAAGCCGACCGTTTCGACACCCTCTTTGGGGGAACTTGGATAGGCGAGCATCCCACCAAGGAGAGAAGCCGGTACATGGTAGTCCGCTACGACTTCTCCAAAATGGTAATGGCAGACGACATGGAAGGACTGGAACAGAACTTCAATATTCTGAATTGTAGTCCTGTAGAAATCATGGTGACCCACAACCGTGATCTCTTCGGAGACTTCCGGTTCACCACCCGAGGCAACGCCGCACAAATGCTGGAAGAAGTCTTGGGCTATGCCCGTGAACATGGCTTGCCCAAAATCTATATCCTGATTGACGAATACGACAACTTCACCAACCAACTGCTCACCACCTACAACGACCCGCTCTACGAGCAGGTCACCACCGCAGACAGCTTCCTGCGCACCTTCTTCAAGGTTATCAAAGCCGGCATCGGCGAAGGCAGCATCCGCACCTGCTTCTGCACCGGCGTGCTGCCCGTGACGATGGACGACCTTACGAGCGGGTATAACATCGCCGAGATACTCACCCTGCATCCCGATTTCCTCAACATGCTGGGCTTCACCTACCCCGAAACCGAAGCCTACCTGCGCTACGTGCTCGAGAAGTACGACGGCAGTCAGGACCAGTACGATGAAATCTGGCAGCTCATCGTCAACAACTACGACGGCTACCGCTTCGCCCCCAACGGCGAACGCCTCTTCAACGCTACCATACTGACCTACTTCCTCAAGAACTTCGCCACCCGCAACGGCGCCATCCCCTCCGAGATGATAGACGAGAACCTGCGCACCGACGTCAACTGGATCCGCCGCCTCACCCTCACCATGGAGAACGCCAAAGAGATGCTCGACACCCTCGTCATAGACGGCGAACTGCCCTACAACGTGGCGGACCTCTCCAGCAAGTTCAACAAGCAGAAGTTCTTCAACAAGGATTTCTACCCCATCAGCCTGTTTTATTTAGGCATGACGACCTTGCAGGACAGCTACGTCACCACCCTGCCCAACATGACCATGCGCAGCATCTACATGGACTACTATAACGTGCTGAACCGCATCGAAGGTGACGCCCGCCGTTACGTGCCCACCTACCGCAAGTACGACGGCGACCGGCGTATAGAACCCCTCGTACAGAACTACTTCGAGCAATACCTCGGGCAGTTCCCCGCCCAAGTCTTCGACAAGATCAACGAGAACTTCGTCCGCTGTTCCTTCTACGAGCTCGTCTCCCGCTACCTGAGCATGTGCTACACCTTCGCCATCGAACAGAACAACTCCGGCGGACGTGCCGACTTCGAGATGACCGGCATCCCCGGTACCGACTATTACACCGACGACCGCCTGGTGGAATTCAAGTACTACAAAGGACGGGAAGCCAAAAAGATGCTGGCTGCTACCGCCCCCCTGCCCGATCAAGTGGAGCAGGTACACCGATATGCCGAAGACACAAGAAGGAAATTCCCGAACTTCAAAGTACGCACGTACATCGTATATATCTGCGCCAACAAGGGGTGGAAATGCTGGGAAGTGTAAACGGATTTTGCCAAGCCCTCCTTCCTACCCTAACAAAGGCTCCTTGCCACTCTAACAAAGCGTCTTTGTTAGAGTGGCAAGGAGCCTTTGTTAGGATACAAGCTTTTTTCATTTCCTTTACCTCCCGTTCACAAACTTTGCGGACCGGGGCTCGTTTTTGGGGGTACACTTACTTATATTTATTGCACGGATTGTGATAGTATCAGTAAGTATAACCCTTAAAAACATAGAAGTTATGAACAAGAAGGATTTTGAAAAAGAAAAAGGATCGGAAAACGATGTGGGAAGGAACGATGTAGAGGCAAAAGACATGGGAATGAAAGATGTGGAAACGACGGACTTGTCGCCCTACGTGTCGGAAGTGGTCGAAGAACTGCGCAGGGACGGCAAATATCCGGCGGTACATATCTACATGAGCACACTGCACTCCTTTGCCGAGTTTTCGGGAGGTAGGGACGTGGAGATGCCGATGGAGCAGGTTTTCACCCCCGGACGTCTGAAGGAGTATGAAGGCTGGCTCATCGTGCAGCGCGGAGTGAGCCTGAATACCGTCTCCACCTACATGAGCACGCTCCGAGCGGTGTATAACCGTTGGATGCCGCCGGGCAGCGCGGGCCACAACCCGAGGCTTTTCCACGACGTGCACACCAAAGTGGTGTCGCAAACCAAGCGTGCGCTCACCAGGGTACAGGTCAGACTGCTGCTGTGTGCCGACCTTACGGGGCTCTCCCGTGAGCAGAAAGTCATATTCGCCTACTTCATGCTGATGTTCCTCTTTCGGGGAATGCCCTTTGTAGATTTGGCGCACCTGCGCAAGAAGGACATGCAGGGCGACAAGATAGTGTACCGCCGACATAAGACGGGCAGGCAGATTACGGTAAGAATCACCCGAGAAGCCATGCTGCTGATCAAGGAGTTCGGGGACAAGAACCCCCATTCCGTCTATCTGTTCCCCATACTGAACCCGAAGTTGCGGAAAGGTGAAGAGCTTTATCAATGCTACCAAGACAGCCTGTGCCGCTTCAACCGTTCACTGAAACAGCTGATGCGGATATTATTGCCCGGGGTCAAGGTGAGTTCCTATACCGCCAGGCACACGTGGGCTACGCTGGCCTTCCACATGGGAACTCCGGTGGCGGTCATCGGGCAATCTTTGGGGCACTCCTCCTATAAGGTAACAGAAACTTACCTCAAGCCCTTTGAAAACGAAATCGTAGATAAGGTAAATCGGGATCTGATTAACTATATTAAAAAGTCTGAATTGAAAAACATGGCTGCTCACAGTATTCTGTAGAGCATCATTTTACGAGAAAATTACTTAGCAAGTAACGGAAAGTGTTATCCGAATTACTTAGCAAGTAACGGATTATTAATACTGCAAAAGTAGTTCATCTATTTAATAATCACAAATTTTCTTTATAAATAATACGACAAACCATTAAAAATCTTCTATATAAAGAAACAGTAATACTGAAAAACAACATATCCGCCCCATTTCTATCCGCATAGGTACGTAATCTCGTCCTCCATTTTTGACCGTCAAAAACGAAGTGGTGCTTCATACGCTTTTTTCATAGGAAAAGCGCTTCTTTGATGTCCGCAGACTCGGGGGAGAACGCTTTTTCCGCCCATGTTCCACGTTACTTGCTAAGTAACGGAAAATCATAAAGCGTATTCAAGATGTTAACACAAGCAACTCTAACCTCCATCGCGCTCGTTCATGACATAGCCATGAACGAGTACAATTCCCGTGAGGACAGTCCCTTTGAGGGAAAAGAACCCGTCGACTTGATAGACAAGCTGGAATCCGCCGGATTAGTCCGTCAGATTCCCAATCGGGTTCGTGGCAGCATATATTCCTACGAGCTTGCCCGTCCGCTGCGTCAAATCTCCCTGCTGAACCTTCTTGAAGCCACGGGAGAGCACCTGAACTGCAACCATCCCACACGGGAAGAGTTCTATAGCCGCTACGGCCGGGTTGCCCAACGACTGGGTGTAATCAATCACATGACCCGTCTTTATCTGGACGACATATCCCTCGCTGAATTATGAACAGCCCCGCCACATATCTGAAACAGTACGGGCAACGGCTGACACACCGCTTCTTCCTGCTCGTCATCGCTTGCACGCTGCCTTTGCCCTCCTGCCACCTTTGTGCGCAGGACGTGGAAGCGCAGCGTGTGGGGACGCAACACCCGGAACCACAGTGTGCCGGGCAAGGAACGATTGAGGACGAGGACGTTTCCGGCAAACCACTGACGCTCCACTTCCGTTTCGACAAGTCGCTGGTGGACAGCGGCTACATGGACAACGGGCATACGCTCCGCCACCTGGACGGGCTGCTCACCGACCTCCGCCTGTGCGCCCGCATCGACTCCGTCAACATCCTTTCCTTCACCTCCCCCGACGGGGACCGTGCCTACAATGAACGTTTGGCACGCCGCCGCTCGGTTGCGGTAAAAGGCTATCTGGTATGGAAATACCCGCACCTCGACCAATACCGCATCCACCAACACCCGCAGGGCGAGAACTGGCGTGAACTTCGCCGGCTCATTGCGGACGATCCGGATATCCCCGGCCGGGAAGAAGTGCTTGAAATCATCGACCGCCATAAAGACTCCGAACAATGCAAGGCGTTGTTGAAGAAGCTGGACGGCGGCGTCCCTTATCATTATATATATACACACCTGCTGCGCTACCTGCGCAATGCCTCTATCTGCACGGTGTATCTGCGCCCCATGAGACATCCGGCTTCGGAGAAACCGACAGCTCTGAACACGGCCCGCATGTCCTCGTTGCACCTCTTGGCTTCGGCCGGGGACAATTCCCAGTCTTCGGCGGATTTCAAGTCCTCCGCCGAAACCGAGTATCGGTATTTTCAATCCTCCGTACTCTCCGACAGTGCCTACAACCGTTATCTTGCCGGCATATACCGCCGCTCCCCCCTCCGCACTCCCCTGCTCGCCTTGAAGACCAACCTGCTGTTCAACGCACTTCTGATGCCGAACATCGAGGTTGAACTCCCGATAGGCAAGCACAACCGCTACTCCCTGAACGGCGAACTCATGTTCCCCTGGTGGCTGATGGGCAGCGACAAGTACTGCCTTCAAATCCTCATGGGCGGACTGGAAGGCCGCTACTGGCTGGGCAGCCGTGAAAGCCGCATGAACAGTGAAGTCCTCACCGGCCACTTCCTCGGCCTGTACGCCGGAGGCGGCAAGTACGACCTACAATGGGACCGAAACGGCTACCAGGGCGAGTTCTTCATCGCCGCCGGCATCAGCTACGGCTATGCCCACAGTATAGCCCGCAACTTGCGCCTGGAATACAACATCGGCATCGGTCTTTTACGGACCAATTACCGCCACTACCACGCCCGCGACAATTACCAAACCCTGCTGTGGCAGGAGAACGGCCGCTACACGTGGTTCGGTCCCACGAAGCTGAAAATCTCCCTTGTCTGGCTGCTCAACCGTAAGGCCAAATTGCAGAAAGGAGGCGAGCAATGAAGATAGTTAACAAAGAAAGAGTTGACAAGTTGACAGGGAAACAAGGGAACAAGTTAACGAGGAAACAAGTTGACAAGGGGCTGCGCCATGCCGCATTTCTGCGGGCATTCTCCCTTGTCACCTTGTTCACTCGTCTCCTTGTCACCTTCTCCCCTTGTCTCCTCTTCACCTTGACAAGTTGCGACCGCCGGGAGCTGACCTACTACGAAGTCTCCGAAATCACCCTCACCGCCGACTGGAGCCAGTCCGGACTGGATGAGAAAGAAGTGAACTACGGCGCCACCGCCGTCTTCTACCCGCATGGCGGCGGCGAACCGAAAGTCTTCCTGCTGGGCGACCGTTCGGGCGACGTGATACGCCTGCCGGAAGGCGTGTACGACGCCCTGCTCTTCAACCGCTCCTTCAACGATTTCAGCAACATCGCTTTCCGTGGAAACGGCGGCTACCGAACCCTGGAGGCCTATGCCCGCAAAATGGAGACACGCCAGGACGGCAGCACGCGCACCATCGTCTCCTCCCCCGACGAACTGGCAGTCGCCACTCTGGAAGGTTTCACCGTGACGGAGGACATGCTGGGCAACTACAGCCACACCACCTACGGACGAGCGGGCACCCGCCCCGCCACCGGCACAACGGCGGAGGGCGGCCCTTTCACCATCCGCTTCACCCCACGGAAGCTGACCCGCGAGGTGGTAGCCGTGCTCCATGTGGAGGGGCTGAACAACGTGCGCTCGGTCACCTGCCGCCTGGACGGTGTGGCGGAATCCGTCTTTCTGGCCACCGGCGAGGCGTCGGCAAACACCGTGGCGCAGGAGTTCACCCCCTCCGATCCGCAGTTCACCCCCGGATCGCCCTTCGACGGGACCATCACCGGCACGTTCGAGGTATTCGGCTTCGACACGCAGAGCGGACACAGCCTGCACATCGACGCCCTACTGGTGGACGGGAAAACGCATTTCACCGAAGACTATGACAGGGTGAAGGTGACGGAAACGGACAACGGAGAAGGGACGTTCATCTTACGGGTGGAGGTCAGCACAAGCAAGGTGCCCGACGTGAAACCCGAAGGAGGATCCGGCTCCGGCTTCGACGTGGACGTGGACGGATGGGGGGATGACGTGAAAACAGACATCCCCATCGAATAGGGCAGCGCCGGAGGCATGATATGGCATACAATAGCACAATATGAATAGAATAATAGAATAACATACAATAAATCAATAATCATACTTAAAAACGAAAACGAAATGAAGAAGATTAACGCAATCGCGGCATCGCTGGCAGCATTACTGATGGCGGGATGCTCACAGAACGAAGTGACAGAGATTAGTCCGGATGCACATCCGGCAGTAGGATTCGGCGTGTACACCGGTGCGGCTACCCGCGGGGTGGACATGACTACGGAAAGCATGAAAGACAGCCCTTCGGACGCCAGCAAGTACGGTGGTTTCGGCATCATGGGGTATTTTACGGGACAGGACAATTTCGAGGACGTGAAGACCACGGTCACACCCAGCTTCATGCATAACCAAATGGTAGAGTACGACAAGACGAACAGTGTCTGGAAGTACGACCCTATAAAGTACTGGCCCAACCGTGACGGGGACAAGATATCCTTCTTCGCCTACGCCCCCTACGAGACCAACTGGCAGACCGGCACGAAGTCGGGAGTCATCGTCTCCGCAGCCACCGAGAAGGGAATCCCCTATATCAACTTCAGCCTTAAAAAAGAAAACGAGCTTACCAAGATGGTGGACCTCGTGGTGGCCGACGCCCGTGACCAGCAATACACCGCGGCCAATGCCGGAAAGGTCAGCTTCGACTTCAAGCACACCCTCTCGCGCATCTCGTTCAAGGCGCAACTGGGGGACGGGGATTTCGGCGGCATGGACGGAACGAACAGCTTCGTGTACATCACCCACATGTGGATTGTAGGCACGAACCACGGCACGACGGCGGCGTCCGGTAACCTCTCGCTGATAGACACCGGAGCGGCATCCAATCCCAACTCCAAATTCTACACCAGCGCCAAATGGTCACAATTGCACTGGAACTATGGGACAGGCATCTCCACCGTTCCGGAAAAGGATTTCAGCCTCGACGATATCCTGGCGTTGGAAAGCACCGGCATCACCGAATCCAACGCCACTACCGGGCATGAGGGGGTTATCAAGGGGATAAGAGTGACCAACGCATCGAAGACGACTCCCGTTGACCTGTTCCCACCTAACCAGTACCTATATCTGATTCCCATTGCCGATAACAATGTCAACGTGGACACGAACGCCGGCTGTGGCGAAAATGACATTTGGATAGGTTTCCATTACGATATAGTCACCAAAGACAACACTAAGCCCACACAATTCATCGCCAGCCATGCGGAGTCAGTTATAAAGCTACCCAAGACTCATATGAAGCGGAACAAGTCATACCTGTACACGCTGAAAATCAATCTGCACGAGATTAAGATTGACAAGGCGGAAGTGGAAAGCTGGTCTGACATCAAAGAGGAAGTGACGATAGAATAAAGTCTTCCCTTATACGGAAAGGCTACACAAGCCAGACCGGGCGGGGTTGAACGTCCCTTCCCGGTCACCAAAGACAGAATACAGATAAATAAAAATCGGAAAAGGCAAAGAATGATGAAAATGAACAAACAAACAGCGGTCGCTTTAACGGCGCTTGCATCTTCGCTGTTCTCCGCTTGCGATGCGGGGGGCGGGTTGCAGGAGTTTCCGCAGGCGGACGGCATGCCGCTAAGTTTCCTCACCACCGTGGAGGAGCCGCAGACGCGTGCCGAACTGACTACCGCCAACCTCACCACCGCAGGCGTGTTTGCCTACATGACAAGCGGGAGTTTCAACACAAGCACCGCCACGCCGGGATATATGTACAACCAAAAGCTGGAACGGGCCAATAACACGTCCCCCTGGACGTACAGCCCCGTGAAATACTGGCCTAACAACGACGCCGACAAGCTTAGTTTCTTTGCCTACGCCCCCTATGTGGACGAATCGGCGCCGGGCGGCAGCAACCCCGCCCTTTCGGGGAAGACGGATGCCGGCTACCCCACGCTGACCTACACCGTGGCCACGGCGGAAGCAGATCAGACGGACCTGCTCGCCTCCGAACCGTTGATGAACCGAACCTACCAGACAAGCGGTGGAACGGCCAACGGCAGCATCAGCCTTCCGATGAAGCATGCACTGACACGGGTGAAGTTCAGCGTCAAGACCGAAATGGGGATTAAGATAACCTCTCTGACCGTGAACAACGTTCCGGCAACGGCGAAACTCACGTTTACAAGTGGCGGTTTCAGTTGGGGAAGCTACACAGGCACGAAGAACTATACAGCGACCCTTGCCGGCGGTGGAACGTCGGTGACGGCCAATGCCTCCTCCACCGATGCCGCCCCGACGGTGGCCACCTTCTTCCTGCTGCCCGACAAAACCGCCGCCACCTTCTCCATTACCTACCTGCAAGACGGGGAAACCATTGCGGTAAGCAGAACCAATATCGCCTTTCCCACCGCTTCGGCCTGGGTGCAGGGCGGGAGCGTGAACTACCAGCTCGACATAAAGAGAGACGGTCTTTCGGTGACTTTCACCCAAAGCGATGAATGGACTGACAGCGGAAATGAAGCGCTTAACAGCAAGGAGGTTGCTCCCGGTTACAAGGCTACCGACGTGAAAATATGTGATTACTATTATAGCGACGGCACTACCTCCGACGGCGGCTACCGTAAATACACCGATAACACCGTTGCCCAGCGGGAAGTCATGCCCGTACTAACGGATAAGGACGGAAATGCCCGCACCGTAGTCGGCATTGTATTCTATGCCGGAAAGCATGCCACGGACACGGACGACTATAGCTCCACAGGCGTAGGGACGTCAGGGTTTCATGGCTATGCTGTAGCATTGAAAGATGTCGGAAAGTTGGCATGGGAAAATAAAGACGGCACGTATAATGTGGCAGTGGGCACATCGACAAATGCCGATGACTGGCGAGGCTTTTACAATCAGCAACGAATAGAAGCATACGTGGCCGCCAATAGCGGTAGCGGCTGGCAGATGAGCCATTTTCCGGCGGCGAACGCTTGCAAGAACTACACACCGGCAGCTCCCGCAACAAGCAGTGGCTGGTTTCTTCCTTCTCACGGTCAATTGATGGGTATATATAATACCTACGTTGCTCCAATGCTCGCTGATATAAGCATCAATATGATAATTGCGGGAGGAGATGATTTTGCTAACGGATATAACTGGTCGAGTTCGGAGGTAGGCGGTGGGGATCATAAAGCCTATGCATTTATGATTCTGTGGAATAACTCCTCTATGTCATATAAAAATGATTTATACACCGCTGTCAGGCCCGTTCTGGCTTTTTAGCAACTAATTTATTCTTAAAGATGAAACAATATATATCATTTCCCTCCCTGCTCTTCGGCCTGCTCCTTGCAGGGCTATGGGGTTGTGCCGATGATACGAATCTGCCCAGTGAAGGCAGTGATAATGACGGACAAGGCACACTCCTCACTGTGAATGTCGTTGACAACGGTTACCTCGCCTCTGCGGGAGAAGCTCCGACCACCCGTGCACAAGAGGAGGGGTATAAGACCACCTTCATTGCAGGCGACAAGATAGGGTTGTATGTCCAGAGTTACTATGGAGACAATACTGAAAACATCTGCCTCACTTTATCAGCCGACGGTAAGTGGACGCCTCCTGCGGGCACCACGCTTGCCTACGAAGGTGTAAAGACAACCTACTATGCCTATTATCCCTATCAGACGGACATGACAAACAAAGTACGTTACGGTACGAATGCCGACGACTTCTTCATGCCATTGGTAAAAGAGTGGATTCCCGCCGCCGATCAAAGCAGCTACGCTAAATACACTGCGCAGGACCTCATGATAGGGAAAGGCACGATAAGCGGCACTCCGGGCAGCACCCGCACGCTCACCTTCACTCTATCGCACCGCATGGCACTGGTGCTGCTGGATTTGCCGAAAGCGAAGTACACCCTTAGCAACGACGCCGGTTATACATGGCTGACGGACGCCCTCAATACGGGATTTTACGGTTTTTCTCCCTATCATCTGGGTGCGGGCGCCTATCGTTTTCTGGTAAATCCTTGGAAAACTAACCTGCTCTTTTCCGGTACATATACCGATGCTTCTGCCGCTCCAAAGGAATGGGAGTTGAAGCCTGGCATCACGGCGGGGAAGTATAAGACTTATACGGTAGATAACGGTGCGGTGGTCAACAATGTGAGCCATGTGCTCCAATCGGGTGACTTCTTTATGAAGGACGGCTCGCTGCTGGCGGCAAGCAGAACTGAACTGAATGAGGAGGAACAGGCGAATTGTATCGGCATCGTCTTTCGGATAGGGACAGGCAGCAGTGATGCGGTGGATAATTACGAAGGTAAGTTGACGACCATACATGGCTATGTATTGGCGTTGCAACAGTCGTGGCAAACGTGGGGTGACGGTTCCCGTGTCTTCGGTACGGGTACCAGTGGCGGTGCTGAACTTGGATATAAGAGTACCCAGATGATTATGGCCGCTGCTGCCAGTGAATCCAGGAGTTTCCCCGCATGTTTTTACTGTGTGAACTATACGCCCGCACCTACGGGAGTAACAAGCGGATGGTATTACCCCACAACGGGGCAGATGCGAAATTGTGCGATTAATGCCAACAGTAATGGAATCAATACCCAGTTGGGTAAGATACCGGGCGCCGCAATCATGTCGGGAACGTATTCCTCCAGCTCCGAAACCAATGCCGGTCAGGTTTGGGGCGCAAGGGTAGGCAGTGGGTCTTATTACTATCTTGGCAAAGGTAGCAATCTTACCCGTGCGGTGCTCACTTTTTAGGCTTGCGCTTTCAGTCTCTCGAAGACCGCCCCCACAACAAAAGGAGGAATCCGGAAGGGGTGTGGAGCGAGAGAATAACTTAATTAATAATAGATGCGTTCTTTGACTTGTTGGAAACGAAAACTATTTATAAATACTATGTTGGGGCTTGAAGAGGAAAGCATACCTTTGCAGTTGTTTAAACGAAAGGAAGACAAGAATTACATGGAAAAGATAATTGTGTGTCACCATTCTAAAAGTAAGCGGACAAAACTATATTTCTTTAACTGATATAGCTAAATACAAAACCGATGATGCATTCATTGTAATGGGTAATTGGATGCGTAATCGCAATACTATTGAGAATCTTGGTATTTGGAAAAGTTTGTACAATCCGGATTTTAAATCTATCTTAGTACGGCGACTCTAATAGTTTTCGTCCCGCCCCGCACACCGACCAGTGTGTGGGGCGGGACGTTCTCGTTTCCGGCAAGACGAAAGTTCGACTATAGTAACAATAAACTTAACCCGGACAGAGAGCGCCGCCCAATCGCCTCTTCTCCCTGCCCACAAAACAAGAAAGATTATGGCAAAGAATTTACTTAAAGTATGGCAGGCGGACAACACCGTCACCACCGACGACAAGACCGACAAGATTTTCGTCCTCGAAACCACCCGCAGCGTCGATCAGCAGTTCGTGCTGGACCGCATGGCAGCCAAGAACCCCGGCCTGCACCGCGAAACCATGTCCGCCAGCGTCAACCTCTACCACGAAGTCCTCTCCGAACTGGCGATGAACGGCTACAGCATCAACACCGATTTCTGCCGCATCGTGCCCCAACTCAAAGGCCTCGCCAAGAACAACGCTTGGGATCCGGAGACCAACTCCATCTACGTCTCCCTGACCCAGGGCAAGAAGCTGCGTGAGGCGATAAAGGACACCACCGTGCAGATACTCGGCGACCGCCAGGCAAGCATGTACATCAACGGCACGCAAGACGCCGCCACCCGTGCCACCGACCTATCGGCAACCGCCGGACGCAACTTCACCCTGCTGGGCAAGAACATCAAGGTGGCGGGTACGGACGCGTCGGTAGGCATCACACTCACCGCCGTCAATGGCGGAAAGGTAATTCATCTCGACCCCGACATGCTGGTAGTGAACGATCCCTCCAAACTCATCATCCTGCTGCCTTCCAACCTTTCGGACGGGGAATACACGCTGACGGTGACCACGCAATATACCCCCAGCAAGACGCTATTAAAATCTCCACGCCATGCCTCGCAGACTATTTATATCGGCGAAGCTCCCGCAGGCAGCGGCGGCAGCGGTTCCGGCGGTGACGAGAACGATAATCCGCTGGGATAACAGTAGGTAAAGAAAGCGAGAAAACAAAACGGCAACCGGAGGGCATAAAAGCTTCTCCCGGTTGCCGTTTCATTTTCTTCGTTTCAGTGCAACACTCCCCCAAAAAGTCAGGGAGCTATGGATAATCTTTACAATACTACATCAAAATATTCATGTTCGTTCTCCGGCAAAGTGAATAACGCCCGCAAATCGTTTCTGCATAAGCAAACAAATATTTCTCAAGTTGTTTTTCGGATGCCGGATATCTAGTTTTTCAAATATGCTCCGTCAAGCCGGAAGCCGCGCAGCAGTTCGTCCGTCTTCAACCGTTTCTTGCCGGGCAGTTGAAGGGAACGGATATTGATAAAACCATCCGCAACAGCCACACGGATATAGGTCTTGCCATCCGTCAGCAGAGTGCCGGCAGGCAGTTGGTGGGGATTCTCTATCTTTTCCGTCTCAAAAACCTTTACTACAACCGCTTCGCCGTCGGGCTGAACGAGTTCCGTCCATGCCGCCGGATAAGGAGACAACCCACGGATGAAGTCATAAATACGTTTTACAGGCTGGTTCCAGTCAATGCGGCAAGTTTCTTTAAAGATTTTCGGTGCAGGACGAAGTTCGCCCACAACCGCCATTTCTTCTTGGGGAATAGGTTTGACCGCACCGTTTAAAATAGCATCTACGGTTTCTACTACCAAACGACCGCCCAGTACCATCAATTTATCATGCACAACACCTACATTATCAGTATCCTCAATAGGCACATGCACTTGTTGGATAACCTCGCCCGTATCAATCTCATGCTTTAAGAAAAAGGTGGTAATACCTGTTTCAGTATCTCCATTTATCACCGCCCAATTAATAGGAGCAGCGCCCCGATACTGCGGTAACAAAGAAGCATGCAAATTAAATGTACCCAAACGGGGCATATTCCATACCACTTCAGGTAACATACGAAAGGCAACTACAATCTGTAAATCGGCCTTCCAAGCACGCAACGCCTCTACAAAAGCCTCATCTTTCAGCTTTTCCGGTTGAAGAAGCGGAAGATTATGATCCAAAGCAAACTGTTTCACCGGAGAATACTGTAGCTTATGCCCGCGCCCGGCCGGTTTGTCAGGCATTGTAATAACACCTACCACATTATAACCACCTTCAACCAAACAACGAAGAGCCTCCACCGCAAAGTCGGGAGTGCCCATATATACGATTCTTAAATCTTCTTTCTTCATATTATTCTAATCTTCAGAGAAATGTACCAACACTTCACGGTACGAATTAAATATCTTTGATTTGGAAACAAAGCCCAAATAATGCCCTTCGGCATTCACTACGGGCAAGTTCCAAGCCTGCGTATCATCAAAAGTACGCATCACCTGCTCCATGCTATCCGTATCGTACAAGCGGGCCGGAGTGGAAGTCATTAATTTACCAACCTTAAAGCGATGATATAGCTCTTGACGGAACATTATGTTCCGGATATCATCCAGTAAAACAATGCCAATCAACACACCGTCTTTATCTGTAACAGGGAATATATTACGATGTGAGGCGGAAATTGCTTTTACCAACTCACCCAAATCCATATCAGGATGAACCACAACGAAATCTTTCTCTACCACGTTCTCTACTTTCATCAAAGTCAAGACCGCTTTATCTTTATGGTGTGTCAGCAACTCGCCTTTTTTAGCCAAACGCATAGAGTAGATACTATGAGGCTCGAACATGATTATAGTAAGATAGGCACTCACCGAGACAATCATCAGTGGCAAGAAAAGGTCATATCCCCCCGTTAGCTCGGCTATCAGGAAAACTCCTGTCAGAGGGGCATGCATAACACCACTCATAACTCCTGCCATACCCATCAATGCAAAATTCTTCTCAGGCAAATAAGAAGTCATCACATAATCGTTGCTAAAATGCGAGAAGACAAAGCCGGCAATACATCCCAAATACAATGAAGGCGCAAAGATACCGCCACAACCGCCACCACCATTCGTAGCACTCGAAGCAAATACCTTCAACAAGATTATCAAGGCAAGATAAATCAACAGAAAATGTGCATGTCCGTAAAAGAAGGAGTTATTCATTACCGTATCCCACTCCGCATTACTTGTCCCATTCAGCAACATCTCTATCGTATCGTAACCTTCGCCATAAAGTGGAGGAAAAAGGAAGATAAGCACACTCAGCATCACACCACCCAGCAACAGCTTCTTATAAGGAGACTTCAATTTACCAAATACCCCTTCCACCGAATTCATAGCACGAGTGAAATAGAGCGAAACCAGTCCGCAGAAGATGCCTAACATAATGACATGAGGAATACGTTCCAGCTCGAACGCCTGATCCAAATGGAATTTGAACATTGCATCCGTACCTGTCACGATATAAGATACCGTTGCGGCTGTCACTGCAGAAATCAACAATGGAAGCAGGGAAGACATTGTCAGGTCGATCATCAGTACTTCCAGTGTAAACACAAGCCCGGCAATCGGTGCCTTGAAGATACCGGCAATTGCACCGGCAGCACCGCATCCCACCAATAACATCAATGTCCGGTGCTCCATCTTGAATACACTTCCCAGGTTGGAGCCAATAGCCGAACCTGTCAATACAATAGGTGCCTCGGCTCCTACCGAACCACCAAAACCGATCGTGATGGAACTGGCAATGATAGACGACCACGTATTATGCGCTTTAATACGTCCTTGTCGACTGGAAATAGCATACAATATCTTGGTAACACCATGACTGATATCGTCCTTCACCACATGACGTACAAACAGTCCTGCCAAGAAAATACCCACCACCGGATATACCAAATACAAGTAGTTTGCTTCCGTAATGTTAAAGTTTTCGGTAAGAAAATGCTGTATGGAATGTATCAGCACCTTCAGTATCAATGCAGCAAATGCCGTAAAGATACCAACAAGGAAGCTGAGTATTAATATAAACTGCTTCTCTTTAATCTTCTTTTCGCGCCATATAATAAAACGCTGTAATAATCCTCTTTTATCTTCTGCCATCTTTTCTGTTTACTCACGAATAATCTTGATAACTCCCCCCTTATCCAGTTTAATAATACTGGATGGCTTCGGTTTATCCATTTCTTCCTGGCGAACCCCTACAATATAATCAACCGCAGATTTAACCTCATCACTTATTTCACTGAAATTTCCGGGTGAGGGTTGTCCGCTGATATTAGCGGAAGTAGAAACGATCGCTTTGCGGAATTGTTGGCACAATCTTTTCGAGAACTCTTCATTGGTAACGCGAATACCTACACTACCGTCTTCTGCCAATAGATTGGATGCCAAGTTACGAGCTCCGGAATAAATGATAGTGAGCGGCTTATCAGCCAATTCTATCAAATCCCAGGCTACTTCGGGTACATCCTGCACATAGAAGTCCACCTTTACAGGAGAATCTACCAACACCAGCATCGCCTTACTATCAGAGCGCTGCTTTATTTCATACACTCGGCGCACTGCTTCTTCATTGGTAGCGTCACAACCTATACCCCAAATCGTATCAGTGGGATACAAAATAATCCCGCCTTCAGCCATTACCTGACAGGCTTTTTTTATATCTTCTATCATTTCTTGATGTATAAATACAATGATTAACTCGCAAAATTAGTAATTTTATTCTATTGAGGGCAACCTATGCAAGAGTTTTTTAAGGATGGTTCTTTCAGAAATTACTGAGATAACCAATTGTCATTATACAGAAATAAGAAGAAAGAGGGAGGTTGTTTCCCAACAATCTCCCTCTTCATCGTCATATACCAAAAACTGTTCCTTCCCCAATTACATAAGAACAGTTTCTGCTTCCTGAAAGCTTTTTACCTTATAAACCAGTTCTTCAATGTGTCGTTTTTTAATAAGCTCTAATGAGCATCAAATGATAAATAAATAGATTTTTAGATTATTACTTAAGGTAGATGAACTGTGTTATTTTATAAATGGTCGTTCTTTTACATAGATTTTATAAGACTTGATGGCTCCCGGAGCATCCTCTTCCGCCCGAGGCAGGTAACGGAAACCGCTTATGGTACATTCTTCCTTTAAGTCGATGACCAAAGCATGCGGATAGGCAGCCCCGTCGGCGGTGCTCCAGTAAGTGGATTCCTGCAAGTCGTACACTTTGTCGGCGGTGAAGTTTCCCCAGTCCATGCTCTCGCTATCGGCATACACCACTTGCCAGTTCTGGCGGGAGAAAGTTTTTCCGTCACCGTCCAGCAGGTAGAGTTCGGCAATAGAGGCACCATCTTTACCGTCTTGCGCATCCAGCGCTTCGAGGCAGAAGTAACGACCGCTTGCCGGACGGCTGAACTTGACTTCCTGCCAGCCGTTGCCCGCTGCCATTCGTCCTGTGGCAACGGGTTTCTCGCCTTTCAGATTCAGATTTTCTCCCTCCTTGCGATGAGTAAGCGGTTCTTCCGAACGAAGCATATCCAGGATGGGGTGCTTCAAACCGTTGATTTCCGCTTTGTCCGGTCCCAAAAGTTCGAGCACCACAATCTCATTCTTTCCTTTCTTCAACCAGCATCCCGGCATATACAGAGTTTGCTGAGGGCCGATTTTCCAGAAACGGCCGATGGCTTTGCCATTGACCCAAACCATGCCTTTGCCCCAGGTCTGCATATCGAGGAATACGTCGCCTGTTTCTTCCAGTTCGAACGAAGCGCGGTAGTAGGCAGGACCTTCTGTCTTGCCACCCTTCCGGAAATCCTTCTGTGAGGCAAACGCAGCGTCTGTCGGGAAACTATATACCTGCCAGCTTTTCAGTTCTTTGCGGCTCTCTTCGGTCAGCAATTCCACCTTTTCCGTGATGCCTTTCCGGTCGTGGATGGCATAGTCGAAGTTGACACGCCCCATGGCTTCCACCAGAATATCCAGTTGCGTGCCCGCTTTCAGTTGCGGCAACGACAAGCTGCTTTCACCCCGGCGACAATCCAGGCGACCCAGCAATTGCCCGTCGATATACACCTGCGCCCAATCGTGTACCTCGTCTATCAGCAGAACCGTTCCTTCCCCTACATCGGGCAATGTGGTGCGGTATAAGATGGTTCCCCATCCCTGGTCGAAATCCTCCATGGGCTTCACCGTTTCCGTCTCCTTGGCCTGCGGCAGATTATCAAACAACCCTGCTGTTTCTTCCAAACGGATGGCAGGTATCTCAATGGTGCGATAAGGCTCCGGAACATCGGGTATCACCTGCCCGGAATCGGCATATTGCGTCAGCAGTTCACGAAGTTTGTAATACTTCGGAGTAGCCCATCCGGCTTCGCTGATCGGCGCATCATAGTCATACGAACTGCACATGGCAGAATATGGAGGGCAGTTGGCGCCTCCCCAATGACCGAAGGTGGTACCTCCGTGAGCCATATAGAGGGAGAAAGAGATGTTGCGGTCCAGCATGTCCCGGATGCCGGACACCATCGTTTCGGCATCACGCGTTTCATGTTTCCGTCCCCAATGGTCGAACCATCCGCTCCAGAACTCGCTGCACATCAAGGGAGTTTCCGGACGGGCTTCACGCAAGGCTTTAAATTGCGCGTCGATATTGGCCCCGGTACCGAAGTTGATGGTCCAAAGCAAGTCGTCCAGTCCGTTCAGCTGAAAAGTGGAGCTCCAGTCGCACTGGAACAAAGGAACGTCCGTGAATCCGGCCCCTTTCACCAGGTCACGAATATTCGTGATGTATTCCTTGTCCACAGCATAGCCTCCGTACTCATT
The DNA here is from genome assembly GCA_023458215.1 of Bacteroidota bacterium. Next base: position 68,008 of record JAEXAJ010000180.1, read on the forward strand.
CTCTACTTGTACCATGATGATGTTTCCTCCGCGACTCACCTGCATGTCCGCCAGTTGCCTGCCGATTTCGTTCATGAACAGTTTAGTGCGTTCCAGGAAGTAGGCATCATTGGTGCGTAGCCGGATGTCTTTCTTCTTCAGCAGCCACCAGGGCAAACCGCCCATCTCCCACTCGGCGCAGACATACGGACCGGGGCGTAGCATGATGTACATGCCATGCTTCTGCGCCAGCCGGCAGAAGGCGGCGATGTCGTTTTGTCCTTCGAAATCGAACTCACCGGGACGCTGCTCATGAATATTCCAGAACACATAAAGGCAGATTGTATTCATGCCCAGCGATTTGCACATCCGGATGCGATGTTCCCAATACTCCGCCGGAATACGGGTGTAGTGCATTTCGGCAGCTTTGATAAGGAAAGGCTTCCCGTCGAGCAGGAAGGTCTTGTTTCCTATTTCAAAGTTCTGCGGCTTACCGGACGTGGAGCATCCCATGAGCACGGCAACAGAGAGAACCGCCAGCCCAAAGATGCAGGACTTCAATAATTTCATAATGTGATAGTTTTAATGGTTTATTTCAATTTCAGTTTACAGGTGGCCTCCAGATTCCCCGATGCGGCTCTCAGCACAAGCGTCGGAGAATCGGTGGTTTCTACCAGGAACGAGGCTACACCTGCTTCCGTTTTTACCTTGGCCGGACCACGCAACTCACCGCCTTGCAGCACTTCAAGCGTTACTTCGCGGTTATTTTCGCCGAAGCAATCGGTGCCTTGCTCGTCTTTCAGATTGACATAGACGATGAGCAAGTCACGGCGCGAAGCAGGTACACCACTTTCAAAGTAAGTAATCTCCATGGCATTGACATCACCCGGGGTGCGCACCACGTGTTCGGTCACTGTCTTCCCGTCTTTGTAGCCCACAGCCTTCAGTTCGCCTGGTTCCCACTTCAGATTAAAGAAGGTAAAGGGAGGATAATCGATGTTCGTGGCATTGCCGCCATCCGGACGGGACACGTATGCTTCGGCAGTCGGTCCGCAGTCGGGACGTTGGCGTGCCACCATGCGTCCGTTCAGCCACAGTTCCACTTCATCCACATTACCATATACCTGCAACGTGTCCGAAGCTCCCTTCATCCAATGGCTGTTGACAAACACTTCGTAGGGCATAGGACCAGCCGGTGTATAGCTACCAGCCGATACTTGAGTACGGAAATAGAGCAAACCGAACTTGGGCAGGCGGAACACATCCGCCAAGCCACTGTAGCAAATGTTGTCACAGCATCCCCGGTTGTAGTCGTGCATACTCCATACAGCTCCGCCCATGGTCCACGGGTAGTAGGCACGATAGCGGTTGTGGCTCCACTGCGCATTCCAAGCATTTTGCGTCAAGGCGTGGTCACCGTCTCCACGAGTGATGCGGGAGGTGCTATAGTGACCGCCAAATTCATAATCGTAATACTCACGGATAAAGCCGGGCTTCCCGGTGTTATTGGGACGGTTGAAGCCCTCTTCCCAGTCATTATAACAGACATCAAAACCATCGTAGCCATAGGTATCTCCCGACGTATAGCACTGGTCACCGGGATACTCTTCATGTGCGGTGCGGATAGCCTGGTCCTTCCATTCCTTGGGCGGTCGTGACTCATTCAACGTGGTTTCCCACATAATGATGGAGGGATGGTTGCGGTCGCGGCGTACCAAGTCGCGGACATCCTTATAGGTATGGTCCATGAAACTCTGCGCCTTGTTGAAGAATTGCCAGCCGGGAATCGGTTCGATAGCCAGCAGTCCCAGTTCATCGCAAGCATCGAGCACGGAGGGGTCTTGCGGATAATGCCCCAGACGCACGACATTGAAACCGTTGTTGCGAATCTGGTACATATCCCGGTATTGTGCCTGGTCGGATATGGCATTGCCCACATACGGATATTCCTGGTGGCGATTGCTGCCTTCCAGTTTCAGCGGTTTGCCGTTGATGACGAATCCTTTCTCGCGTGTCATCTCGATGCGGCGTATTCCGATACGGGTATCTTCCCTGTCCATCCGCTTTTTGCCGTCCAGCACCTCCGTGCGGAGCACATAGAGGGCGGGGGAATCGGGATGCCACAGTCGGGGGGCATTTACCGTAAGCAGCTGCGTGTTATACGAGGTTGCACCGGCTGCCACGGCGACCGTCTCTTCTGCGAAAGCCACTTTCTTGCCGCATCCTTTCTCCTTGGTCCATTCGTAGAGTGTCTGGCGTATGGCGAGACGCTTGGGGGCGGCGGTCTTGTTGACTACTTGCGTCTTTACCTCCACCTCGGCTTCTTGTTCAGACACTTTAGGGTAGGTAACGAAGATGCCTCCGCCTGCCACTTCATCCGCCATAATGGGGTGGGTGATATATACGGACTCGTTCACGATGAGATTCACATCGCGGTACAAGCCTCCGTAATAGCAGAAATCGAGCGACTCCAATGGTTTGCCGGGAGGGATAAGCGGATTGTTACGGTTATCGAGGCGAACCAGGATTTCGTTGTCAACGTCGGCACGAAGCAGGCCGGTGACATCTATCACAAACGGGGTATAACCACCGGAATGTTGCATCAGGTGTTGTCCGTTCACCCACACGTCAGCCAAATGCATGGCTCCCTCAAATTCCAGCCAAAGCTGCTTGTCGATATCCTGCTTGTCAATACGGAGTTGCTTGCGATAATAGCACACACCTTGCCACTGATGCAGCACGACAAGCGGTTCGACAAAAGGAGTATGGGGCAGGCTGACACGCTCCCACTGCCCGTCGGTAAGCAACGCAAATTCATGTTTCAATGTATCGGACGGCACAGTCAATCCTTTGTCCGGCTGACTGACGTGTTCCACATTGTATTGCGAGCTCCAGTCAGAGCCTTGGTTCTTGATGTCGGCTTGCCGCTGTATCTTATTCAGCCGTTGAAACTCCCAGGCGGCATTTATATTCTTCTTCTGTGCTCCGACAGGGAGGCACAGCAAAAGCAGGCACAAGGCCATGGTTATTTTCAAATTCATATCGTTTTCTTTGTTTCAAATTATTATTATTGAGCATACCTATTTGTTACATGGTTCATTCCTTGCCGGAGTGCCTTCTGAATGGGGTCTTTCTCCGGCACCGAGGAACAAAGGGTTCGACACCGAGGAACACCCTCTCCGACACCGAGGAACAGGACCTTCCTCGGTGCCGAACAAAACAAGAAGGTGCGGCATTTAAAGATTAGTCTCTTTCTTTCAAGAGAATTATCCCCGGGAAATGTCTTGACGGACAAATGCCCGGGGAAAAGTATGGCGGAATATTATTTCTCGGCCGGCATATCAGCTTGTGCAGGCCAATAAGGATTCTGATAAAGAGGAGATAACTCTACCGACGCATGGTCATCGGCCGTAAGAAGGAACTGGCGGATGGGCAGCGGTTGCAGATAGTGGGCCATGTGCCAGGTCAAACCATCCTTATAAGGATTGCCCGAAGTAAGATTCTTCTCGTGCGGACGAAGGTACTTGCTACGTTCCGGGCTCGAAATGGTGGCATCGGCCGTACCGTTGTATATGAGGTCATTGGGATTATACCATTCTTGCATCGGAGTGTCCCAGAAGTGGATGCCTTCAATGTGTGCAGGTTCCTTCATCAACTGGTCGTAAGAACGCCAACGGGCCAAATCCATGTTGCGCATGTTTTCGCCGATAAACTCGCAACGGCGTTCGCGACGGATATTATAAAGCACCGGGTCAGTCAGTTGCACGCCGGCCGTATAGCTTCCCCAGTCACCTTTTTCATGGGACATGACGGTGGCATCGATAGTTACTTGCGGATCAATGGCATTACCTCGGAAACCGGCAGCGGTACGCAGGGTCTTCCAATATTCCAAAATGTGACCGGAATGGAGGTCGCCCGTGAGCTCGTATTGAGCTTCCATATAATTGAGCAGGGCTTCTGTGGCACGGAATGCGATGAAACCGTTGTAGCTCAGACCGTTTTCACACAATTTACGGTCGAATGTTCCCCCTTTGCGCAAGGCGTAGCCTGTAGGATAAATCTTGGAAGACGTCAGAATGTTCGGGTAGGGTTCTATTTCAACCACGTGTGTTTCGGAACCATCCATATTCTTGAACGCATTCTTCTGCTGAGGTTCCTTTAGGAAGATGTGCAGTCGGGGATCGGCATTGCTACGCACATTCTTGATGGTCGAGTCATCATATTTATAATTGTCGTGCATGGCATAGATAGGTTTACCGTCCGCCATTACAAAGCTCTCCACGAAGCTGCGTGTAAGACCGATATCACCGTTACTCTGCTGAATACTGACCTCTACATAGTGGGTAAGTTTGAGATCCAAACCATACTGACGCCACAACAAGATATCAGGATAAGAACTCATATCCACTGCCCCGAACATATAAAAATAAGGATTGACATCGCTTTCCGATTGCGGTACGATACCGGTATTGACGGTGAGGTTATTCTTATACTTCTCGGCTACCTCTTCTGCACACTTGGCGGCAATACCGTAAAAATACTCTATTTCTTTTTCGATACTTCCCAAAGGATATTCGTAGGCGGCATTATACTCTTTTTGCTTGCCCGGCCAACCTTCGCCGTTGGGTACGAATGCCGAACCTTTGAAGCTTTTCAGCCAGGAAGCCTCAAACAGGGCCACCCGTGATTTGAACAGCGTTACCACATCAGGCGAGAGACGGTTGCGGTGAGCAAAGAGTCCGTCAGTCATATTTTCGTGTGCCTTGTCAAGGTCTTCCAAGATGAAACGTGCCACCTCATTACGCGGACTACGGCTATTGGCATCTACCAAAATACCTTCGTCAACCGGCAGTGGCTCTTTAACAATAGGCAGGTCGCCAAAATTGCGCAACATACTGAAATAGGTAAATGCACGCAGGAAATAAAGTTCGCCTATATAGTGGTTTATCTTGGTTTCGGTGCCCGTCACTAACCCTTTCTCTTGGTTGTCTAATATTGTACGAAGTGTATAGTTAATATTGCGCACGTTCTCCCATTTCCAAGAATCGTTGGTCATGGTTACCTTCCATAAGCCTTGGGAGTAACGTGTACCGGGAGTCGTATAAGCCTGGTTGTCGGTATTGCCGTCTTCGCCAAAAACGCCGTAACTACCACTGTGTCCAGGCAATATCTCGTAGAGTTTGTTGACTGCCGCCTGTATTTGGTCTTCAGTCTGGTAATATTCTCCAGGGGTGACGCTTGAAATAGGTTCTCTATTCAGAAAGTCCTCGCAAGATGCGAGAGATGTGGTAAGTACGAATGCACCACACAAGTATATCAGTTTTTTCAGTTTCATAGTGATTAATTTATTAAAGTGTAATACTTAAACCGCACGAAAGGGTAGTGGACAAAGGATAGCCTACGCCACCATAATCCTTACCGGTAAGTGTTTCAGGGTCAAACTGGTCGGACACACCGGAAATGGTCCATAGATTTTCGCCCGAGAAGAACACGCGCAGGTTTTGTATGCCCAGTCTCTGCGTGAACATGACGGGCAGCGTATAGCCTATGGTGAGATTTTTCAAGCGCATATAAGCCGCATTCTGCAAATAGCGTGTCTGACACTGACGGTTCTTGTCATTGTAGAGCGGACGAGGCAAGAATGCATTGACATTAGCTTCACGGTAGCCATTTTGTACAGACCATGTGTTTTCGTCGCGAAAATAATCGCCCACTGCCGTGATACCCGCCGAACTCCATTCTGAACCGCCCGAACCGAACATATAGGCACCACCTTGCCACATGTCACGCTTCATAACACCCTGGAAGAAAGCACGGAAATCAAATCCTTTCCAACTTGCGTTCAGGTCAATTCCGAAGAGAAAACGGGGCGTACTGTTACCTATGACTGATAAATCGCCCGAATCGCCCAGTGTTTCGGTGCCCGAGGAAATTTTACCGTCATTGTTGATGTCGGCATACATAATATCTCCTGCGCGCCAGTCCGACCCGAGTGAACTTTGTCCGCCTTCGGGCAAAGAGGCAAGATGTTCTTGCATTTCCTGATCGGTGCGTGCCAGTCCTTTGGTTGTGTAGCCCCAAATTTCACCGATGTATCGGCCTGCCATGTAGCCCCACACATTATTAGTAGGATTGTTAGGATAACGGGAAATCTTGGTACGGGCATCGGAGAGGTTGAAGTTTACCGAGTAATTCATTCCGTTGTTCAAGTGGTCTCTCCAGCCAAGGGCCATTTCCCAGCCTTGAGTACGGAGGTCGGTATTGTTGACTACCGGTACTTTAGTTCCCAGAATGTTGGGCAGTTCGGGAGCCAAACCTACCATATCTTTCGTATCACGGATGTAGTATTCGAATGAACCAGTCAGACGGTTGTTCAGCAGTCCCCAGTCCAAGCCGATGTTGTAGTTCCGGATGGTTTCCCAACCGAGGTCGGTGGACACCAGTTCGGGAGCAGTGGCTGTGTTGGGACGGCTTCCACCCATAGGCCAAGTGCCGTTTGATGCACCCAAATAGAGAATCTGATAAGTTTGATACCAGTTATCCGTATTCTGATTACCCAAAGTACCGAATGAGCCGCGCAGTTTCAAAGAACCTATCACTTCGGTCAACGGTTCAAAGAACGCTTCCTGGGCAATGTTCCAACCGATAGAAACCGAAGGGAATACACGCCAGCGGTTGTCGGTGCGGAAACGTGAAGTACCGTCGGCACGGACATTGGTTTCAAAAAGGTAACGGCCTTTGTAATCGTAGTTGACACGACCAAAGAAACCTGCCGTAGCCCAATCATTTTGATTACCATATATCGAAGGATCGGTCTTATTGCCATCAAAGTCGAGTCCTGAAGTCATGTCGAGGAATGGCTTGGAAGGGAACATTACTCCGTCACGCTGTGCACTGAAGTTCTTCACATCCAGTTCTTCTGCCTGGAAACCGGCGAGTACGTGCAAGTTGTGTGCGTCGTTAAAGGAATGTGTGTATTCGGAGTAAGCATTGATGCTCCAATAGTTTTCTTTGGAATTCTGCTCATACACATGCGAGTTTTTATTAAAAATCACGGCATTTCCGTCTTTATCGTGATTGTAAAGCCGCTGTGTTTCCCAATGGCGGTTGTAGTTATTGATACGGTAATTGAAGTCGATATGTGTCACCCAATTCTTTACGGGTTCAATCTTGAAACCTATCTGGTGAAACGTATTGTCATTCTGCAAGCGGTCCGACCCACCTTCAGCCAATCCCAATGCGGGAGAGGGTGAACTATAATAGTAACCGTTGGGGTCGTAAAGCGGCAATGTAGGCCAGCCCTGCGTTGTCATCACCTCATATATGTTGCCCGAAAGATTGGACGGACGGTGATAATCTTTGCGAGTATAACGCATCGTGTAGTTGAAGCGTAGCCAGTCGGTAATTTCCGAGTTAATTTTCACCATGCCGAGATAGCGGCTCATACCGTCATCACCCAACTTGACCATACCTCCTTGGTTAAGGTAGTTGAACGAAGCATAGTAATTGAACTTTTTGTTTCCGCCATTCACACTGAAACTATGCTCCTGGGCAAAAGTATGGTCGTTGAAGATAGCGCCTATCCAATCCACGTCATCTACACCATAACGATAGCCATCATTCCAAGTGCCATTGCTGCGAGGAGTAATGTTATTCAAGACGGTGCCGTCCGGCGTGATGCGTTGCCCACGTCCATAAGGTTTGGCATTACGATAGGCCACAATGTTGTCCATACGTTCCTGGTTAAAGAACACCGCGTTACCGCCATTGGCAAAGTGGTCGTTCATCCAACTGGCAAAATCCACTGAATGCATCATCTTATTCATATTGATGGGCGTGCCCATACGGAAACTATTGTTGTAGTTAATAGATACCTTACCCTCGCTACCACCATTTTTGGTAGTGACCAGAATAACACCGAACGGTGCGCGTGATCCGTAGATGGACGAAGCTGCGGCATCTTTCAATACGGAAATATTGGCTACATCCTGAGGGTTCACCATATTGAGGTCGCCCTCTACGCCGTCGATAAGCACCAACGGACCACCGCTCGAACCTTCGCCGATAGTAGCTGTACCACGCACGTTGATGGAAGGCGATTCTTCAAGGCTACCGCTGGTTTGCGAAATTTGCAAACCGGGTACTACGCCTTGCAGGGCTTGCGACAAATTAGTAACAGGTCGTTCTTGCAATTCTTCCGCCGTAACCACAGCTACGGAACCGGTCAGGTTCACTTTTTTCTGTGTACCAAAGCCTACTACGACTACTTCGTCCAATAGTTTCGAGTCTTCCACCAGCACGATATCTACCGATGCCTTATTCCCTACATTGACTACCTGCGATTTATATCCTATATAGCTTACCTGCAACTGCGTATCGTCGGCTGACAACTCCAAAGAGAAATTACCCTCAATATCCGTAATGGTACCGTTTGCGGTTCCCATCACAAATACTGAAGCTCCGATGACTCCTTCCTTTGTATCATCCGTAATCCGTCCCGTCACTTTGCGTTTACCACTAGTTTGCTGCTTAACGGCCTTATACACAGAAATACGCTTGCCGTTCACTTCATAATTGATACCCTTGCCATCGAAAAGCATTCCAAGCACTTCAGCAATAGTCTTATCCTTTGCGTCGATACTCACCTTCTGATTGGTGTCCACATCATTATTACGAATCAGAAAAGAGAAGTCCGTCTTCGTCTCTATATCCTTGAATACTTTAGCCAGCGGTGCATTCTTTTGCTGAATGGTGATGCGGACCTCCTGCAAGGGCGAAGCCATCACGGAAAGCGGCAGAAAAAGGACTAAGAGAATACATAGAATCCATGTCTTTACAGACAAGAAGTTTGCTTCGGAATGACAAAATAGATGCGTCACTCCGTCATTTAAATGATTTTTTTTCATACATTTGTACTGATTTAAAGATTTTCTTAAAAGATAACTTAAATTCTGAATCGGAGGACATACCCCAATATGCTTCTCCGATTTGTTGTTTCTTACGTGTGTGTTTTCATACTACGTTTTTAAAGGTTACTACTCATTTGTCCGTAATGGTAATTACATTGCCATTACGACTCCAGCTATATTTATTGTCGACATCTATATAGTTCAGAATTTCCTCAATCGTAAGTTCCGGCCTGATGCTCCCGGAGAATACCTCCTGATCCATGTATTTACTATGAATCACAATCCGCACATCGTACTTACGTTCTATACTTTTCATTATTTCGGGTACCGATGCGTTGACAAAGCTCAAACGACCGGTAGTCCATTGCGACGCCTGAGAGGCATCGGCATGATAGTGGTGCATCTTACCGCTTTTCTTATCATACGTCAACTGTTCGTTGGGTGCCAGAATCACATTTCCAATGGTTTCGGACTTGGAGAACACGTTGACCTTTCCTTCCAGCAGGCTGACTTCTATCGAAGGGTCATCCGAATAAGAGCGTACATTAAAAACGGTTCCCAATACTTTAACCTTTATCTCGTCGGCATGAACAATAAACGGTTTCTCCGTATTCTTCTGTACTTCAAAGTATCCCTCGCCTACAAAATAAACCTCCCGATTCTTCTTACGCAGAAAAGCAGGATCATACTTCAAGATCGAACCGGAGTTCAGTGAAACCGTAGTACCATCGGGTAATGTCAGCTTGGTCTGCGAGCCCAAAGGCACTTCCATCTGGCACAATGCACCCTCAAGAGATGCTTCCGCTACATCCCTATAAATATAGAATGCGGCAACCGAAGTAGTGAGAACCAGCAAAGCGACTGCTGCCACTCGTGAGAAGCTTCGCCACAAGGGTATTCTTTTCTTCTCCGTCTCCTTTTTCAGCCCTAACCTTGCAGACAAAATATCATAATTAGCCCATTTCTCCCTTTCAAACCGATCAATAAACGACTTTGCCCGCAGATGTGCCATTTCCTCATATCTCCGCCGATAGTAAGCGTCCGATTTCAAGAAATGAAGCAACTTCGGCTCATCCTCTTTCGATAGCTTTCCTGCCAGATACTCAAGCATCAATTCTTCAAATATTTCCTGTTCTTTTTCCAACATATTCTTGTCCGTTTGTATATAATACACGTCTCGATGGAGAAGCATTTAGTCTAAATGGAACTTTTTTAAAATAAATATGATGTGGATGGGTACAATGAATTAATAATTTTCCTGTAAAGGGTAGCAACTGTAACATATTGATAATGAAACAAAATATAGTCCCACTTTATTCCATTATAGTGGGACTCCAGTTCAGTCGTATTGGGAGCCTAGTTCTGTCGTTATGGGAACCTAGTACTGTCGTTATGGGAACCTAGTTCTGTCGTTATGGGAATATACCTCGGTTCTAAAGGGAACATACCTCAACTAAAAGTTCGCATGGGTTAGCTGAATGATTAAGCTCCTTTCTGAACAACTTAAGAATTAATTCCGCCCCGGGAAAGAAGTAAAAGCAGAATCCCGGTTGCAGAACCAAATTGAAGTTTAATATGATCCATGGCATTCTTGATATGAACGCGCACTGTATTTACAGATATGTCTTGTTCATCAGCAATCTCTTGGGGAGACATACCGTCATACAGATATTTTTCAAAAACAAGACGGCACTTGGCTGACAGTGAATTGACCACTGTGTTCACTTGGTTTTTCAGTTCTTCTACCTCTAATAATTGCAACGGATTGCCATCATTCTGGCAGAACTCTTCTTGAAAGGCAATCAATTCGTCCCTATACTCATCGAGCACCCGCTCACGGGTATGCAAGGCACGAATGTAGTTGAGACATCGGTTTTGTACACCCCGCAGCAAATAACTATGGATGGGAAAACTCAACTGCCCCCTATTACGCCAGATACTTATAAAAACATCATTGACTACTTCTTTGGCTTCATCAGGGTCGAACACATAAGTAGTGGCATAAGCGCATAGATAGCTAAAATAACAGTCATATAAGATAGAGAAAGCATTCTCCTTTCCACTATTTATATCTTCAATTATTTGTTCGCTTATCTTTATAGTAGCCATATTTAAGGTAGTGTGACGCTTTGATGACAACAAAGTTAATATTTTAAAATGCCACTGATACCCTTTTAAACTTCTTTAAGATATAACAATATTTAAGCATAACAATAAAGAACAAGCTCTTTAAAGAAGCTCAAATGCAACAATTTTAGTAATTTCGCCCCCGATAACAAAGCAAAGTTTAAGAGAAAACAATGGAAGATATTGAATTTAACCACACCCTGCCCATACAAATACGTTTCAATGATGTCGATAAATTCGGGCATGTAAACAACACGGTCTACTTTTCTTTTTATGATTTAGGAAAGACCGAGTACTTCGCTTCCGTCTGCCCGGATGTCGATTGGGAAAAAGATGGCATTGTCGTCGTGCACATTGAGGCAGACTTCGTTTCACAAATTTATGGCTCTGACCATATCGCTGTACAAACAGCCGTCACCGAAATAGGTACCAAAAGTTTTCATCTGGTACAAAGAGTTATCGATACGGAAACACACGATATAAAATGTATCTGCCGCTCCGTTATGGTAACTTTTGACCTCATAAAACACGAGTCCAAGCCTCTGACTAAGGAGTGGATAGAAGCTATCTGTAAATTTGAAGGGAAGGATGTGAGAAAGAAGAAATAAGAATAACACTTATTTATAGGAAAAGAAGAAGATTTATTCTATATTTGTTCACAATAAACAAAGCATCAATTGCCATGGTTCGCCTAATATTACTGACAGACTTTACAGAATCCTTTTCGTACAATCTGCTTAAAGGCGTTCTTGCCTATTCTAAAAACCACGAACCGTGGGTAGTATGCCGCATGCCACCATCTTATAAGAATATCTATGGTATTGAAGGAGTATTAAAGTGGGCAAAAACTTGGCAAGCAGATGCCATTATAGGCAGATTTGACAATGATGACAATGTGGAACTATTCCGTAAATTTGGAATTATTGCCATAGCACAAGATTATAAATCAAGATTCAACAATATCCCTAACATAACCGGCGGGTATCGCGAAGCCGGCAGAATGGCAGCGGAATTCTTCATTAATAAAGGTTTCCAGCATTTTGCATTTTATGGGTATCGCGATACAGTCTGGTCACAAGAACGTTGCGAAGGTTTCTATGAGTATATATCGGCGCAAGGATTTGGTAATAATTTCTATTCCTATCAAGAACAGTCTCTTGATGATTTATGGTTTTATGAAGCCCCTCCCCTACTCTCTTGGTTGAAATCACTCCCGCAACCTACGGCACTGATGGCTTGCGATGACAATCAAGGCAACCGCATTACGGAGATCTGCAAAGTCAATAACATCCGTGTACCCGAAAAGATAGCGATACTGGGTGTAGATAATGACGAGATTATCTGCAATCTTTCAGATCCTCCTCTATCCAGCATCAGCCAAAACATAGCCAGAGGTGGTTTCGAAGCAGCCGAAATGATAGAACATCTGCTGAATGATGAAGATGCTATTTGCAGAGATATTATCATCCACCCGGTAAATATAGTCAACCGACACTCTACAGATTTCTATCCGACTACAGATGCCTATATACACACGGTCCTGAAATATATACATCAAAACTTAGCGGCCGACATTACTGTATCGGACATTGTAAAGCAAGTTCCCCTTTCACGCCGTCTATTGGAAATACGTTTTAAACAGGTCACCCAAGAGTCCATTCATAAGTACATCTTTAACCTCCGGATGGAGCGTTTCGCACAACTGCTTTTAGCCAGCGACGCACCTATTGCAGAAGTAGCGGAACAAGTCGGTATTGATAACCTGAAGAACCTGTCCCGCCAGTTTAAAGCAATCAAGAATGTAACTCCCAATGAATATAGAAAGAAACATCGGATGATGAGTTCTGAGGGCTTTTAACGAATCTTACTTCGGTAAGAATAACATTTCATCTGTAAGAGGAGTATCTAAAATATCCCGTCCCGAGAATCCTACTTCCAGCTCCTGTCCCATGTAATCTTCAAAATAGAGCAGATGCAATTCATGAAGTCCCTTTTCGAGAGCTATTTTGCCTTCGGCACGACGTCCGCTATGTCCGCCGTCATTGTCCACCACCAGTTTGCCGTCAATGTAGAGCATGGAGCCATCGTCAGAGAAAGTATAGAAACGATACACACCACGCTCCGGAATATTCACCAATGTGCGGAAATCATAAGCAAAATGGTCAGCAACAGGGGCTTCTTTGATTGAAATGTTCTTCATTGTACCTTTCTTCACCTTGGTGCAAGAAGCAATGTCAGCTACCCGTTTGCATTTTCCTTCATAATATGTATAGGCTACACCTTGTTTCTTGGCAGAAGTCTTCAGGGCAGGTTCATAGGTCATATCCCGCTCCTCGTCCGAATTCAATCCCGAAGGATAATAGTAACTGGCTTCGCGTCCGTCAGGGGTGGTAATCCAGGTATTAAATTTACGCTTGCCTTCATACAGTTCGATGATGCGGGCACCACGTTTCAAGGAGCCGTATGCATCGGCACCCGTTACACGCCCAAAACCCAGGGCGATGTCTTTATTCATACCGATGAAGTCGTTGTCATGATCGTGTCCGACAAATACACCCATCACATCCTGTGCTTCGATGAAGGAGGCAAACATACCGGAATTGATCTTTGAACCGGCAATGCCTTCGTTGTCTGTGCCATAAGTCCTACCGTCGCCTACAATTTCTTTATATTCGGGCAGAGGAATATGGAAGAATGCTAATGCAGGCAATGGTTTCCCACCGTTAGCTTCTGTAAACTTCGCACTCTGCTGACGATACCATTCTATCTGGTTGAAGTGAATCCAGTCGTAAGCACCATAGAGCTTATTGGATTGATAATCGTTGGAGTCGATACAGTAGAGCAGGGCTTCTACTTTGTCCTTGGCAATGGAACCGTATAAGGGAACTATGCAATTACCACATCCTTTAATTTCCTGTGGCCCTTTGGCTCCTACGTAATAAGGAGATTTCAACAGAAAGTCATACATTTCGTCCTTAGTCAGATACTCAGCATCATGATTGCCCATGGTTACAACGAAAGGCACTTTAGCCTCTTCGAAGATGGATACTATTTTCTTCCAGCCTTCCATAGCAGGGTCGTAAGTCACCACATCTCCGCTCAATACAGCGAGATCGGGATGTTCGGCTGCCAGAACCGCACGAATCGTCGCGGTAGTTTCTGCACATTTTTCAGAATTAGGCATCCAATGGATATCGGTGAACTGAGCTACCACAAACTTTCCGTCTTTAAAATGAAACTTGCTTTGAGCAGATGCCAGGAGCGGAAAGAGAGTTATCAACACAAATAAAAGAAGATATTTCTTATTCATAATGCAGTTGTTTTTAATCAATACAATTCTATTTCATCTAAAGCCAAGCGGCTGGGTTGTCCTTCATGGTAATATCCTTTCGGACATGGGCCGCCACTAAGCAGTTCCAAACGGACATACCGGGTCGTTACCTCCGGGAAAGAAAGTGACACGGGGAAGCGGGTACCTTCCGTAGGACTAAAGTCGAAAGAAAGTTTCTGATTGCCTACTGTTGTAAATACGTTGCCATCTTCCGAAACAGATACATTGAGAGCACTGGCAGGCCAAAGCATATCATAAGGCCGCCACAAGAAGGCAAATGCAACCTTGCCTACAGGAGTTTGCTTACCCAAATCGACTGTCACCTGCATAGTATCTGCCTGAAAAATTATCCAACGTCGCAGCTCACGTGCATAGCCACGAACACCGTCTGTCAGCCCGATGCCCAGATTCACTTTCTCGGAAGAAGGAAGTGGTGTACAGGTATAGTTACTTCCGGTAGCTTTGTTTACAGCAAAGCTCTTATGAGTGATTTTGCCCAATGCTTTCCCGTCTCTATAAACCGCCGCATAAATCGTGGCATCTTCGGCCAAGCTGACTGGGGATTGATAAAGAGGCGAAGAAGCAGAAACAATGGAATCATTGACCATATATCGAATCTCCGCATTGGGGCAGAAAGTCTTTAATGTTACCTCATAAGTTTTCTGAGTGGTATTCCATGCTCCTGTCAGATTTACTTCATAGAAGTTACGACAAGCATTCACTCCACAGTAATCCAATCGTTTGAACTCTTTGTCAAGTCTGCGGGTAAATGAGTGGAAGTCTTTATGTTCCGGTTGCGTCCATTGCACTTCGGCCATTGCCAGCAACCGGGGGAAGGCCATATACTCAAAGTATTCAGGGGTTTGGATATATTCCCCCCATATATTGGCTTGTGTACCTATAATATAGGATTGCTCTTCGGGAGTCAGTTCGGCAGGCAACGGATTGTAATTATAAGCAGTATCCAATGGCAGGAATCCACCTATAGCCAAAGGAGCAAACTCCGGACTTTCCTGATAGTGATCATAATAGCAAGTACTACCCGGTGTCATAATCACATTGTGCTTCTGGCGAGCCGCTTCGATGCCTCCTTCTTCTCCACGCCATGACATGACGGTAGCGTTGGGGGCAAGCCCACCTTCGAGTATCTCATCCCAACCGATAATGTCACGTCCCTTGCTATTGACAAATTGTTCCATGCGGTGGATGAACCAGCTTTGCAAGGCTTCTTCATCGGGCAGACCTTCACGTTTCATCAATGCCTGACAGTGGTCGCACTTCTTCCATGCTTTCTTGGGACATTCATCACCACCGATGTGGATGTAGTGGCTTGGAAAGAGCTCCATTACTTCAGTCAATACATCTTCCAAGAACTTGAAAGTACCTTCTTTGGGACAGTAGACTTCATCGAATACATCGAAGTAATCGCGCACAACATAAGTCTTACCCAGCCCGCAGGAGAGCTCGGGATAGGCAGCCAATGCCGCAGACGAATGTCCTGGCATTTCTATCTCGGGGATAACCGTAATAAATCGGTCGGCTGCGTATTTCACAATCTCCCGGATGTCATCTTGGGTATAATAGCCCCGTTGTTCTTTACCGTCGAAGCGACGGGGATAGTAATAGTCACAGAATCCGACTTGAGTTTGACTACGGTGAGAGCCTACTTCTATAAGTCGGGGATATTTCTTGATTTCGATTCTCCACCCTTGGTCATCTGTCAGGTGAAAGTGGAACTTGTTCATCTTGTACATAGCCATCAAGTCGAGGAACTTCAATACCTCTTCCTTGGGCAGAAAATTACGTCCTACGTCCATCATAGCTCCACGGTGAGAGAAACGGGGGGCATCTGCAATATGAACAGAAGGGATTTCTATCCGCCCTTCATACTTCAGATGGGTATCATAAATCTCAGCAGGCATAAGTTGCAACAATGACTGAACGGCATAAAATAATCCGGCACCACTATCGTTGGAAGATAGTTTGATATTGTCAGAAGTAATATCGAGAGTATAAGCCTCATCAGACAAAGCAGAGTCCATAAGAAAATAGATATCAGCTTGTTCTGTTTGGGGTACACATTTCAACGTTACTGACGTGTTCTTCAAGGCACTTTCCAGATAGTTGAACACACGCATAGAAGCCGTGTCCGAGCCAATAGCCACACTCTTTTCACCTTGCAAGAGGTAGCTCCCCTGTCCGGCGGTAATCTGATTGGGCATAGGAATGATAGCTCCGTCCTGCAAGGAGGCGTGCTGCCCGCCACTGCACGAAAGAAGTACAAAGGATGCGGTGAGTAGCCAATGTATTATTTTCATAATGTTTGAGATAAGATTTCAGGGTGTTCCCTGATCGTTTTAAGAACGAGTTCTCCGAATAAAGTATTCACCCATGCAAACCAAGAACGGGTAAAGTCCGCCGCATTTTCCGAATGAAAGGACTCGTGCATAAAGCCTGTATCTCCATCGGTATCACGTAACTGTTTGAGACAAGCACGTATTTCGTCCGTATCATCCGTAGTGAATGCTTTCATTATAATACTCATGGGCCAGATATAATTCAAACCAACGTGAGGTCCTCCCACTCCTTCACCGGCTTTTCCTTTGAAGAAGTAGGGGTTGTTGTCACTCCATATCAACCGGCGGGTATTCTGATAAACAGCATCCTTGAAAGAGCAGTAACCCAAATAAGGCGCTGCCAGCAAGCTGGGTACATTGGCATCATCCATGCAAAGCGCATTGCCGAAACCATCGACTTCGAAGGCATAGACACGCCCACAGACGGGGTGGTTAATAGTGCCGTATTTGCGGATGGCTGCATCCACTTCGTCGGCCAATGCATTGCATTCTGCCGCAAAGGAGGTATTCTGATACACATTCTGCTCAATCCCTGCCAATTGACGCAGCGATACTACCGCAAACATATTGGAAGGTATCAGGAAGCCGTATTGGGTAGAATCATCCGAAGGACGGAAAGAAGATACAATCAATCCGACAGGCTTGACCGGTGCACCCCAGCCACCGTTTATCTGCGAATCGGTGGGGCGGTCACAATCACGCGTAAAGCTATAAGGTCCTAAGCCCGATTTACGTTGTTGCTCTTTGAAAGTCTGTACTACGAGTTTCATTGCTTCATGCCGGGCGGCATCGAAAACGGAAGTGTCGCCCGTGAGCTGCCAATAGTGATAAGCCAGGCGGATGGGGTAACAGAGCGAATCTATCTCCCATTTGCGTTCATGCAGTTCCTTCACCATGTGCTGCGTCTTATCTGTTTCCCAATAACTGCCCAGGGGGCCGTCATTGAAAGCATTTGCATAAGGGTCGATAAGAATGCATTGCGTCTGGCGGTTGATAAGTCCCGCTACCATCAGTTGCAGGGGCTTGTCGTCCTTCATCAATGGCAGATAAGGCCATACTTGTGCCGAAGAATCACGCAACCACATCGCATCAATATCTCCGGTAATCACAAACGTGTCGGGGCGGCCGTCTTTCAGTTTATATCTGACAGTGGTATCGAGTGTGTTAGGAAAACAATTCTCGAACATCCAACGGAGTTTTTCATCCTTTATCTTCGGCTTATTGGCCTCAATCGTTGCATCCACCGCCCTGGAAACAAAATGCCGTTTCTCTACAACAGGGCGTAAGGACACATATTTGGGGTTTGCAGCCGTAGAAGCTGAGAATATGGCAGAAGGGCGGAGGCTCATGCCTGCCAAAGCAAGACCACCGGTCTTCAGAAATTGGCGTCGCGACATATTGTTTTTCATGGTTATTGTAATAATTAATTAACGTCAAACACTAATTATGTAATCAACTGATTATCAGAATACTTACACAAAGGGATTCTAAGTATACGACTGAGATAGGCTAAGTATACGACTGAGGTACCCTAAGTATACGACTGAGATAGGCTAAGTATAGGACCCTGTATTGATTACTGCTTTTTTGTAAGTAATCTTATACTTAGGGGCGCTTACCTGCCTTTACACTGATCTTCTTCTCTTTGCCGCCGTAAAGTACCAGCAGTTCAAAGTCAATGTTAGAATCTACCGTGATACGTGGTTCTTCACTTGCCGAGCGGCGTGCTTCGGCTTTCAGATTAATCATTCCTTCGGGGCCGAAAGGATAACGTTCTATTCCGTTCGCTTCCGTCAGGTTCATATCCCATACAATCTGTTTTTTGGAATAGTCGCCACGAATACCAATGATAAATTCGATGAACTCGGCGATAGGCGGAAGTCCTGCCCAACCGACAAAGTTATCGCGAGCCATAAATCCCGGGTCAGCACTTTCGGGAGCATAATATTCCCAAAAGGTACCGGTCTTTTTATAGACCTCGAATACCTGACCATAGTGATTCAAAGCGATCTCACGTGCCTGCTTGCGATATCCCTTTTGTACAAGTCCTTGCATCACCATATAGTTGGTACCGGGCCAAACACCACCTTGCCAGTAACGTCCGTTGTCCTTATACTTAGGATGGTCGGCAGATAGAGAAGGGATGCGATATTTACGATTGAAAGTAGCGGGATTATCGAGTTCTTTCACCATGCGGTCTGTCTGCAAGGAATCCAAGGCATCAGTGTATAATGCCCAGTAGGCACCTATTCCTTTGGTGGGGCAAAGTGTTCCATCGGCATATTGGTCATAGAGAAAACCGGTCTTTTCATCCCAAAGATTATCATGGATATACTTTTTCAGCATCTTGGCTTCGTCTTCAAACTCTTCAATCTCTTGCCAACGCTCCAAATAGAATCCCATTTCGAGCAGCAAGTTGGCAGTAAAGAGTTGCTGCAAGTTAGTATCTAACCACACCATGTGACCGTGGCTGTAGATAGGACTGTATCCCTCGGGGACGCGAGGCATATTGTCCATACCTGTACCCCAGCCACTCGACCAATAGGTTCCGTTCTGCCAAGTATGATTCAGTTTCAACCATTTGTAATAGGCGCAAAGCACCGGGAATATCTTGTGCAGACGTTCCGTATCACCAAATTGATGATAATACACCATCTCACACCAAGGCATCAGGTTCGGCCCGGTACTTACCGGATCATAACGTTCGAAACAGTCCGCTCCATCCGCTTTTATCTCGCGACAGATGAAACCGTCGGGATGCTGCTTGGCATAGAAGTTATCCAATGTACGCTGAAAAGGGAAGAAACGAGTACCGTAACGTGCAAACATCAGAATGAAAGAGGAATCCCACATAAAGATGTTTCCATTATAAGCTGTATCCAGATAGCTGGACACAAATCCGGAGCCTGCTTGCGGAGCACGAATATTACCGATAGCTATTTCCCATGCCTTCCAATACATTTCAAGTTCCTTGGTATGCCCTGCCCAAATGGGATTAGGGAGAATCTGACGAGCTTCATCAAAGCTTTTCGGTGTAATCGTCTCAGGCTTAGCTACACGATACTCGTTCTCGGTGACCAACGGTTCCTTTACATACGTATTCTTGTAAGGCAATCGATACTTTTCATCATTGCCACAGCTTTGAGCTTTCAGCAGGGGCATTGTAGATACAGAAAGCAAGCATACCAATAAAATGTGTTTCAGCATGGGAAATAGTTATTTTAGTTACAAATCAAGCAATTTCTTTATTTTGTCGAAGATAGCGGTGTTTTCAAAGATTCCGGTAAACTCCTCGGCACCGGGACCAAAAGCATAAACCGGTACCATTACACCACTGTGACCTCCCGTAGAGAATTTGCATACAATCTTGCCTTGTTGCAAGTCTCCATCCACCAAAGTAAGTCCACCGGTTTCGTGGTCGGCAGTAACAATCACCAATGTTTCTCCGTCTTGAGCAGCCCACTTATACATTTCACCGATGGTACGGTCAAAGTCATGAGTTTCCTGCATCAACAGATCTATGTCATTGAAGTGCCCATAGTCGTCGAGTTGTGAACCTTCCACCATCATGAAGAATCCGTTCTTGTTTTGATTCAGCAATTCAATACCCTTCAGCGAAGCACGTGCCAAGAGGTCACCACGTTCGGCAGGCAAAGGAGTATCTTCAGGATAGGGCACGGCGAATACTTTGCCTTTGTTGATAGCAACCAACTCATCCCAGCTACGTGGAGTTTGAAAACCTTTGTTGCGCAGTTCCTTAAACAGATCACGTCCGTCCTCACGGTTTTCAAAAAGTTTAGCGCCACCACCAAATACGTAGTCGGCTTTACAATCCACATAATCCGCCACGATGGCAGCTTCGGCATCACGGTCTTTATTATGGCAGCAAAAGTCGGCAGGAGTAGCATCCCACAGACGGCAGGTAACAGCTATACCGGTTGATTTGCCTTTGGCTGAAGCCAAGTCTACCAATGATTTCAAAGGGCGCCCTTCGGTATCTACGCCTACGGAGTGATAGTTCGTCTTCTGTCCGGTAGCAATGGCCGTACCGCCTGCACCGGAGTCAGTAATCAGCTTATTGGCACAATAGGTCTTTGACAAACCTACAGTCTGGCAGTTGTCCAAGAACAGTTTTCCACGGTTGGCAGTCCATGCAGAATATACATGCATCAAACTCATACCGTCGCCAATCATCAGAATCACATTCTTAACCTTCTTCCCTTCAGGAGGCGTTATCTTGGTTACTTCATACGGATTCTCCAATACATAAGTTTGCTCTTTGTCACGACGGCTTTGCGCTGACATGCCGACAGGCAATAACGCAATAATCAATACTGCGAGTGTACAAATTCTCAATATTCTATTCATTGTATTCAAATTTTTCATTATTAATACAGGTCATCAGCTTTCCATATCAGTACCTATTCCACTGTTACCAATATAGGTGCATGGTCAGACAAAAATGCATTGTTTTCTGTTTCCGCCAAAACTCCATATCTCGACACTTTTAACCCATTGCGTACAAATACATAGTCAATCAAGGGACGACGGGCATAAGGGATTCCTCCGAAATCATGGAAGCTCCATGCCGGACCATAGACAATGGCAGCTATCTGGCGAGAATCAGTTAAATGTTGCGAATTCTTTGGATCAGTCACATGCTTGATGACATCTGAATCCGGATTAGCATTGAAGTCTCCGGTAACAATCACCGGTAGTCCTCCACTCAGTTTATTTACTTTATCCAAAATAAGACTGATACTTTCACGTCGGGCTACTACCCCGACATGGTCCAAATGAGTATTCAATGCGAAAAACTTTCTACCACTTATCTTATCCTGTAACTTTGCCCATGAAGCTATACGTTCACAAGCTCCGTCCCAACCCAAAGAACCGGCAACCTCCGGAGTTTCACTCAACCAAAAGTAACCAGAATCTAACAGTGTAAAACGGTCTTTCTTGTACCACAATGCACTGTATTCTCCTTTTTCTTTTCCGTCTTCACGGCCTACTCCAATCACACCGTACCCAGGCAGACGCTGTTTGAGATCTTCCAGTTGGTTGTGAAGCACTTCTTGTGTCCCCACGATATCGGCATCATAAAAACGGATAGCATTTGCCACGCGGTCCTTGCGGAACTTCCAGTTATCCAAACTATCCTCCGGATTGTCATATCGGATATTGAAAGTCATTACATTAACTGGCGCCGATGCGGGTGCGGATTGCTTCGCCTGGCTACTTAATGCAGCTAATAGCGGTAAAACTAATAAAAATAATTTTCTCATGGCAATTATATATTAATAATTATTTCACAAATAAAGCCGAAGCAGGTATGGGCGACAACTCCTTCGCAGAAGGAAGTTTCCATGCCCAGCTTAAATGTTCACCTTCATAATCTTCAAAATAATAAAGTTTATAAGCATGAAATCCTTTCTTCAGGGCTATCATTCCCGTAGCAGGAATAGCCGCATGCGAACCATCGTTATTCACCACTTCCTCATTGTCGATGTACAATACACTACCATCGTCCGAACGGGTCTGGAAAGTATATACTCCATCCTCGGGCACATGAATCAATCCAGTAAATATATATCCGAAATGATCTTCCTGCTTAGCTCCTTTGATAGAAGGTTCCGGCATGACACCCGATTCCAGTAAAGGACTCTTTTCTACATCCGCTACCTTATGGTAAAGACCTTCAAAGTATTTATAAGACGTACCATTTTGAGTAGGTTGTACCGGAAGTGCAGCTTTCAATTCAGCTTTGGTTGCTAAGATAGACAAAGTTTTACTTGGACGAAAACCTTCTTTGAATCCTTTTGCTTTCACCTGGGTCGTTTTATCTATATCGAAAGGGCTTGCATAAAGCGGAGACTGTTCCGTTGGTTCACTTCCGTCCAATGTATATCTGATTGTAGCTTCCGGAGTAGTGGTAACCAAAACAATAGCCGTTTTATCCATAAACAGATTCAAATCTCTATCCACATAGGGAATAGAAACGACCGGTTCTTTAGTGTAAGAATAGGGTGAAGCTTCAGCAGAAGTTCCTCTTGTCATGTCTGGTTTATCGGTCAATGTAAAACGTAGTTCGCCACCTTCCATCAAGTCGGCATAAGTGATGAAATTCGCATCTATCTGCTTTCCGTTCAGTGACACCTTACTTATATATATATTCTTCTTCGGATTATTAGCGGTGATGGTCAGTGCTTTTCCATTTGCCAATTTTATAGTTGCCTTCTCAAACAATGGAGTAGTCAAGGCAAACTCATTACTTCCCGGACAAACGGAATAGAGGCCTAGACTCGATAATACATACCATGCTGACATCTGTCCGCAGTCTTCATTGCCAATGATACCTTCCGGAGTGGGATGATACATTTCGTGTAGCAGACGACGTGTCATAGCCTGTGTCTTCCAGGGTTGACCTACATAATTGTATAAGTAAGCGATGTGATGGCTCGGCTCATTACCATGTACATATTGCCCTATCACACCGGTAATATCTACCAAATCACCTTCTACACCACCTTCTACAGTGAATATAGAGTCAAGTGCCGTTACAAAAGCATCTCTGCCACCGAATAACTGCTCCATTCCATATACATCATGAGGTACAAAGAAACGATACTGCCATGCAGAGGCTTCCGTATAAGCACGCCCTACTTCAAGAGGGTTAAAAGGAGTTTCCCAATTACCATCCATTCGTTTTGCACGGAAGAATCGGGTAGAGCCATCGAATACATTGATATAGTTCTGTGAACGTTCGATGTATGTCTTATAAATATCTTCTTTTCCCATTGCCTTTGCCATCTGAGCAATACACCAGTCATCGTAAGCAAACTCAAGCAAACAGGAGATGGATTCTTTTTTAATATTTGAAGGAATAAAACCTTGCTGCATGTAATAGTCGGCTCCCTTCTTATTCTTTTCAGAAGAAACTACCATAGCGGCTAACGCCTTCTCGGCATCAAAGCCTCTGATACCTTTCAGATAAGCATCAGCTATAACAGAAACCGAATGATAACCAATCATAGTACCCGTTTCTCCTGCTGACAATGGCCAAATAGGAAGTTCGCCCGAAGCATCGTAGATGTTTAGGAAAGAGTGAACCATATTGTTTACCAAAGTAGTATCAATCAGCGTCATTAGAGGATTCCAGGCACGGAAGGTATCCCAAAGTGAGAATGTGGAATACTGAACTTCACCTTGCGGCAACTGTGCTATCTTCATATCATGGCGGCGGTATTCACCGTTTACATCGCTTACAGTATTGGGCACCACCATCGTATGATACATGGCTGTATAGAAGTCTGTCAAATCATCTTCACTGCCTCCTTCTACGGTAATAGCAGAAAGTGCCTTTTCCCAGGAAGTCCGGGCGGCAGAATGCACTGCGTCAAAATCGAAATCTTTCACCTCTTGTTCCAAATTCTTGCGGGCATTCTCGGCACTCACAATGGAGATTCCTACTTTGGCAATCACTGGCTCACTGCCGGCCTCGTCGAAGCTGAGAACTGCCAGTAAGTTTTTGCCAGTAAGTTGCGTACTATCAGCAACCAACTTTTTATTCTGTGCAAGAGACACAGAGCGGAAAGGTTTTGAGAACTGGGCTACGAAATAAACGTATTGGTTTTCGGACCAGCCTCCGGACTTCCGCATGCCCGTAATTTCGTTTTCAGAAGTCTGCTCAATACTCGATTCATAAATCACGTCGTTATCAAGAGAATGAGCCAAGTCTATTATAATAGATGCTGCCTTGCCGGAAGGAAAAGTATAACGGTGCATACCTACGTGGGTAGTTGCAGTCAACTCGGCCTTGATCCCTTCTTCATTTAAAAGAACAGAATAATAGCCGGCTGATGCCTTCTCGTCTTTATGTGAAAACATAGCTGGTTGACAAATGATTTCATGAGTCAGGTTCAGCGTTTGAGTAGTGGGACGGAATAGCACATCACCCAGATCAATGCAGCCGGTTCCACTCAGGTGTGTGTGTGAAAAGCCCATCAGGGTAGAATCGCTATAATGATATCCTGAGCAAGCGTCCCAGTTCCCCATGCGGGTATCAGGGCTTAGTTGCACTCCACCGAAGGGAACGGTTGCCCCCGGATAAGTATGTCCGTGGAAACCGGTACCTATCATAGGATTAACATAATCAACAGGAGATTGCTTGCCGGATGTACAAGAGTAGCAAATAGAACATGCAACAATTGCATAAGTAAGAGTTCTTAGTTTCATCAGGTTACCAGTTTAAAAGGTTTTTAGTCGCGACGTATAAGATATCGCTTTCAATAAGAGATGCACACAGTTTTGCATCAATGTTGCAAAAATAGTAAAACTCTGCAAGCACCGATACCCGCAAGTACCGGCTCTTGCAAAGAAGACCAATGGCAATGAGGTCTATTTTATGGTTCTAAACGATTATCAAGTAAAGCATTAGTCGTATTGAGGATTCTGTTTCAGCTTACCATTAGACTTGACAACCTGATCCGGCGAATAAGGGAATACCATCATATAATCCTGATATGCAGCTTTATCCGTATAGTCAGAATACAATGTTATCTCAAATTTAGAAGCAGGGTCCTGACGATTTTCATAGCTACGTACCCGTGGACGTGCATTCAACTCGGCAGCAGCCAATGCCTTGATTTCGGTATTGCTTGAACGATGCCAACGCTTCAAGTCGAACAGGTGATCTGTGAACTCGAATGCCAATTCACAACGGCGTTCGTGATACAAATCGGTCATTGTAGCTATACCCGTCAATTCTTTCAAACCGGCACGCTTACGAATACGATTCAAATCCAATGTAGCTTTATCGGCTTTATCGGTCATCAGATAGGCCTCAGCACGGAAGAGCAACATCTCAGCAAAACGGATAATCGGGAAGTTAAGACGTACGGTGGGCCAATTACCATTTGTATTGATATAGCCTTTATTAGCAGCATCCTCATACTTGAAAGGATCCATATACTTATTAATCATGAAACCGGCTTCTACGTCAGAGGTCGACCAAAATGTACGGGTTTCACCCAGCAATTGGAACTCTTGACCATACTCCAATATGGAACGCACCAAACGACTGTTGCCTGCACCGTCTTTCAGCATTTCTGCATAAATATCATAAGAGGGTTTAATCTGTCCCCAACCATTATATTTACCCCATGCTTTATTTTCGAGGATAACGCCGGGAAATTCAGATCCACCACCTTGTGAACCTCCATTGCCGGGAATAGTCCATATATATTCTTTATTCCACCAGTCAGCGAAATCAGAAGAGAACAACTTATCGTAAGTAGGAGCCAGGTCACGACCGTAAGTAGTCTCTAACTCATCGACCATGGAAATCACATTACTCCACTGTGTAGCATCCCAAGTAGCCCAATATGCATAAACTTTCGCTTTGAAAGCGACTGCAGCTGCATCATGAGCACGTCCTTTATCATTCGCTCCATACTCTTCAAAACGAGGCAGATATTCTATAGCCTTATCCATATCATCAATGATCAGCTTATAGTTATCAATTACAGATGCTTGCTGAGGAGGAACAGAGTTATCGTAACCTGCTGCAAAGTCTTCATAGCGTACGAAGGGAACGCCCTGCTCTTTAAGTCCATAGCGGTATGCAACCAAGAAGTGAGCCCAACCGCGAGTAAAGAAAGCTTCACCAAGGCTTCTTTTCTCAATAGCGCTAAGAGTAGTTTTTTTCTCTTTGTTAAGCAGCTGCTGAATCACCCAGTTTGAACGTGCCATTACCACATACAATGCTTTGAAGGTGTCATTTAGAGGACCTTCATTACCGGTGTATTTCATCGTAGCAAGTGTGGGATAGTCACGAGTCTTTCCCCATACAATGTCACAAGCAGCACCTTGTTCCCAAAATAATTCACGTCCATAAAGAGCTTCCTGATGGAATCTTTCGTACAATGCATCGACAGCGTCAATAGCTTGCAAGTCATTCTTAAAATAAGTTGTTGTAGTAGGGTCTCCCTCAGGCTGCACATCTAGAAAGTCGCTACAAGAACTCATAAGCAATGTGGCAGACATTGCGAAAAATAATATATTCTTTTTCATAATCTTCTTCTCAATTAGTAATTAGTAAGTCAATTTTACGCCAACAGAGAGAACGCGTGATACCGGATACTTCAAAGCATCCCAACCACCACATTCCGGATCCATACCTGAATATCCAGTAAAGGTAGCCAAATTTTCACCACTGAAGTAAACAGTCATACGACTGTTGCGTTCATTCAAATGAGACCACTTACGGAATACATCGCTCAGGTCATAAGAGAGAGTTACGTTTTTCAAACGCAGGTAAGAAGAATTTTCCAGATAGTAATCAGATGCTCTGTTGAAGTTACCGTTAGGATCATTCTTTGACAAACGAGGTATGCTTGAACCTGTATTCTCAGGGCTCCATGCATTCAATATCTCACTGGAACGGTTGAAGTTACCTTCTACATCACTCAGCAACATTGATTTTCCTACATAGAGAGCCTGTGCACCACCTACACCCTGAAACATAGCACTGAATGACAATTTCTTGTAAGTAAGTCCCAATGTAAAGGCAAACGTTGTTTTGGGAGTTGCATTGCCCATATATTGACGGTCAGCATCAGTAATCTTACCATCGTTGTTGTAGTCAACAAACTTCAGGTCACCGGGTTTGGCATTCGGTTGGATACCTACCCATTCTTTTTCACCATTAGAGTTGGTCACGTAAGAACCATGCTCCTTGTTCCAAGCGGCAATTTCGGCATCACTTTGGAAAAGACCATCTGTTTTAATCAGGTAGAAAGAGTTCAAAGGTTGGCCTTCAGCAGTCTGCATTACATAAGGTATAGTACGGAATCTCTTGTCGTTTGTCCATACACCCGGTTCGCCGGCGGCATTACGCACACCTATGTCAGAAACCCAATTTTTGAGATAAGAGAAGTTTCCTGATACAAAATAAGAGAAATTCTTATTAATCCGATCATTCCAATTTGCTTGGATTTCGAAACCACGATTGCGCACTTCACCTTGATTGATTAGCATAGCATCCATACCCATAGTAGTAGGCCAGTCAATCGTTTGCGTTTGGATCAAATTGAAAGTACGCTTATCAAAGTAATCTAATGATAAAGACAAACGATTCTTAAACATCTCCACATCTACACCTAAATCGGTTTGTTCGGAAGTCTCCCAAGTCAAATTCGGATTTAGTGCTCGGTAATTATATACAAAGTTATTCCAAATTGTATTAGACTCAGGTCCATACTGCGCTTGCTCACCCCACTGGGCTTTTTTCAACAAAGCGGATTTGTAGTTGTAGGAGATAGAGCCCAAGTTGCCGACACGTCCCCAAGATGCACGCACTTTCAGCAAGCTGATCAAATCACTTTTCTTAAAGAACTTCTCATTAGAAATCTTCCATGCAAGTGTAGCAGCAGGAAAATCACCATGATTATTTTCCTTGGGCAAACGACCTGCATAGTCACGACGGAATGAAGCGGTAACGAAGTAACGGTCATTATAGGAATAGGCCAAACGGGCAATAAGTGACACATTAGCATCAGGTCCAGTCAAGTAGTCAGATGCTTCGGTCTTTCCTGCGTATGCCAGATATTGTAAGAAGTCCGATTCATCAGCAAAATCCTTACCAGTAACTTGTAGTCCACGGCTTTCATAATGATCGGCTGTAGTAGAAAGCAATGCACCAATGGTATGTTCACCGAATGTTTTGTCATAGGTCAATGTATTCTCAGTCTTCCATGCATCCGTACGATAGGTCGTTTCTTGCAGATTATTCGATAAATCAGGTTTACCTACTTCATCACGGATAGGATTGAACTTTTTATAATGATTAGTTCTTAAATTATAGGTAAAGCGGCTTGAAAATTTCAGCCCCGGTACTACATTAGCGATATCCAAAGAAGTAGTACTCCATACATCACTGGTCATATTATAGAGGTTTTCGGCTTCAAGCAGACGTACCGGATTGACAGCATCACCATGAATGTCCGAGAAATTTGAGCCATACTTCTTTATATACTCAGGATCTTCTGTAGTAACACCTCCATAAGACCCGTCCAGTGGATTGTATATAGATGCACTGGCTGGCATATAGATAGCTGAAAGAATAGGACCTGTATAAGCATCGTTATCTGTGTCTTTAGAACGGCTTGAGGTATTCTGCCATACTAAATCTTCGCTAATGCTCACCCATTTATTCAACTTCATCTTACCGTTATAACGCAATGTGAGATTCTTTTTGAATGTATTAATCAAAACACCTTCATCATTATCGTAAGCAAATGAAATACGATTTGAAAAATTTTCTGTACCTACATTCAAGGCTACGTTATGACGTTGATAAAATGCTGTGCGGAAAATAGCATCCATCCAGTCAGTACGTGTAGTACCTATCCAAGGATTCTTTGTAACGTCCCATCCCAAAGGAAGAGACATTCCAGCATTAGCATAAGACAGTTTACGCATCTCAATCTGTTGCTCGGCATTCAAGGGTTTGATTAAATTGGTGGCTTGACGAATACCGAAAGTAGCATCATAAGTCAAGGAAGGTGCTCCTTCTTTAGCTTTCTTGGTAGTAACCAGAACTACACCACCTGCACCAGATTGCGCTCCGTAGATGGCTGCTGAAGCAGCATCTTTCAATACTACAATTGACTCTATGTCATTCATTGAAGAAATAGGTGCCCCCGGAATTCCATCAACTACCCAAAGCACGTTATCTCCATTCTGCGAGCCTTGTCCGCGAATCACAATATTTGGGCTTGAAGTAGGATCACCACCATCAGCCTGAATCGTCACACCTGCCAACTGCCCTTGCAGCATACTTTCGGTAGAGCTTACCGGACGGGCTGTCAGTTCATCAGTATTGCTCACTACACCAACAGAGGCTGACAAATCTTGCTTACGAGTCGCCGCACCATAACCCAATACTACAACCTCTTCCAGAAGTTCCGTATCTTCTTTTAATATAACCATCAGAGGTTTACCGGTGCCTACCGGCACTTCTTGGCTAGTAAAACCAACGAAGCTGATTACCAGCACATCATTCTTGCCAGCTGATAATTCAAATTTACCATCAAGATCTGTGATAACTCCATTCGTAGTGCCTTTCACAAGGACATTGGCACCAATTACCGGTTCTCCGGTTTGATCTTTTACTGTTCCTTTCACAGAAACTTGCTGTGCATAAGCACCCACTGACAAGAGCATCCCTAAGAATAGGGTTAGAATCATTCGAAAGATTCTTGGATTTGCCTGTTTCATGTACAAATAAATTAAAGTTAATAATATGGATTCCCTAAATTTTCGGCAAAGGTCGTTAGTCTATATTACTATTGTGTGTCAAAAGGAATAAGATACTCTTTCACCTTGCGAAATGAAACCCCAAAGGTTATCGTTTACTAGTCTATCAAAGCCGAAGCGCCCAATAGTCCTATGTTTTTCTTAGCCGAAACAATTATACGTAATTCATTCAATATCAATTTATAAGGATAATCATTCATAGTTTCCATCATCGTCTTCTCGAACAATGAAAAACCAGCAGAGATACCACCACCTAAAATGATAGCCTGAGGAGCATAAGTATAGAGAATTGCCTTCATAAGATTACCAAAATGCACACCAAATGCATTCCATACCTCTAATGCAGCTTTATCATTTTGTTTAGCTTTTTCAGCAATAAAAGCACCAGTAACATGATACTGTTTAAAGAAAAAGCTACTGCAATAATGCTCAAAGTCGGAGTCCAAATAAGGAAGTGAACCAATCTCACCGGCGCCGGTATATTGCCCGCTATACAAACAGTGATTGATTATAACACCTGCCCCGATACCGGTTCCAATGGTTACACCGACAAGATTACTAAAAGATCGTCCCTCGCCAAACAAACTTTCACCTAGAGCAAAGCAATTTGCATCGTTATTAACAGCAACCGGCACCTTAAATTCGTTTTCCAGAATCTCCTTCAAGTGTACCTCTTTCCACGAAGAGATGTTGGCCGCACTATATACAATACCGTTCTTGGCATCCACAATCGAAGGAACTCCAATACCAATTCCTTCTACCTGATCATTCATTACACTTTCAATAAGCCCGGAAAGTTGCTTCAAGACGGTAGAAGCATCGTGTTGCGCCATGCAAGGTACGGAAGTCGTGTTAAGACATGCACCGTTTTCTACTTGTGCAATCCGAATATTTGTTCCTCCCAGATCAATTGCCAGCCTCATAGTATCTTGTTTTAATGGTTTTTACAAATGCAAATGTAGAAATTACAAAAACCATATATATCCACAATTGCGCAATTAAATCTTCATTTTGCGCAAAGATGCAATGGCATTTATTAAAACAAAGCGTGAAGATAAGACTGCATAAACAGTCACTTGCCACATATGTAGCTTGTATATATAGGTGATATAAAACCGAAGGGCCAGATATCAGTAAACTTTATATAAAAGAAAAAAAACGATATCAATCAAAATTGCTGCTAATCAAACATTGCACTAAATCACTTCCTTCTTTATCATTCACAAAATCAATAAAGACAATGCCATAATTCTTTTTACCGACTTTCTTGATATAATCCGTTACTGGCTTATTAATCTGACTGGCAAAGACGAGAGGTGTACCTAAAGGCAGGCCCGTGGCGCTCACAAAAGAAATTCCCCAACGCCGTGAAGACGCAGGTTCAGAGGAAATATTATCAAAGTTCCGCATACAAACCTTTATTTTCTTTTCGGCTTCCTTTTTTGAGCCCGATTCATATTGGTACTCATCTTGAAGCAGTACAAAACCATCCAGTCCTTTATTATTACGAAGAGTCAACACGCAAGTGGCATTATCCTTCCAACCCAAACAGGCAGCTCCTGGATATTCGGCCATAGCACGATCCCTATGTAGAAAGAGAATCTTTCCACGACAATCCTTCAATGTTAGTTCCGGAGAAAAGTCCATTACAAAATAGGATTGGCTGGATGCATCACTCAATGAAGTCGATAGTAAAGATGCATAATCCTGCAACTCTCCACCTTCTTTCTTCAATGAGACAATCAAAGTTTCAGTAGGATGCTCTTGCAAGAAATGAAGAAAATCGGGCAACACATTGTCTTCCCAATAAATATCTTGAAAAGCATAACTATGATAGACTCCCAATTTATTGTCTTTCTTCTGCAGACGGATGTCAAAAGCTCGAATGCCTTGCTGCAATTGGGCTGAAATATCTGATGATTGTGTTTTCAGCATAGGGCCACCTTTAGTTGTGCCACTATCATGCGTACCGGGAATAGAGATTTTACAGACAGGAAGAGTATCTGGAAGCCCCTTCATCCATTCAGACTGCAAGACAACACTACTTTCCTGCATACCCACAACAGCCTTATGCTTTCCTGCACAAGCTGTGAAAGAGAATAAAGATATAACTAAGGCTAATACACCAACTGTTCGTAAAAACTTTCGTTCCATAATATAGTATTCTAAAGCTTTAATTGTCGCAAAAGTAGGAGATTCATTTTTTTTTAGTATCCTTATTTGCGTATTAAGTTCCTCATATTGCGTAAAACAGAGAAGATATATCCATAATAAACTGAAAGCTCCGTAATATTTATAGAACTTTCTCTCAAAGCTAAGAGGTAAAACTACTCAAACATGCACTCATTCAGCTTATATATACATTAATATATAGGGAAAGTAGTCTTGCAAACCATTGAAATCAACTTTCTGATATGGGAAAAAGGGAATCAAGAGAATAAAGTGAATTGTAAATGATTGCCCCCACTACGCTCTTCATCAAACTCGAACCCCTCCCATGTAAAGTTTTTCAAGTCTTCGGGATTCTCTATACGATTTTTAATAATGGAACGTACCATTTCTCCACGGTTCATTTTGGTATATATAACGATCGTCTTCAGGTCTCCACCCTTCCGTACCTGAAACTCGGGAGTAATGACACGTACTTCCCGCTCTACCCGCTTCCAATCGAACAAGTCCTGCATCTCGCCACTTGCCAAATTCACAAGTACTCCGCCCTGACGCCGGATTTCGGCAATGAAGTAATCCGTAAGTATAGGTTTCCAGTAGTCGAACATAGAGATACCTCCTTTTTCGGGCAGACGTACATCCCCTTCCAGGCGATAAGGCTTGATGCCATCCAAGGGGCGGAGTAATCCGTAAAGAAAAGAAGTGATGCGCAGATGATCTTGCGCATAATAAAAATCATCCGTCGTGAAATCTTTAGGAAGAATACGTTTATAAACTGCGCCCGTATAAGCAAAAATTGCCGGCATCGCACGATTATCTTCCGAACAGAAATCATGAAAACGTAAACGATTCTCAGCAGCAATCTTCGCATTCACCCGCAGAAGTTTTTCCAGTTCACCTGCCGAATATTGGGACATCTCCAATGCATTCTGCACAGCATTCGTTTCAAACTTAGGAATCGTAACTTCGGGCACAGCAACAGAGCTACGTGAAGCCATTGTCTTTGCACAAGAGATAAAAGTGAGCATAATCTTATTCTTTAAAATTTATAGTGATACAAAAATAAAGAAATAATTCGAGACCATAAAAGAAAGATTTTTATTCTTTTCATACACGTTTCAAGAGTTTTTCATACCTTTACAGCTTGTTGGAGAATAGTGCCTTTTTCCGCACTTATCCCCCTTCTCCAATACCTTGAGACGAAGAAAGAAAAAATAATATATAAAATGACTCACAAATGGAATTATCTACCCATTACATCCGAACAGGCAGAAGCAAGCCAACAACTGGCCCAAGAATTGGGAATTAGCCCGATACTTGGAGGATTGCTGGTGGAGCGGGGAATAACGACGGCAACGAATGCCCGGAAGTTTTTCCGCCCGCAACTACCCGATCTATACGACCCTTTCCTGATGAAGGATATGGATGTCGCTGTAGAGCGCCTGAATAAAGCAATGGGAAAAAAAGAGCGCATTCTGGTTTATGGAGATTATGATGTAGACGGTACTACCGCAGTAGCACTGGTTTACAAGTTTATTCAACAGTTCTATTCGAACATTGACTACTACATCCCCGACCGCTACAACGAAGGATACGGGGTTTCGAACAAAGGAATAGACTATGCTGCCGAAACCGGTGTAGGCCTGATTATCGTATTGGATTGCGGCATCAAAGCCGTTGAAGAAATTACGTATGCCAAAGAGAGAGGTATCGATTTCATCATCTGCGACCATCACGTGCCCGATGACGTGTTACCTCCGGCGGTAGCTATCCTCAATGCCAAACGCATAGACAATACTTACCCGTACGAGCACCTTTCGGGTTGCGGGGTAGGCTTCAAGTTTATGCAGGCTTTTGCCATCAGCAACGGCATTGAGTTCCACCACCTGATTCCTTTATTGGATTTACTTGCCGTAAGCATCGCTTCGGATATCGTACCTATCATGGGAGAGAACCGTATTCTCGCCTACCACGGGCTAAAGCAATTGAACAGCAATCCCAGTGTAGGTTTAAAAGCCATTATTGACGTTTGCGGACTGACGGAAAAAGAAATCACCGTAAGCGATATCGTATTCAAGATAGGTCCTCGCATCAATGCATCCGGACGTATCCAGAACGGGAAAGAAGCTGTCGATTTGCTGATTGAGAAAGATTTCTCCACCGCTTTGGAGAAAGCCGGTCAGATAAACCAATACAACGAAACCCGCAAAGACCTCGACAAGAGCATGACCGAGGAAGCCAATCAGATAGTGACCGACCTGGAAGGGCTTGCCGACCGCCGTTCTATCGTGATATACAACGAAGACTGGCACAAAGGTGTAATCGGTATCGTCGCCTCCCGCCTGACGGAAGTCTATTATCGCCCGGCAGTTGTACTGACGCGTACAGACAATATGGCAACCGGTTCCGCCCGCTCTGTTTCCGGTTTCGACGTTTACAAGGCCATCGAACATTGTCGTGACTTACTGGAAAACTTCGGAGGACATACGTATGCCGCCGGTCTTTCCATGAAAGTAGAAAATGTGCAAAAATTCACGGAACGCTTCGAAGAGTTCGTCTCACAGAATATATTGCCCGAACAGACCAGTGCAGTGATTGATATCAACGCTGAAATTGACTTCAGAGACATTACTCCGAAATTCTTCAGCGACCTGAAGAAATTCAATCCTTTTGGTCCTGACAATATAAAGCCGGTATTCTGTACGCACAATGTCTACGACTATGGCACCAGCAAAGTAGTGGGACGTGACCAGGAACATATCAAATTGGAACTGGTAGACAACAAATCGAACAATGTTATGAACGGCATTGCCTTCGGACAGAGTTCGCATGTACGTTTTATCAAATCCAAGCGTTCGTTCGATATCTGCTACACCATTGAAGAGAATACCCACAAACGGGGGGAAGTGCAATTGCAGATAGAAGATATTAAGCCCAATTAATAAAGTGATGAAGTGATAAGGTGATGGAGTGATAATCACCTTATCATATTATTACCTTCCACACTATGTACCAAGAGATATTAAAGCAATATTGGGGTTATGATAACTTCCGTGGTATACAGGAAGACATCATCAACAGTATTGGTGAAGGCAAAGATACTTTAGGATTAATGCCTACAGGTGGTGGCAAATCCATTACTTTCCAAGTGCCGGCACTAGCCAAGGAGGGATTATGCATTGTTATTACTCCACTGATTGCTTTGATGAAAGACCAGGTACAAAACCTGAAGAAGCGTGGAATTAAGGCACTTGCCATCTACTCAGGAATGAGCAGGCAGGAAATTATTATCACGCTGGAAAATTGCATCTTCGGCAACTTCAAATTCCTCTACATCTCCCCCGAACGACTGGATACAGAAATCTTCCGTACCAAATTACCGAAGATGAATGTCTGCATGATTACCGTGGACGAAAGTCACTGCATATCACAGTGGGGTTATGATTTCCGTCCTGCTTACCTCAAAATTGCAGAAATACGAGAACTGCTTCCGGGTGTGCCCGTGCTTGCATTAACCGCTACCGCTACTCCGGCAGTAGTGAAAGACATTCAGGCTCGTTTACACTTTCGTGAGGAAAACGTGTTCCGCATGAGTTTTGAACGTAAAAACCTTGCTTATATTGTTCGCAATACAGAAAACAAGACCGGAGAACTACTGCATATATTGCGCCGCATGCCCGGTAGTGCCATTATTTATGTGCGCAACCGCCGACGTACCAAAGAAATCACCGAACTCTTACATAACGAAGATATCACCGCCGACTTCTACCATGCCGGACTGGACAATGCCACCAAAGACATTCGGCAGCAACGCTGGCAAACGGGCGAAAGCCGAGTGATGGTAGCTACCAATGCTTTCGGCATGGGCATCGACAAACCGGATGTACGCATTGTTATCCATCTTGATTTACCGGATTCCATAGAAGCCTACTTTCAGGAGGCCGGACGTGCCGGACGCGACGGGCAAAAGGCATACGCAGTGATACTTTATGCCAAATCGGACAAAACCGCCCTTCATAAGCGTATTCCCGACACTTTCCCCGAGAAAGAGTATATAAAAGAAGTATACGAACACCTGCAATATTATTACCAAATGGCGATGGGTGACGGACAAGATTGTGTACGCGAGTTCAACCTAGAAGACTTTTGCCGGAAATTCAAATACTTCCCGGTTCCCGTAGACAGTGCCTTGAAAATACTTACTCAGGCCGGTTATCTGGAATATACCGACGAGCAAGATAATGCTTCCCGCCTACTTTTCACGATCCGGCGGGACGAGCTCTACAAATTACGGGAAATGGGTGAAAATATGGATAAGCTCATTCAAATGGTATTGCGTTCTTACACCGGAGTCTTCACCGATTATGCTTTCATCAATGAAGACTCGCTCGCCGTACGCACCGGACTTACTCGCAGGCAGGTCTATGATTCACTAATCCAACTTGCAAAGTTGCGTATTGTCAGCTATACTCCACAGAAGAAGACACCTTATATAATATACACGCGCGAACGCGTTGAAATGCGACATCTTCAAATATCCCACACCGTATACGAAGAACGCAAAGAAAGATATGAGAAACGAATAAACGCCATATTGGATTATGTAACCAACGACACTGCATGTCGTAGCCGTATGCTATTACGCTATTTTGGAGAAAAGAACGAGCACGACTGCGGGCAATGTGATACCTGCATCCATTTAAAAAGTAAAGAAATTCCCGAACAGCTACCGCCTGAAGAACTCACCGGGAAGATACTTCAAGTTTTATCCCGGCAAACGATGTCTCCGGCTGCCCTAGCGGAGCACTTGTCTGTTGAGAAAGAAATATTAATCGATCTGCTGCATGAGTTATTGGATAAAGAGCAAGTAATTGCTGTCAACGGAATGCTGCAAATCAAAAAATAATTCATTACTTTTGTCACCGAGATACGGCTTACCCCCATTTCTCTCTTTTTTATTTATAATTCTTAATTTTCAATTTACTACGTATGGGATTCTTTAAATCTTTTTTCTCCGGCAAAACAGAAAAGCCGGTAGATGAGAAACAAAAAAACGATCAAAAGAACTTTGAAATATTCAAGTACGATGGCATGCGTGCCCAACGTATGGGACGTGCAGATTATGCCATCAAGTGTTTCACAGAGGCGCTTGCTATTCAAGAGGACTTCGAGACAATGGGATACCTGGCACAAGTCTATATTCAGACCCAAGAGTTAGAGGAAGGTCGCAAATTGCTGGAAGAGATGATAAAAAAAGAACCGGAACATACTTCCACTTATATCACCCTCGCTAATGTTTGTTATATGCAGGAAGATTATCCGGCTATGGCAGAAGCAGCCAAGAAGGCTATTGAAATAGAAGAAGGGAATGCCGTGGCCCACTACTTGCTTGGCAAGGCGGATAATGGACAGGGAGACGGCATTATGTGTATTGCCCACCTCACCAAAGCGATCGTACTGAAAGACGATTTTATAGAAGCCCGCTTATTGCGTGCAGAAGCTTTGACCAACATGCAGCAATATAAAGAAGCCATGGAAGACATCGACGCCATTCTGGCACACGATCCTGAAGATGAGAGCGCCCTATTGCAACGTGGAAAAATCAAAGAAGCTACCGGCAACGAAGAAGATGCTGAAAATGATTACCACAATGTAACGGAATTAAACCCATTCAATGAACAGGCATTCCTTTATCTAG
The DNA here is from genome assembly GCA_023458215.1 of Bacteroidota bacterium. The sequence continues at coordinate 105,895 of JAEXAJ010000180.1, forward strand.
GGCAACTCTACATCGCACAAAAGAAATTGTCCGAAGCCATCGAACTCTTTACCGAAGCCATCGAACTGAATCCCAATTTTGCCCAAGCCTACCACGAGCGTGGCCGTGCCAAGCTCTTGAACGGAGACAAAAACGGTTCCATGGAAGATATGAAGAAAGGACTGGAACTTAACCCGAAGGATATCCGGAACTTCAACGGACAATATGGTAACCAGCCGGGAGGTAGTACCGGAAATATATTAGGCCTATAAACCAAATACCATTATCAATGAAACATCTTCTATTACTATCCTGGCTACTGTTAATAGTACTTGTCCCAACTTTTGCACAAAAAGCCGAAGTGAGTATTCTATCCTACAATGTACATAATTGCATCGGAATGGACAAAAAACAAGATTACCAACGCATAGCCAATGTCATACAACAAACCACTCCGGACATTGTAGCCTTGCAGGAGTTAGATAGTATAACCGAACGAAATAAGGGAGTTTATGCTCTAGGCGAATTGGAAAAGCACACCGGAATGCATGGCATTTACGCATCTGCCATTCCCTTTCAGGGCGGCAGCTACGGCATAGGTATACTATCTAAAGAAGTCCCCATTAAGTATGAAGTCATTTCCATGCCCGGAAGGGAAGAAAAACGCGCCCTGATAATTGCCGAGTTCAAGGATTATGTATTCTGCGCGACTCACCAATCACTTACTGCGGAAGACCAGCTACTTTCCGTGCCACTGATATTAAATGAGTTGAAAGGTATTCATAAACCTATCTTCCTGGCAGGCGACATGAATTCCAACCCCGACAGCAAGCCACAGCAAATGCTGGCCAAACAATTTGTCACGCTTAATGATACTGTTGCTTATACTTTCCCGGCCGACCTTCCCAACCGGTGTATAGATTATATCTATGCATACTCTCAGAACGGATATGAGTTTGATATACAACAACAAAGGGTTATTGAAGAAGCCATAGCATCCGATCACCGTCCGGTTCAAGTAGTTGTTCAAATAAAAGGAAAATAAGTAAATTTGTTACTATCCTCAAAAAAAATACAGTTTTTTGTTTGTATCTAAAAGAAAAGCATTACTTTTGTCGCATAATAAAAAAACAGATAATACAAGTATGAAGTCATTTACTTATGCATATTACTTCTTTTTTTACTTTTACTTTAGCCAGAAAGTAGAGCGGGAGTTTGTATGTATCAAGTGACAGGATGCTTAAGAACTGAAAAGAGAGAACTAAGTAAATATACTGATCCCGCTCCATTGTATGGAAGCGGGATTTTTTTTGTAGCATAATTAAGAAAACAAATAGATAAAGATGAAAAAGGTAGCCATTCAAGGAACATTAGGCTCGTATCACGACATTGCCGCACACAAGTACTTTGCAGGAGAAGAAATAGAGTTAATCTGTTGCGCCGATTTCGAAGATGTGTTTGCAGCCGTGAAGAAAGACAGTAAAACAATAGGCATGCTCGCCATAGAAAATACAATTGCCGGTAGTCTATTACACAACAATGAACTGTTGCGCCAAAGCGGAACGCAAATCGTAGGAGAATACAAATTGCGTATCTCGCACAGTTTTGTCTGCCTGCCCGACGAAGATTGGGATGACATCACAGAGGTCAACTCCCACCCTATCGCCTTGATGCAATGCCGTGACTTCCTCGCCCATCATCCTAAAATTAAAGTAGTGGAAGGCGAAGATACAGCCCGAAGCGCAGAAATCATTAAGGCAGAAAACCTGAAAGGACATGCTGCGATATGTTCCAAAGCTGCCGCCGAACGCTACGGAATGAAGATTCTGCAAGAAGGCATCGAGACGAACAAACACAACTTCACCCGTTTTCTGGTGGTAGCGGATCCTTGGCAAGTAGATGAGTTGAACCGTCATCGCAATAACGATGTTAATAAAGCAAGCATGGTTTTCACTTTGCCTCATACCGAAGGAAGTCTCTCGCAAGTATTGTCCATCTTGTCTTTTTATAACATCAACCTGACAAAGATACAATCGTTGCCCATCATCGGACGCGAATGGGAATATCAATTTTATGTAGATGTAGTTTTCGACAATGTACTGAGATACAAACAATCCATTGCAGCTATCAGCCCTTTAACTAAAGAACTTAAAATATTAGGAGAATATGAAGATGGAAAATCAAACATCTAAAATAAAGCCTGCCGACCGCCTGGCAAGCGTAAGCGAATACTACTTCTCTAAGAAGTTGAAAGAAGTGGCACAAATGAATGCCGAAGGCAAAGATGTAATCAGTTTGGGCATTGGCAGTCCCGATATGCCTCCTTCTGAAAAGACCATACAAACACTGTGCGAAGCATCACAGAACCCCGACGGACACGGTTACATGCCGTATGTCGGAATTCCCGAACTCCGCCGTGGTTTTGCCGATTGGTACAAAAAATGGTACAATGTAGAGTTGAACCCTAACACCGAGATACAACCGCTTATCGGCTCAAAAGAAGGTATCCTGCACGTTACACTGGCTTTCGTCAATCCGGGCGAACAAGTATTGGTTCCCAACCCGGGCTATCCTACTTACACCTCATTAAGCAAGATTTTGGGTGCCGAAGTCATCAATTACGATCTGAAAGAAGAAAACGGCTGGATGCCCGACTTCGAGGCATTGGAAAAGATGGACATGAGTCGCGTAAAGCTAATGTGGACCAACTACCCCAATATGCCGACGGGAGCAAACGCCACACCTGAACTTTACGAAAAGCTGGTTGACTTTGCCCGTCGCAAAGATATAGTTATCGTAAATGACAATCCCTACAGCTTTATCTTGAACGATAACCCCATGAGCATCCTCAGTGTACCGGGAGCTAAAGACTGCTGCATCGAATTCAACTCTTTGAGCAAGAGCCACAATATGCCCGGTTGGCGTATCGGTATGCTGGCCGCCAATGCCGACTTCGTGCAATGGATACTGAAAGTGAAAAGCAATATCGATAGCGGTATGTTCCGCGCCATGCAACTGGCCGCCGCCAAAGCACTGGAAGCCGAACAAGACTGGTACGACGGTAACAACACGAACTACCGTAACCGCCGCCGGCTGGCAGGAGATATCATGCATGCCTTGGGCTGTACTTACGATGAAAATCAGGTAGGCATGTTCCTTTGGGGAAAGATACCCAATACTTGCGTCGATGTAGAAGAACTTACCGAACGCGTGCTGCATCAAGCCAGAGTGTTTATCACCCCGGGCTTTATCTTCGGAAGCAATGGAAAGCGATACATCCGTATCTCCCTTTGCTGCAAAGACCAGAAGCTGGCCGAAGCTTTGAAACGTATTAAAGAAATGAAGTAATATAAATAAAAAAGATAAGAATATGGAACTCGAATTAGAACCTATCGTACTCGACGGTGTTGAAAACAAACGCCCATTAGTAATTGCCGGCCCTTGTAGTGCTGAAACAGAAGAACAAGTAATGACTACCGCCAAGCAACTGGCCGATAAAGGGTTAAAAATATTTCGTGCAGGTATTTGGAAACCACGTACCAAGCCGGGTGGTTTCGAAGGTATCGGTGTAGACGGCCTCTCGTGGCTGAAAGAAGTAAAGAAAGAAACCGGCATGTATGTTTCTACCGAAGTAGCTACTGCCAAGCACGTATACGAGTGCTTGAAAGCCGGTATCGACATTCTGTGGGTAGGTGCACGCACCACTGCCAATCCCTTTGCCGTACAGGAAATAGCTGATGCATTGAAAGGCGTTGACATCCCCGTATTCGTAAAGAATCCGGTGAACCCTGACCTTGATTTATGGATTGGCGCTTTAGAACGTATCAACAATGCCGGATTGAAGCGTTTGGGAGTTATCCATCGCGGTTTCAGCAGCTATGACAAGAAGATATACCGTAACCTGCCCCAGTGGCATATTCCTATCGAGTTGCGTCGACGCATTCCTAATCTGCCCATCATCTGCGACCCCAGCCACATCGGTGGAAAGCGTGAGTTGGTTGCGTCGTTATCCCAGCAAGCCATGGACCTAGGTTTCAACGGTTTGATAATTGAAAGCCACTGTAATCCCGATTGTGCGTGGAGTGATGCTTCACAACAAGTAACGCCGGATATCTTGGATTATATTCTGAATCTGCTCGTTATCCGTAAGGAAACACAAAGTACTGAAAATCTCAGCGAACTTCGTAAGCAGATTGACGAATGTGATAACAACCTTATCCAGGAGTTATCAAAACGTATGCGTGTAGCACGCGAAATCGGAATGTACAAAAAAGAACATGACATGACTATCCTCCAAACCGGACGCTACAACGAGATCCTTGACAAGCGTGGTGCACAAGGTGCACTGTGCGGCATGGATTCTGAATTTATAAAACATGTATTTGAAGCAATACACGAAGAAAGTGTACGCCAGCAAATGGAAATTATTAATAAGTGAGAGGAAAACTAGTTATAAGTTATTAGTTATAAGTTATTTGCTATTATTGTCAAATATGATCAGTCAGATAACAAGCCACTTATAACGAATAACTAATCACTTATAACTTATAACTAAATACAGTTTATTATGAGAATATTGATACTTGGAGCCGGAAAGATGGGCTCTTTCTTCACAGATATCCTGAGTTTTCAGCACGAGACGGCCGTGTTCGACGTCAATCCGCACCAGTTGCGTTTTGTCTATAACACCTATCGTTTCACTACGCTGGACGAAATAAAGGATTTTGAACCGGAATTGGTTATCAATGCCGCTACAGTGAAATATACGTTGGAGGCATTCCACCAAGTGCTACCCGTATTGCCCAAAGATTGCATTATCAGTGATATAGCTTCTGTAAAAACGGGGTTAAAGAAGTTTTATGAAGAGAGCGGATTCCGCTATGTATCTTCGCATCCTATGTTCGGACCGACTTTTGCCAGCCTCAGCAACCTGAGTAGTGAGAACGCTATCATTATCAGTGAAGGAGATCATCTTGGAAAGATTTTCTTTAAAGATTTGTATCAGACCATGAAACTGAACATCTTTGAGTACACTTTCGATGAACATGATGAGACGGTAGCCTACTCTTTGTCTATTCCGTTCGTATCTACTTTCGTTTTTACCGCAGTGATGAAACATCAGGAAGCACCGGGAACGACCTTCAAGAAGCACATGGCCATTGCCAAAGGGTTGTTAAGTGAAGACGATTATCTGCTTCAGGAGATTTTGTTCAATCCACGCACCCCGGCGCAAGTAGAAAACGTTCGCCTGGAACTGAAGAACCTGCTCGAAATTATCAATAACAAAGATGCAGAAGGCATGAAGAAGTACCTGACTAAAATAAGGGAAAAAATTAAATAATACGACGAGAAGGCAGTACAAACCAAAAAGTACTGCCTTTTCCTTTTTCTGAGATCACACCGATTTCACCATCCAGATGTTTCACAATACTCTTGCAAAGTGCTAATCCCAAACCTGTGCCCTGCGCATACTCGTCCAACTTCACAAAACGATTGAAAATGTTTTTCTGATCTTCCGGAGCAATGCCACAACCGGTATCGGTAACATAGAAGTAATAACTGCCATCTTCTGTCTTGCGATATCCCAAAGTTATGCTTCCTTCCTCCGTAAATTTCATCGCATTGGAAAGCAAGTTCCAGAGTATTACCTGCAAATACTCCCGGTCGGTAATAATAAACCGTTCTTCTTCAATTTCGGGTAACTCACGGATAAACTGTAACGACCGATTATATAGATTAGTGTTGCAGACATAAGACTCCATGTTAAGAAAGATATCAGCCACATTGCTCCGCATATAACAGAAGTCTACCTCACCTCCATCAAGTGCAGACAAATCAAGGATGTTTGTAATCAATGCGTCGAGTAAGCGAATGTTATGCAAAATAATGGGAGCATATTCATTTCTGTTCTCTTCATTATCCAGCATAGACAAAACCACAGAAAAACCTACAATTGAGTTCAGAGGCGTGCGTACTTCATGACTGATACTATTCAGGAAGCCCCGTGTTTCTTCATTAGCTTCTTCCGCCCGCTGTTTCGCTTCTTCCAGCCTCTTCTCACTTTGTTTTTGTTCGTCAATGTAAAGGCTCAGTTCCACCAATCGGTTGGAAGTCTGTATGAAATACATGTGTTGGCGAATCCAGTGGGTGTTTCCGTTATTATCCAAAACCTGTATATCCCTGCACAAAGGCTCGTGAACTCTTCCCGAACGCACAGTTTCTTGAAATTTTAATAAAGCTTCCCGATCTTCTCCTAGCACCCGTTCGTAAGTAGGGAATGTGCCTGAGACAAACGCTTCGTTCAAATTCTTGCACCAAGAATCGGTAGCCATACCTACAGCCGTCCCTACATCATAAAACACCACGCCTACCTGCGACGAGTCGGAAGCAAAGCGGAACAAGCCTTCAAATCGTTCTTTCTCCTGACGTTCCCTGATAGTAGGCGTCAGGTTGACGGCAATAGCCATAAAGTAGGAATTGTCATTGTCTATTTCATGCAACGGTTTAACAATCAATTGATAGACCTCCGATTCTGCAAAATTGGTTCTTGACAGCTTACCTACATAATCAAGTGAGACTTCACAATTCACCGTTTTCTGCAATCGTATCTGTTTTTTCAAGTCATCGCTCAAGTAGGGACTCTCAAAAATATTCTCCAGAAAAAGGTCGCTGTTTCCATCCGATGTTTCTATTGCGCCATTAATAATCCGCAGCATTCGTTTTCCTTCTTCGTCATACAGCGCAAAATCAATAGAACTGTTTTTATAGATTACTTGCAATTTGTCGTATAAGCGCTTATAACGGGCATAGTCAGCCTGAATTGTTTTGTTATAGCGGCTACGCCGCCAACTGATAAAGCTATAGCAACTCACCAATACAATGACAAGTAAACTCACTAGCAATTGCTTTTCATATTTATGGAAAAAACTAGGAGGAATATGTACATACGTCACGCCCTCTATCTCGTCAGCAACATCAGCCAGTTTGTAACGCTCCACCGCCGTACGGTTTAAAACAATTTTCGACTCCGACAATGTATCAAAAGGAAGAGCCATTATGCTATCCCCCTGAACAGCCCGTTCCAACAAATTCATTGCAAGATCCGCCGATTTCATCAGATCCAAATAGCAGCCTCCCACCCAGTAATTATCTTTATTGAAATTACGTTTGGTGAGGGTAAACAAGGGTACACTTGCGACATTGGTAAACAGCGAATCTATCTCCCGATCGGAACGCTTGCTATGTACTCCACTGATATTCCAGCTATAAGTCAGGAATGCACGATGTTCGGCAGGCTCCAACATTACATCATAAATAGAATCTGTATTCAGATAATTATTGATCATCCGCATGTATTTCACGCCGGGCATCACCTTCTTTACTGTATTTTCCACTTCCACCTGTGTCTCCATACTACGATAAGAACGCCCATCTACCCATATCAACTCTTTCAGATCGGGTAGCATGCGATGAATCAATTCGAGGTTTTGCCGTATGGGAAGTTTTACGATATTACCGGAATAATTCATTTTGAAATCAAGTTTGCAGACTTCCTTCCCTTCCCAAGATGTTTTGGAAATCAGGATCGACGAATCTTTTTTAGCCATTTCAATATAAGGATCGTCAATAAACAAAAGTTTGCTTACAATAGAATAATCACGAATACCATATTTTGAGTCGAAACGGAACTGTTTTTCGGGAGCCCATCCATAGGCCGAGATTGAATCTTTTACGGCACACAACACCATGGGGATATTCCGCCATTTCCTTAGTTGTGTTATATACGAAAGGTAGTTCATAAAGCCTTCCTCACCTATCCAAATGAGGGCATCGGGTATATCATCTTGTACAAATAATGAAACCATATCCAAATCGGTAGCTTTTACACTTGTTTGCGTACGTTCGGCATACCCCCATATAATAGAGCGCAAAGTAAAGGTGGTTGCAGTAGCATACACGGCACTTTCCGTTCTCAAATCGCCGGAATAAACCATCCAATCCGGATGGATTTTAAGGATTTTTCTTTCCAAACTATCAGCAATATCCTTGCTCCAAGTAATGTGTTCGCCATAAGAGTTGATAATGAGTATTCTTTTCCCCAGCGAAGTTTCGACCGGGGCAGCAGCTACCGCCGTCATTCCCAACAATAACAGCAGGGCAGATACGCTATAGAATATCCAATATCTCCTCATATACACTCTTATATTACTCGTTAAATTCGACTTTAGAAACACTTATAATCTCATCCAGCAATTGCAATAACTGATGATTACCGGCTTCGACACGGGCATTCAACTCAATCCGGCGTTCCATATCGTCGGTAGAAACCAACTCCTGCGCACATTGAATAACTTCTTTCAACGGAACACGAATTTCATCCTTCATATTGGCTACAAAAGCATTTTTAAGGCGGCTGGCTTCTTCCGCCGCACGCATAGCAGTTTCCAATTCCTGCTCCCTAGCCATTTGTTCATCTATATTAAGTATCAGTTCGGCTACAATAATATGTCCCCTTTGAGGAGCAAACTCCAACGGTTGTATCATATACCGTATAAAATGTAACTCCCCCGTCTCGGTTTGCATTTGCAGATTTTCGAGGAAGCAGCTGGATATGCCATAACGGGCTTTTTCCAAATAAAGCTTTACTTTCTCGCGGTCGGCGGGCATCAGGTATTGGTGGATCTGCGAGAAATCAGTCGTACCCCGTGATATATTTAGGGTATCATACCAGGCATCGGTAGCAAAGCCAACTCCATCGACCAAATTATATTGGGCCACTCCGATCACCGCCTTATTCATAGCAAAGTTCAGTACATTGCAAATCTTTTCTTTAGCCTTTCTCTCTTTTTCGATATCCGTATGATCGATTACAATGACCAGAATATTAGTTGCTTCGGTTTCTTCATCCACGATCAGACAGCATTGGATACGGTAACAATACTCTCCTTGATAGACCAACTTGGTTACCTGTTTTTCACTGAAGAGAGCTTCCCGCATTTCATTATCTACAAAACCCGGATCAAAAAGACGGAATTCATTAGCAGTCAGACGGGTGAAGTGCTTACAAAACATGTCAGTTTCAGCATTACGCTTCAACAAATTTCCATCGGTATCGAACAACATCAAACCAACAGGCATATTCTCGTACACCACCTGATATTCGTCATACAAAGACTTATAACGCTGAAACAGGGTATTTAAATTATGCCGGTAACGGCGTGAATAAATCATTCGGAAAGAAATAAACGCCAATACAATGGTTATCAGTAGTATGATAGCTATGATACGTATGTGGCGGACAATAAAGGGAGGCGGAACATTACGGTTCACCACGTCAGGCAAGTTCTTAACTGCCGAACGTAAACCGGCATGCAATAAAGCATTCTGATTCAAATAATAAGCAGGCTGCGGAGTCACCCTATACGGAAGACTATCAGCTGTAGCTGCTTCCATAAAATGAGTGATTGCTTTTACAGTTTCGCCGGCAATGGCAGAAATAGGAGCAAAATACCCACCCGCCGGCATATCCGATTGATAAACCTGATCGCGCAACGTAAGAACCGGCACACGTACACCTTTGGGTACGGGTAGCCCATTGGTAACAAGTACTGATCCGGCAGGCAGTTCTTCCCAGAAATTCACCATAGAAGCCTCATTGCTGCGTTCTACTAATATCTCACTAAAAGTAATACCCTCATGCCTACAACCTTGTTCGAGTTTTGTCTTGGTATAGGTATCGGCATAACCGCCATCGGAGAGATAATATAATTTTTGCAGGCGGGGAACCAATGAAGTGGCCAGTTGCAGGGTTTTCGAAGTATAGTCCGTTTCAATAATAGCGGCCGTTTTCAGAGCGGAGGCAGAACTTTCTAAAGAGATAAAAGCAGTATCGGGCAATTGCTTATCCGGAAAGAAAGAACGATAATCTTTCAACACTTCGTCGTGAACGCCGCAAAGCACTACCGGAACTCTTTCCCAAATTCCCCTTAAGTCCATATTGCGATAAAGCATCCAGCTTTCATCCCCAATGAGCACCAATACATTCGGTATAAAAATTTGATTGCTCAACCGGCCGTATGCAAAAGCCCCTTGCATGGCAAAACGGTCTGCCAGATAGGAAGTGCGAGCCGATAATCCGGCATAAGTAATGTTTACCTGAATTCCCGTTCTTTGTGCTTCCAGGCTGTTCCGGATTTCTTTTGCCAATGTAGTACTCCATTCCTGGTCATAAGAGTAGGAGTTCAATATCAAGACAAATCCCGGTTTTGCGGTCTCATCTTCCAACGACCGGGCTAACACGACCGAAGGGTGCAAGATACATACGAATAATAAGGCTACAAAGAATCTGTACATTCCACAATATTTGTTGCAAATGTAGACTTTTTAATTGGATATTTTGTTTTATATGTTACTTTTTATTCTCGTTGGTTACTATATTTGATAATTCAAGAAATATCATGTATTTTTGCGAACCCAAATAACAACCATGATAGATCAAGCCACCATAGACCGGATACTGGATGCGGCACAGATTACCGATGTCGTATCTGATTTTGTCACTTTGCGCAAACGCGGTGTCAACTACGTAGGTTTGTGTCCGTTCCACGAAGACAAAACCCCGTCCTTCTATGTATCGCCCGCAAAAGGGCTTTGCAAATGCTTCGCTTGCGGAAAAGGAGGCAATGCCGTGCACTTCATCATGGAGCATGAACAAATGTCCTATCCCGAGGCACTGAAGTATCTTGCCAAGAAATATGGCATCGAAATCAAGGAACGGGAACTTTCCAATGAGGAAAAGATCGTGCAGAGCGAACGCGAAAGCTTGTTCATTGTTAATAACTTTGCACGCGATTACTTTCAGAACATACTGCGCAACCATGTAGACGGACGCAGCATCGGTATGGCTTATTTCAGAAGCCGGGGATTCAGGGACGATATCATTGAAAAGTTTCAGTTGGGCTATTGCACCGAAAGTCATGATGCCTTAGCCAAAGAAGCCATGCAAAAGGGGTATAAGAAGGATTTTCTTATAAAGACCGGGCTTTGCTACGAGACGGACGACCATCGTTTGCGCGACCGCTTCTGGGGACGGGTTATCTTTCCGGTGCACACTCTTTCGGGCAAAGTAGTTGCTTTTGGCGGCCGTGTACTTGCCAGTGCCACCAAAGGAATCAAAGTAAAGTATGTCAACTCGCCGGAATCGGAAATCTATCATAAGAGCAACGAACTGTATGGCATTTACTTTGCCAAACAAGCCATTGTGAAGCAAGACCGTTGCTTCCTGGTAGAAGGTTATACGGATGTTATCTCCATGCATCAATCGGGCATCGAGAATGTGGTAGCTTCTTCGGGTACGGCACTGACACCGGGGCAAATACGTCTGATTCATCGCTTTACCAACAACATGACTGTACTCTACGATGGAGATGCCGCCGGTATCAAGGCATCTATTCGCGGTATCGACATGCTGCTGGAAGAAGGTATGAACATCAAAGTCTGCCTTCTCCCCGATGGCGACGACCCGGACTCTTTTGCGCGCAAGCACAACGCCACTGAGTTTCAGGAATTCATTCAGAAACATGAGACTGACTTTATCCGTTTCAAGACCAATCTGTTGCTGGAAGATGCGGGTAAAGATCCGATAAAGCGCGCTGAGTTGATTGGCAATCTGGTACAAAGCATCTCGATTATTCCCGAAGCCATTGTGCGCGATGTATATATCAAAGAATGCGCCCAACTGCTGCGTGTAGAAGATAAACTACTGGTATCCGAAGTTGCCAAACGGAGGGAAACGCAAGCCGAAAAGACTGCCGAACGGCTGGAACGTGAACGGCGTTCTGCTGCTGCCGGTGCTGCGAATGCCGCTGCGGGAATCGGTGACAATGTTGCGCCTCCTTATCCGGAAGATGCAGCATTTATCGAACAGGCCGGGGCTCCGGACGGGCATTTTCCACCACCGGAATTCAACAACCTCCCACCTGCGGAGGAGTATGTATCTTTCATCCCGCAAGACGGCAAGGAAGGTCAGGAGTTTTATAAGTACGAACGGCTGATTTTGCAAATGGTAGTTCGTTACGGAGAAAGAGTAATGTGTAACGTCACCGATGAAGAAGGCAAGGAGACGCCTATCACCGTGACCGAATATATAGTCAACGATTTAAAGCAAGACGATCTTGCTTTCCATAATCCCCTCCACCGACAAATACTATCGGAAGCTGCTGAACGTATTCATAATGAAGGGTTCACCGCCGAGCGCTATTTCCTGGCACATCCCGACACCATCATCAGCAAACTAAGTGTGGAACTTATCAGTAATCGTTACCAATTAAGCAAATACCATTCTAAAAGTCAGAAGATCGTAACCGACGAGGAGCGTCTTTTCGAATTGGTTCCTACTTTAATGATTAACTTCAAATATGCCATCGTCAGCGAGGAGCTAAAGCATATTATGTTTGCTTTGCAAGACCCCGCTGTAATCAATGACGAAACACAGTGCAACACTATTATGAAACGCTATAACGATTTGCGCGAGATTAAAAGTATTATGGCAAAGCGTTTAGGGGACAGAGTGGTTGTAAGCTTTTAATTATTATCCTCTATTATCAAGACCTCTAAAAACTCTTTGAGACTCTGCGTAGGCTGTATACTCTGTGGTGAAAAAACTCAAAACCGCAAAGAAATAAGCCGGACCAACATTACGTCTGTTTCCTGCATTCAGTGCCTTCAGCCTTTTGCATCGCCCTGACAGAAGGTGTTTCGGCTGAAGGCGGGGTTGAATAAGAGGCTTGGAAGGTTCAGCCGCATCGTCGCTGATTGCTTAAACAAATACCTTTTGCTATCAGACAATAAGAGGGACGCTTTTTATCTAGAAGCAATCTATTGCACGACATGCCCATGTCATACACTAAATGAGTATGGTTTGAGTAAGACTTAGTGAAGAGTGAAACAGATGATGTGTTTGAGTGAAACAGATGATGTGTTCGGGGTAAACAGACCATGCATTTTACCCAAACAGACGATGTAATTGCCTCCGCTGAAAGCTGAAGATTTACTTTCCGGCACTGCTTTCAGCCGGAATACCCTTTATCAGGGCGATACGGAAGACTGAAGGCACTGAAGGCTGATAAAGGTACTAGTGTTTCTATACTCAATATATTAGTTTTTAATAGGGAGTTTTTAGCTCAAAACGCGAAAGAAATGAATCAAGCACCCCCCGGACCCCCTAAGAGGTTGTGTAAAAAGTATATTAGTGCTTACATAATGATGATATTTTAGGCACGGATTACACGGAATAACACGGATTAAGTAAACAGAAACAGTGAAATCCGTGTAATCCGTGCCTAAAAGAAAGCA
>JAEXAJ010000181.1 GCA_023458215.1 Bacteroidota bacterium
GTGAACAATCCTTCATAGAGGTTGTTTTTGCAATAAACTTGATAACGAACAATTTATTAAACCTAAACAAAAATTGAGTATGAAAAAGTTTATTGCATTAGCAGCATTAGTAATGTTGGGCATCACAGCGAACACCGTATTTGCCCAGGAAAGTAGTAGAGCAGAACGCAAAGCAGAAAGAGACGCTAGGCGTGCAAAGATGAAAGCAGAAGAGCAAGTAGCGAACACCATCTCTTATGATGACGCTGTTGCAGCATTGCAGGCAAAACAATTTGTAATGGAAGCTAACCAGGTAATGTTCCGTAACGGACAAACCGCTTTTGTAAATTCAAACACTAACTTTGTGTTGGTGAACGAAGGACGTGGTACAGTACAGGTAGCGTTCAACACGGTATATCCGGGTCCTAACGGTATCGGTGGAGTAACCGTAGACGGAACAGTATCGGATATCCAAACAACCACTGACAATAGAGGAAACGTTAATTGTAATTTCAGCATTCAAGGTATCGGCATCTCAGCACAGATATTCCTTACGTTGACTGACGGAGGTAACAATGCAACTGTAACCATTAGCCCGAACTTCAATGGCAACACCATGACATTGACCGGTAACTTGGTTCCGTTGTCACAATCTAACATCTTCAAGGGACGTTCTTGGTAAAACCCTTACAAATTAATATAACCTCACTCCGCTGCAAATCACTTAAAAAGTGTACATTTGCAGCGGAGTTTTACCTCCCGTACCCCCTAAAGGGGGAGGAGAATACTCCATTAATCATAGTTCAAAAAAACAAAAGACAAGAGTATCCTCCTCCCCCTTCAGGGGGTACGGGGGGTGTTACTATTATGAGAGAATATATAATTGCCGATAATCAAGATATAACCAAAGCCGGTATGATGTTTCTGCTGAGCAAGCAGAAGGATACTTCTTTATTACTGGAGGCAGATAATAAGGCGGAATTGATTCAACAATTGCGCTTGCACCCCACGGCAGTCGTTATTTTGGACTACACGCTTTTTGACTTTTCGGGTGCCGAGGAACTGATTGTGTTGCATGAGCGTTTTAAAGAAACCGACTGGTTGTTGTTTTCCGATGAGTTGAGCATGACTTTCCTACGGCAAGTATTGTTCAGCAGCATGGCATTCGGGGTGGTAATGAAGGATAATTCGAAAGAAGAAATATTCTCGGCCCTGCAATGTGCTACGCGCAAAGAACGTTTTATCTGCAATTACGTCAGCAACTTACTGCTATCGGGCAATGGCATATCTTCTCCTGCCCATCCTGCCATCAAGGACGATTTACTAACACCTGCCGAACGAAGCATCCTGAAGGAAATAGCTTTAGGAAAGACAACCAAAGAGATTGCTGTGGAGCGCAACCTCAGCTTCCATACCGTAAACAGCCACCGGAAAAACATATTCCGGAAGCTGAATGTAAACAATGCGCACGAAGCCACCAAATATGCCATGAAAGCAGGCATTGTGGACTTGGTAGAATATTACATATAGATTTCTCCACTACCGATGCAAAGCCGGGAGGCTTCATCGTAAATCACTCCAAACTGTCCCGGAGCTATGCCTTGTAGTTTCTCTGTAGAAATGATGCGATAACCATCTGCCTGTTGCAATAACCGCCCTTTGATGAATTCGGGGGTATGGCGTATTTTGAAGGTTATCTCCACTTCTTCTGATAGCCCCTTCCAAGGATTATCCGTAATGAAATGAAAGTCGTGCATGCGAAACTCGTTTCCGTATTGCTTTTCGGTATCATAGCCGTGGGATACATAAACCACATTCTCAGTCGTATCTTTACGAACCACAAACCACGGCCCGCCACTCAGTCCCAGCCCTTTGCGCTGGCCTATGGTATGGAACCAATAACCACGATGTTTGCCCAGGCGCTTGCCGGTTTCCAGTTCTATGATATCGCCTTCTTTTTCGCCGAGGAAGCGACGGACAAAATCATTGTAATCAATCTTACCTAGGAAACAGATGCCTTGACTGTCTCTGCGCTTGGCACTGGGCAGAGCCGCACGCAAGGCTATGTCACGGACTTCTTGCTTCATCAATCCGCCTAAGGGAAACATGAGTTTGGAAACTTGCAGATAATCTATTTGTGCCAGGAAATCGGTCTGATCTTTCAGGGGATCCAGGGCGGTACCCAACCAGGTTTTACCATCTCGAAGAATGGTAGTGGCATAATGCCCCGTAGCGGTAAAATCGAACTCTTTGCCTACTCGTTGTTCGAAACATCCGAATTTGATAAGCTTGTTGCACATTACATCCGGGTTTGGTGTCAGTCCGCGACGTATCTTGTCGATGGCATAAGCGGCTACATTATCCCAGTATTCTTTATGCAAATCTACTACCTCCAACGGCAGACCGTAGCGGCGGGCAATAGCTGTGGCAATCTCCAGATCTTCTTCTGCGGAGCAATCCATATAATCGGCATCATCCTTCCCTATTTTAATGTAAAACAGAGAAGGACGCAGTCCTTGTTCACAAAGAAGGTGTACAACTACAGAACTGTCGACACCTCCCGATAATAGTACGGCTATATTAGCACTCTCACTTAGTATTTGTCTCATTTTTTCTTATAACAAAAACAACATCATTCTATTTGTTTTAAACCCTTGCCAAAAGTAGTTTCCGGTAGGGGTGAAACGTTTTACTAAAACTCCGGCAAAGATTTACTAAAACGTCGATGGAGTTTTAGTAAATCTTTGCCGGAGTTTTAGTAAACGTCCTCACCACCTTTAGTAGGACGGATGAAAACAGGCAAATAAATGTAAAATAATAAGATTACAGTTTACTGCCTGTATTATTAAAATTCCAGTTTAGATTTTCTCCAACGCTTGCGACAAATCATCCAACAAATCATCGATATGTTCTGTTCCGATAGAGAGGCGCACAGTGCCCGGTTTGATACCTTGTTCCGCCAACTCCTGCTCGTTCAACTGAGAATGGGTGGTAGTGGCAGGATGTATCACCAATGATTTCACATCGGCCACGTTTGCCAGCAAAGAGAAGATTTGCAGATTATCAATAAATGCTTGCGCCTCTTTTGTTCCGCCTTTCACTTCGAAGGTGAAGATAGAGCCGGCTCCGTGGGCGAAATACTTCTTATATAACGCATGATCGGGATGATCGAGCAAAGACGGATGATTTACAGCGGCAACCTTAGGATGCTGCTTCAAGAAGTCCACTACTTTCAGGGCATTCTCCACATGGCGTTCTACGCGGAGTGACAACGTTTCGAGCCCTTGCAGCAAGATAAAAGCGTTGAAAGGACTGATTGCCGCACCCGTATCACGCAACAATACCGCACGAATGCGAATAACGTATGCCGCAGGTCCGGCAGCATCCACAAAGCGCACGCCGTGATAGCTAGCATCCGGTTCTGTCAGTTGAGGGAACTTGCCGGAAGCTACCCAATCGAATTTACCACTATCTACAATGACGCCGCCCAAAGATGTACCGTGTCCTCCGATAAACTTGGTGGCAGAATGAACCACAATATCTGCACCGTGCTCGATAGGACGGATCAGGTAGGGAGTGCCAAAAGTATTGTCTATAATCAAAGGAATATGGTGACGATGAGCTATTTCAGCCACTGCATCGATATCTATGATATTTGAATTCGGATTGCCCAACGTCTCGATAAAGATAACTTTCGTATTCTCCCGGATGGCTTTTTCGAAATTACTCAGGTCACTAGGATCTACAAAAGTGGTGGTAATTCCATAAGTGGGCAACGTATGCGCCAGCAAATTATAAGTTCCGCCATAGATGGTTTTAGCAGCCACAATATGGTCGCCTGCACGGGTGATATTCTCAAAAGCATACGTAATGGCCGCCGCACCGGAAGCTACAGCCAGCGCAGCCACGCCACCTTCCAAAGCAGCTACACGCTTTTCGAATACATCTTGTGTAGAGTTCGTCAAACGCCCATATATATTACCCGGGTCTTGCAAACCGAAACGTGCTGCCGCATGTGCCGAGTCACGGAATACGTAGGATGTAGTCTGATAGATAGGAACGGCACGTGCATCGGTTGCCGGATCGGGCTGCTCCTGCCCTACATGAAGTTGTAAAGTCTCAAAATGTAATTTCTTTGTTTCCATCGTCGTATGTATTTTATATGAATAAATTCGTTTTTCTTTCCGATGTTGCAAAGATACGGGGAAGAACAATACCAACCTATGACATATGATAGGGAATTTTATACCATATTTATGGTAGATAAACAAACAATTTCCTAATTTTGCAGCTATGAAAGCAAGAAACATATTATTATCCATATTGGGAACCTTAATCGTTCCCATCTATTTGACCTCCTGCGGCGAAGACCGTTGGGCAGCATACGCCGGAGAAACCGCCACCGACCGCTGGATTTACGACAGCATGCGGGTATGGTACTATTGGAATGAAGAGATCCCCGGCGCCAATAATGTGAACTATTTCATAGAACCATTCAAGTTCTTTTCATCCCTGCTATCCAAAAAAGATGGAAAAAACAGTGTGCCCTACTCCACTATAGACAGCCTTGTGAATGTAACACGGAGCATCCCATACACAGACAACAGTTACGGTTTTCAATTCACCGTCAATCAGGTAGAAGGTAATGATACCGCCTACTACGCACATATACTTTATGTTGCCCAAGGCAGCCCCGCTTCTGCCATCAAACTGGAAAGAGGCGACTGGATTATGGACATGAACGGCGAGCCCATCACCAAGAAAAACTTCACCGCACTCTACGGAAGCGGTGCCATGAAACTTACGGTAGGTTATTATGATGTGCCCAACGATACAATCATTGCCTATAAAGAGCCCCGGGAAATTGCGGCAGCACGTGCCGTCAACGACAATCCTGTATTTTATAAAAACATATACGAAAGAGCCGGCAAACGTATCGGCTACTTAGTCTACAACCATTTCAGCGCAGGCGTCACCGATAACAGTAATGAATATAACAACGATTTGCGCGATGCCTCCCGGTATTTTGCATCCAATCAGATAAACGATTTCGTACTCGATCTTCGTTATAATAATGGTGGGCTGCTCTCTTGTGCACAGTTAATGTGCGCCTTGCTTGCCCCTGCCGATAAACTGGGGCAGGAACTTGGCTTTTTGGAATTCAACAAAAGCTTCAATCCACGACAAGCTCCTTTCAACTTGGACGCCAGCCTGATACAAAGCGGAGCGAACCTAAACTTGAATACCCTTTACGTCATCACCAGCGACCAAACGGCTTCTGCTTCCGAAATGGTAATCAACTGCCTGAAACCGTTTATGCAAAAAGTGGTTCTGATAGGCAGTACCACCGAAGGAAAGAACGTAGCTTCCACCACATTCAGCAACCCTGAGTTAATGATTACCATGAGTCCCATTGTGGGCATGATTTATAACTCAAAGAGTGAATCGGATTATGACAAAGGCTTCAAGCCCGATTATGCGATTAATGAGAACAGTAACCTGGCACAATTCCTGCCTTTCGGCAATCCCGACGAATTATTGTTGAGCACTGCACTCGGCATTATAGACGGAAGCATAGAGTTGGATAAAAAAGAAACACGTTCACTGAAAGTTAATACCATCGCCAACTCGATTGGACGACGTGCCACCCAGGCGGTACGCATTAAATAAAGAAACGATATAATGAAAATTTCAAAGAATACCTTCAATGCAGTATGCTGCTTGTTGCTTGCCTGCGGATTAGCAGCTTGCAGCCATGATAACGAGGAACCCGAACTTGAAAATAACTATCCCAAAACATCTTTCTCCAAAATAGAGTTGACCACAGTATACCTAAATGGAAGCGACCCCACCGTGACCACTACCGATGCATTTGCTTATAAAAAAGGAAGACTATCTGACTACACCCTAAAGCAAACTTATACTGCCGTGGAACCGGTAGAAATGCAATCCACCACCACCGTTACCTATAGTGACCATCAGGCCACCGTCACCGATGAGTATGGCAATGTGTCTACTTATAGCTTAAATGACAAAGGTTATGCCATCAGTTGCACACGCAAAGAAGGAGGTGGCAATACCCGTACTTATACCTTTTCATACCTCACTAATACCGAAGAGAAGTGTTATCTTGAAAACATAACGGAAATGCTGGATGATGGAGCAGTTTATGCAACCGTCGATATAGACTACGCTAATTACAGAGCTTTACGAATAACCACGCACGTAGACACTTACGACCAGAAATATACAGCCACTACTCCTGAAAACAAAGAGATAAAAAATATTTCGGAGATTCCATGTTTGTTCTTTGCAGAGCTATATCCACTATCATTACATACTGCTGCCTTGTATGGCAAGCTATTGGGAGAACCGTTCAATTACTTGATAGCTCAAATCATCCCGGATAATAATACAGAAAGTAACGAAACCACGACCTATACATACAACTTGGATGAGCGGGGCATCGTTACTTCCTGCGATGAAAAGATAAATAGTTACGGTCTAAACTACAGACGTACCGTAAATTATATCATAGAATAGAATTACTTCTTAAAGAATTTATCGATAAAGAGTATATGATAATCCATTGAATTGTTCCAATACGTTCCGGTATGTCCGCCGGGACGAGTAATGAAATCATGGTCAATCTTCTTAGCCAACAGGCGATTGTGCAAGTCTTTATTCACTTCAAGAAAGAAATCGTCTTCACCACAATCAATAATCAACGCCAAATCTCCGTTCTCTAGCTTATCAAGCTGATTGACTACCGTATGAGCCTCCCAAACCGCTTTATTATCATCATATTCACCCAGTTGCTTACTCATTTCCCAATTCTTGGGGAACGGACGGATATCTACACCGCCACTCATACTACAAGCCGCACCAAATACATCTTTATGACGGATAGCATTCCACAATGCACCATGCCCGCCCATACTCAAACCACTGATGGCACGTGCTTTCCTATCAGCGATAGTAGCATAATGGGCATCTGTATAATTCACCAACTCCGAGGAAACAAATGTCTCATACCGGTATGAAGGATCTTTAGGGCTATCCCAATACCAACTATTCTTACCGTCGGGACATACGAATATCATTCCTTTCTCATCCGCAATCTGCTGCAATTCGGGTTTCAGGGCAACCCAACTCCGGGCATTACCGCCAAAACCATGTAACAAATAAACTACGGGACAAGCTTTCTTATCAATAGCTTTATCAGGTATTACATACACTACTTTCACCTCTTTTTTCATGGAAGGACTTTTCACCATTACTGTGTCTACACGTGCTGCCCGGCCCCCTATCGCAAACAAACACAGCACGAAACTTAATAACATTTCTTTTGTTCTCATGTTTTTCGTTGTTTTATTTTTTCTAACGGGTGGCAATATTAGTAATAAATACTCAAAAAATTGTATCTTTGTGACATAAACTATTCAAAATCCTACTATGGAATTTATTATTATTCTGCTTTTACTTGTATTAAACGGTATCTTTGCCATGTATGAAATTGCCTTGGTATCGTCCAGCAAAGCACGCCTCGAAACAATTGCCGGCAAAGGAAACAAAAGAGCCCGGGGAGTACTAAAACAACTGGAAGAACCGGAGAAGTTTCTCTCCACCATTCAAATCGGTATTACATTGATAGGTATCATATCGGGTGCATACGGTGGAGCCACTATTGCCGACGACGTAAAACCACTTTTTCTTATGATTCCCGGTGTGGCAGCCTACGCCGATACCCTCGCCATGGTTACGGTAGTGGCTATCATTACCTACCTCTCGCTCATCATCGGAGAATTAGTGCCCAAGTCCGTAGCCCTGAATAATCCTGAAAAGTGGGCTACTATGCTCAGTCCGTTTATGATTGTGCTGACAAAAATCTCCTATCCATTCGTGTGTCTGCTCAGCGCTTCCACCAAATTAATGAACAAGATTATCGGATTGAATAACGGTGAAGAACGCCAAATGACGCAAGATGAACTGAAAATGATTCTACATCAAAGCTCGGAACAAGGTGTTATTGACAAAGACGAAACGGAGATGCTACGAGATGTATTCCGCTTCTCGGACAAACGCGCCAACGATCTGATGACTCACCGACGCGATCTCATAGTACTGCATACCTCCGACACACAGGAAGATATATTACATATCATCCGTGAACACAATTTCAGCAATTACCTATTGATAGAGAAAGGTAAAGACGAGATTATCGGAGTCGTTTCAGTAAAGGACATTATGCTGATGTCGGGAAGCGATCAACCCTTCAACTTACGCAATATAGCCCGTCCTCCTTTGTTTATTCCGGAAAGTTTATATGCAAAGAAAGTTTTAGAGCTATTTAAGAAGAACAAAAATAAGTTCGGAGTTGTTGTAGATGAGTATGGAAATACAGAGGGTATCATCACCCTGCATGATTTGACAGAAAGTATCTTCGGAGACATTCTTGACGAGAACGAAACAGAAGAAGAGGATATCGTCACCCGGCAGGATGGTTCAATGCTTGTAGAAGCTTCAATGAATTTGGATGACTTTATGGAAGCAATGGGCATATTGAACTTTGATGACCTGAAAGAAGAGGACTTCACCACCCTCAGCGGTCTTGCCATGTTCCTTATAGGACGGGTACCGAAATCCGGAGACTTGTTCTCCTACAAGAACCTGGACTTCGAAATTGTAGATATGGACCGTGGCAGAGTGGACAAGTTACTCGTCATAAAAAGAAAAGATGAAGAAAAATAACGCTAACGGGCGTCTTTTTATATTAACTTAAACCATTTTAAAGCAATGAAAAAAGTAATGATGATTGCAGCAATCGCCGCTGCATTGGTATCCTGCCAATCAAAAGGAACTCAGAACAATGATTCCGCTATGGATGAAGGCGTAATGGCTGTTGCAGGAAACGACTCTTCTGCCGTAGCCGTGTACGAAGGTATTCTTCCTGCTGCTGACGGTCCTGGTATTCAATATGTATTGAGTGTAGATAGCGTTGGTCCTAACGGAGAAAGCGGTTATACACTGGTAACTACCTACTTGGATGCAGACGGTCCCGGCAAGAACAAAAGCTTTACTTCCAAAGGAAAGAAAGAAGTAATTCAGAAAGACTTCAACAAAAACAAGAAAACAGCCATTAAGTTGACTCCTAACAATGGTGACGCTCCTGTATACTTCGTAGTAGTAAACGATACTACTTTGCGTCTGGTTAACGATAGCTTGCAAGAAGCTGTCAGCGACTTGAACTATGATATTATCCAAGTGAAATAACAAGAACTTGGCATAAAAAAATAGAGGTTATCTCATTCAATTTTGAGATAACCTCTATTCTTTTATTATATCCTCGGTTGTTTACTTTTTAGCCGGAGCAGAATATCTGGCGTTCAAACCTTCCAGAATCTCTTTGGTAATGTTATAACAGCTATCGGCATACAATAGGTTATCGAAACCGGTATTGCTGATAATCATGCTATAACCTTTTGTCTTGTTATACTCTTTGAGGAAAGCATTGATAGAATCGCGCAACTGCAAGCTATTCTTTTCATTTTCACTCATCAATTCAGACTGCAACTTATTGCTCAGAGTTTGCAGGTCTTGTTCCAATTTAGCAATGCGGTTGTATTCCTGTTGAGCTCTGTCTTGAGTAAGGTAAGCGTTATTTTGAACTTTAGTTTGGAACTCTTGCTTTTGTCTTTCCAAATCACCTGCCTTTTGGTTCAAAGTCAAACGTACGTTCTCGCTCTTCTTCACCATCGCTTCATTCAAATCAACACAAAAATTGTATTTTGCTAACAGCGTATCTATCTCAACATAAGCAATTTTCATTCCAGATAATTCACCGCCCTGTGCAGGAGCATTTGTCGTCTGTTTATCAGTTTGACCGGCACATTGAGAAAATAAAACGATTAGAGCAAGAGCAGCCAAACCGTTCATAAGGTAGTTTAATCTCTTCATAATTTGATAAAATATTGTTTTTTAATTTAATTAGTTCATACTATCGTTTAAGGTCTTTTCCAATTCATCAATGGAGAAACGAGATTTACTTTGTGCCTCCCTATCTTGTGATTGTGCACATCCAATACCTTTATCACGCATTGCCTTATTACCACTAACATGACCGTTAGGGAACTTGCCTCCTTTTACAAAAAAGATTTTCAACCCTAATAAAAGAACGCAAATTGCAACTATTAACAAAGTTATCAATACTGTATCGAGCATTTCCATTAATTTTGTTATATGAAAATAGGCAGCATCTCAGCAAAAGCGAAAATAAATTTTCATTTGCACTCGATTTGCACTACTTTTGTGTGTGCAAATATAGGGCTTTGGTTGGACTAACTAGCCTTTTTTACTCTAAAAAAAGAGAAAGGGAAATAAAATAGTCAATTGTTTTAACTATATTTAGTAGTAACTGGTTAAATCAATTGCGAATTGAGTATTGTTAATTGAAAATTAGGGCTACCCAACGATGATGTTGAGCTACCCATAAATCATTATATATGGAAAAAAAAGATTTAAAACCGGCTGGCGTATTTCATTTTTTTGAAGAAATCTGCCAGGTTCCTCGTCCTTCTAAGAAGGAAGAGAAGATTATTGCTTATTTAAAAGCGTTTGGAGAAAAACATAAGTTAGAAACCTTGACCGACGAGGCTGGCAATGTACTGATAAAAAAGCCTGCTACTCCGGGTATGGAGAATCGTAAAACTGTCGTGCTACAATCGCATGTCGATATGGTTTGCGAAAAGAATAACGATGTAAAACATGATTTCCTCACAGATCCTATTGAAACAGAGATAGACGGTGAGTGGCTGAAAGCCAAAGGTACTACCTTAGGTGCCGACAATGGTATAGGTGTAGCCACCGAACTAGCCATCCTTGCCGACGATACTATTGAACATGGTACGCTGGAATGTCTGTTCACCGTAGACGAAGAAACCGGGTTGACCGGTGCATTCGCCCTGAAAGAAGGTTTTATGAATGCAGACATCCTGCTGAATCTCGACTCGGAAGATGAAGGAGAATTATTCATCGGTTGTGCCGGAGGTATAGATTCTGTTGCCGAATTTACCTACAAAGAAGTAGAGGTACCCGCAGGGTATTTCTTCTGCAAAGTACTGGTAAAAGGTCTGAAGGGTGGCCATTCAGGTGCTGACATTCATTTAGGACTTGGCAATGCCAACAAAATACTAAACCGTTTCCTTAGCCAGACTTTCAATAAATATGATATGTATCTTTGCGAAATAGATGGTGGTAACTTACGCAATGCCATTGCCCGCGAAGCATACGCAATCATTGCTATACCCGATGCCGACAAACACGCTTTGCGCACCGACCTTAACATCTTCGCTGCGGAAGTAGAAGCGGAATACGCGGTAGTAGATCCGGATTTACAACTGATATTGGAATCAGAGAATGCCCGTCAGAAAGCCATCGACAAAGATACCACCAAACGCTTATTGCAAGCTCTCTATGCCGTACCGCACGGAGTATTTGCCATGAGCCAGGACATCCCCGGATTAGTGGAGACTTCTACAAACATGGCTTCCGTCAAGATGAAGCCGGGCAATGTTATCCGTCTTGAAACCAGCCAGCGTAGTTCTACCTCCTCTTCCAAACAAGATATTGCAAATATGGTACGTACCGTATTCGAAATGGCAGGGGCAAAAGTTTCCTTTGGAGACGGCTATCCGGGTTGGAAACCGAACCCACACTCTGAAATCTTGGAAATAGCAACAGAATCCTACAAACGTCTGTTTGGTGTAGATCCCAAAGTAAAAGCTATCCATGCCGGTTTGGAATGCGGACTTTTCCTTGATAAATATCCTACACTGGATATGATTTCCTTCGGCCCTACTTTACTGGGAGTGCATTCTCCTGACGAACGTATGCTTATTCCGACTGTAGATAAATTTTGGAAGCATTTGCTGGATATCCTGAAGCATATTCCCGCTAATAAATAATGAAGTTATTCCCTCTTTTATATCTTTTTCTCTGCCCGTACTTCCTTACAATGTACGGGCAAGAGAGGAAAGATACCCTCACTTTCCGCATAGCAAGCTATAATGTAGAGAACTTATTCGACTGCCGGCACGACAGCCTGAAAAATGATTATGAGTTCTTGCCTGATGCTTTACGTCATTGGAATTATACAAAATACAAGAAAAAGCTTGATAATATAGCGCGAGTCATCACCGCAATGGGCGAATGGAATCCACCGGCATTAGTTGCTCTATGTGAGATAGAAAACGACAGTGTTATGCGTGACCTTACCCGTTATTCCGTATTAAGAGAGGCCGATTATCGATACGTGATGACGCAGTCATTTGACGAAAGAGGCATCGATGTGGCACTTATCTATCAACGCAATCTATTCAAACTACTTTCTTATCAAAGCCTGTCGGTAGATAAACCGACTAAAAACAGTCGTCCCACACGAGACATACTTCACGTCAGCGGATTATTATTAAATAAAGATACATTGGATGTTCTTGTAGCCCATTTTCCTTCCCGTTCCGGTGGCGCCAAAGTATCTGAACCGTACCGGATATTGGCTGCAAAAAGATTGAAAGCCGCAGCAGATAGTATTAATCAGGTACGCAGTCGTGCACAAATCTTAATATTAGGTGATTTCAACGATTATCCGAACAACAAATCCATACGGCAGATATTAAAGGCAGAAGCTCCGCCTATGCTTCCGGATTCCATTCAAAAGAGTCGTTTATACCACCTTTTAGCAAGAAAAGCCGACACACAAAAGAACTTCGGTAGTTACAAGTTTCAGGGAGAATGGGGGGTGCTGGATCATATTATAGTCTCCGGGAATCTTTTGAAAGGAGATTCACCTCTTTATACCAATGAAGCAAATGCAGATGTATTTAGCCTTCCCTTCCTATTGACCGAAGACAAGAAGTACGGAGGCAGCCAGCCCTTCCGCACTTACTATGGAATGAAATATCAGGAAGGCTATAGCGACCACCTACCTGTATGGGCGGACTTCCGGCTTATTTATTAATCGGAATATTGATACAACTTCAAATCAAACTTCTGTACCATTACCAATAAATGGTCGAATATATCAGACTGTATGCGTTCGTATTCTTTCCACACTTTATTACGAGAAAAGAAATAGACTTGAATAGGCACACCGTATGTAGTGGGTTCAAGCTGGCTGAGAATCAAATCCATATCTTGATTTACTACCGGAAGACTACACAAATAGCGTTCAATATAAATACGGTAAAGTTGTGCATTGGTAGGTACCTCACCCTCCGCGGGCTGATAATCTGCCATCAGGGGAACTTCTTTACGAATAGTATCCAAGAAATCAGGCGTACAGAATTTCAGAGTAGTCATATCCAGATAAATATTCTTTTTTACCCGGCGTCCTCCACTTTCCTGCATGCCACGCCAATTCTGGAAAGAATCATTCACCAAGTTGTAGGGCGGTACGGTAGAAATGGTTTCATCCCAATTTCTTATTTTTACCGTATTCAAGGTTATTTCCTCTACTGTTCCATTGGCCACACCATTGGGCAGAGCCACCCAATCACCTATACGAAGCATGTCATTGGCAGAAAGTTGCACACCGGCTACAAACCCTAAAATGCTATCTTTAAAGATTAACATTAAAACTGCCGCCGAGGCACCCAATCCGGCAAAAAGACTCATAGGAGACTTATTCACCAATACTGCAATAATTATAATACCTCCTACAAAAAACAGAATAACCTGTAGTACCTGTACAAATCCTTTCATCGGATGATTCTTCTGTGTATCTTTCGTATTGTACACATCGAGCATTACCAATAACAAACCGTTAATAGTAAGCAGTATAGCCGTAATGATGTATACAACACATATTTTCTGCGAGAGATCAAGCATCTCCCTCCCGTGCACAAAAGCCAAAGGTAATAAAAAATAGATCAGGACACCGGGCAGTATGTGTATCAGATGGTGTACTACCTTCCGTTTTAATAGCAGCGTATTCCATCTGTGAGGCGAACGTTTTGTATAGTGTTTCATACCACCTACAAATATCGCCTGACATATATAGTCCAAACCTATCGACAGTCCCACCATCAATACTGCAATAATAGACTCATCAAACATGTTCGCAAACTTAGGGTCTATCCCCCAGCCTATGAGGATTTTGTTCATCCAACTTCCTAAACTCATCTTGGTCTCTTTTTTATTTATAGATGTAACAATCCAAAGGAAAAGATGTTTCATTAAACAATAAGGCTGTTACATAAAAATACAGCTTCGGAAAATCTTTCGACTTTCCGAAGCTGCATTATTCTAAAAATGCCGAATCATTCTTAATATCCTGCATTTTGCTTTATCGCCATATTAGTATTAACCTCATCCATAGGAATCGGGAATACTAGACGCCATGACGGTATATTCAGGCGCTCTTCGGCAATACCGTTGCGCTTCATGAAAGCAAAGTAAGTGCCGGTGCCTTTCAACTGTATTTTCCAAACATCTGCCAGACGATTGATAAATTCATCGGTAGAGCGAGTTTCCGGATTAGATACATTATCCCCACGATAAGCCGGAGAGCCAGTATTTGCAATAACTACTCTATTTAGACATTCTTCTGCCTGAGCTGAATTGCCCAAACGATGTTCACATTCAGATAACATCAGCATCACTTCTGTGTAACTGAAACAAATATCTTCTACAGACTCAATAGACTGTGTAGCACGTGTATATTTGGGCCCTGATATTAAATGAATCAAATCACCCGATTGATATCTGCCACTACCCACTATTTCGGACAATAAGGATTTAGCTTCGGCATATTTCTTTTGTTCCACATAGATACGGGCTAATAATAAAGAAGGAAAATCACGAGAAGGGAAGAAATAATCATTTAGGTTTTCCTTGTTCTTATTTTCAGCAGGCAGATACTCACGAACCAATAATAAGGGATCAATAAAATGCTTCAGCAATTCGTCCTTACTCATTGCAGGCACATTGAAACCTATATCAGTGGAAACTTCGTCCAAACACACGGCTTGTCCCCAGATATTAGCCATTTCATAATGGAGCATGAAACGTTGCATATCCAGCAATGCCATAATAGCTGTACTATCTGCCGGAGACAAATCATCTTCATGACGAGAAGTCTGCACTCCTTGTTTCAGCCTTAATATCCAGTTTATTGCTGTATAGCAAAGATTCCGGGCATCTCTTACATCACTATTACTTGCTGTTAACCCATGATTAATAAAAAGCATCCATCTGTTGTTATGATCTTGCTCCACCTCCCCTTGACGAGTATATAGCTCCTCTTGGGTATATAATTCCTTCAAAGCCTTATAAGACTGTTCACAAATACCTCCAACCATTTGCGCACCAAATGAAGTCAGAGATAAGCGTACAACTTTCGTAGGATCAGGATCTTGCGTGAGAGTCAGCTTTGCCTCTTTATTCTCATACTCACCATAAATAGTAACAGCGACAGAAGCGGCCTTCTGTGCACTGACTGCCGGATCCACTTTTATTTCCAAATACTGCCCATCAGCCGAAAGGTTAGCCTGATAGGATATTCCAGCCTTATTTTCGTAATAAAACATAGCAGATTTCCAGACCTCTTCCGGAACCATTTCACTTGGACTTATCACTAGTTCGCCCGATTCCGGTTCCAACACCTGCCACTGTTTCATTGCCACCGCAACATCCGCATCTACCTTTATCCGATAGGTTCCTCCTTCTTTCGGAACATCCAATGCTGTTTGTTCCAACTTTACAGAAGTAGGTTTACCGGCTTGCCAAATCTTCAGCGTATCACATTCATTGCCATTCTTGCTCTTTACAAGCACCCTGCCGCGACGAGGTGAGTAACTCTCATTCCGCGCAGCCTTTAAATAGATTTTACGAAGTTGCAAACCACGGGTAGCTGTGCTTTCGGTAATCCATTGGCAGGTATCCGCCGGACGTACTTCTAGATCGACGTTGGCATTTACGTCAATAGAAAAGATAGTATCATTAGGAGATTTAAGTTCGATACTTTTTGCATCCACCACTACGGCATCTTTTTGTGCCTGAATCACGGTCAACGTATCGGCAATAGAGGTATTGTCTTTATCGTAGAAAATAATCTTCGCTCTACGGGCTTCACTCTTGTCATTGGCTCTGACCGTATAATAAACGGTATGGCTGGACATTCCCCGAGTCAACGTAGCTTCCTTAATCCAATCCACATCGGGCATTTTAACGCCGTATGCACAATTACTGCGCAACTCTACCTTTATAGTCTCGCCACGATCTCCAACGGGATATTCGTTTTCATTCAGCAACACAATATCTCCCCCATGCTGATAGACCTTTATAACTTCCGTCAATTTACCGTCAGTGATATAGATTTCTCCTTCGCGTTTGTCTCGTTCTTCATTCATACTAATCTTGAAACTTGCAGTAGAAGTGGTTAACCCACGAGTAGAGGCGGTTGCGGGTTTAATCCAACTTTGGCAATCATCCGCAATGACAGCCTTGTATTCCACATTTGCCTTTACTTCGATATTCAGTGTTCCACCGTCCTGTTTCATTTCCATACGGTTGCTGGTCACTAGCAGGGCATCTTTCTGTTTCTGTGAAATCATCAAAGTTTTGCTTGTTTTACCGGCATTGATGGTTATGGATACGCTGCGTTCGTCATAACCGGTATTCTCATCTACGCTAATAGATATTTCAGCTTTACCGGGTCCTCCACTAAGCGGATAAACCTTATACCAAGTTTCACCATTACGAGTGGCAGCAGTGGTTATCGCCCAATCTTCCGTAGCCTCGAACTCTAAAGACTGAGTGCCTGCGGTAGTAGTGAAATTAACTCCTTTCTCAAATAACGCTTCCGTTTCGGGAGGTAAAGTAATAGAGGTCGATTCTTCAATAGCATCGTCGCTACAAGCAGCTAACAAAAGCAGGCAACATAGTAGTTGTCCAACGCATTTCATGCATGATTTTAGTGTCATATCTTATCGTTTAAACAGTTAATAATCTGCGCTTCGGGGTATGAGAAGTATGTATGAGCGCAGATAAAAGAAGAGCGCGAACCTACTCTCACAAATTCCTTGAAGGTTCGGCTCTGGTAAGCCTTGGTCATGAAATAAGCGGAGCAGCTTCACGCCCGTACGGGTGTGAACAATGCTCAGACTTATATTATTCATGACCTAAAGTTCAATTTACCAGATTTAACCTTCAGAATAATACGTCCTCAAACGTTCTACAATATTTTACTTCCTATGTTCTAATTATACATTTAAAGTTTACAGCTACAAAGCTATAAAAGTTTCTGCAAAAAGAGAACGAAAGTCAGTAAAAGATTGAGAAGCTGCCCGCTTTTCTATTTAAATTGCTTTTATTCGCTCTACCCAAAGTTCCATTCTTTCTTTAAACGTACGCTGTGGAGAATACTGTGTTATCACAGAAGTTATGCCCAAAAACCAACCGATAATCAATATCATCATTGCCATACGCAACTTTTGAAACCGTTGGTATCTTGCCATTTCACCATGCTCTTGCAAGTAATACGCATATACATGTATTGCGGCATAGCCTGAGAATAAAGCTGCAAGAGCCCACATCGCTATACTTTTATAAAAGGTAAAGGGGATATAGATCAAGACCGTAAGTCCCCAAATGCCCCAAGCTAATGTAGAAAAAAAAGATATTTTACTCATAATATAATCTCCTCCATTTTAAGCACAATTAGCAGCATGAATGTGCATTTGTTTGCTACGAATAAAATCAATCAAATCATTTCCTTTAAGTTGATGGACGGATGCCCCGGTACGAACATACAGTTCGACCCCATTCAAAAACAATACGTCACCTTGCCATGCAGGTACTTGAATGCGGCAAATGATGTGTTCGCCAATCTTCTCCCATTGAATATCCAGTGAGCAAAGGAAGGCGGTGTTCGTCAGTTGTTTTATCACATTTCTAAACATTGATTCAAACTTCTCGATAGTAAAAGCAGGATTAAACTCTGTAATTTCATTTTCAATGCCGCAAACATCGCCATTGTCAGTCACTCCCACTAATACAGTACCGTGATGACCGGAATTGGCAAATGCTAGCAGTTCCTTAATGATATTCTTAAACTGCATTTTGCGTTGTTCTTGTTCATCAACACAGGGTATGGGGCACTTCAGGAAAGAGGTCTTGTATTCATTGAAGGCATCTTCTTGCGGGAAGATGGATTCGTGAAGAATTCCCCTCAACAAGTTGCATGCCTCTGTCCGATCGCTACTTATCATTGCTGCGGCCACTTGTCGATGTACACCTTCCGTAAAATCATTTCTGCTAGTCATATATGTTACCAATAAACGTTCCAAGTCATGCGGGGTATTGATATCTAGCTCTATAAGATTACTGAAAAGGGGAACGTTTCGCTGTTTGTCCATATTCTGCTCTACAACATTTGCTTCTGCGACCTGATAGGTGCTGTGATCGGGGTAGAGAAGTTTTCTATCACCATTGTCGGACATCTTTTGATAAAGAGTGACCTGCGTATCTGGTTTCAAGAAACCTTGTTCGTCCGTCATCTCTTTCGGGTAATTCACAAAGTGCATCGTTTTCACCGGTATCTGTTCGGTGACGCCTTCTTCCAATCTTATCTGATAAATCGTTTCATTGTGGCTTAGCACAATGCCTATGGTTTTACTTTTCATAAATAACATCGTTTTATAATCATTCTCATTCGCTTCATACAGCAGCTTATCGGCAGACTTCCTATATAAAGTTGCCCGGTTCAGCCTCAACCCTATACGACAAGCACGGGTATTTATCCGGTCGTTCTGCATATATCTGATAAGCTGTCTGTAAAGAAGCGAATAAGAAGATGGGGTCATGAATTGTGATAAATTAAGAGTGAAACTAAAACCTGCCATGTTCCATGTCATCTATTTCGGCATCTTCCATACTGTCATCGTATAGTTGCTTCTCAAAATAGAATTCATCAAGAGTCATCCACTCGTCTAGTAAGGGTACATAGACATACTTCTCTCTCTCACCGTCTTCGTTACGGTATTCCGTATCGGTATAAAATAATCTTATTCCCATAATCTTTTCAATTTTAAAATAAGACCTATTTACCTTACAAGCCGTACGCTCTTATAAAGGAAAAAGGTATCAGATTAGACTTTATGGACGCAAAGGTGCAAGATTCCCCCCAAAAAAAGAAAACCAACAATACCATTATAAATAAATTGGTATTGTTGGTTATAATGGTATAAAACAAAAAAATATCAGTAAGAGCAGATCAAGTTACGAAAAACGTCAATAGCAATCTTGTATGCTTCATGACTTTCATATTCTTTTTTATTTGTCACCTTCCGAAAAAGTTGTATTTCCACCTCAAAAGAAGGACGTTCTTTTTTAAAAGCTTCAAAAAGTTCTTCACGGGCATTTAAATCTTTCCGATTCTTTTTTTCTACTGCATAATACAATGCCCAGACGATAAGAGCCCTACTCGTTGGCTTTGTATACCTATTTTGCAGTTCATCCATCTTCTTCATCAGCGACTCCCATAGAGCATCATTCTCTATGTTCAATAACTCATGTAACTCTCGCCGTTTTTTCGACCTTCCTCGTTTCATTTTTTCATTTGCCGAACTTGCTAAAACAGGAGTTGTTTCAAGCTGTACGCCCATGTAAATATTGTTGCAGCCCAACAGCTCCACTATTTGTGTTCTAGTTCTATTCTTACTAAATTTCTGAAGAGACAATATCCAATCTATCACCGATGAGGCATCATGAATAGGCAGTACCCAAGTTTTAAAATAATCAATCCATGTTTTCTCAAACAGTTCTTCCCAAGGACGATGACCCGGTCTTCCTTCTAATGCATAATAAACCTTCTGAAAAGCCAACCATTCATCTATTTTTCGGACATCCTCCTCTGAATCCCAACATCGTACTGGTTCCAAACTATCTAAATCATATTCATAACCTTGCAGAAAGCGTTCGGACAATATTCGGTAATATCTATTTTCCAAGAAGAAGACGTCAAAATGATTGTTTACTATTCTTCTTATAATCTCATCAAAAACTTCTTCATCAGAAAGAGGCAATGGCCCTGTCTGTTTCAAATTTTCCATAATCAATTTTTTTCTTTGTTTTATAGCCTCATAAACCATTTACCTCTGCAACATATTCCTGCACCTTCCCTGCAAAACAATAGGGAAGATTCAGCAAAGTGAAGGTTTTTCCCTGCGGAGTCACAAGTTCTTCTTTTCGATATTCACCGGCATACAGACGAACCGCCAGCGAAACGTTGGTTTCATCCATATACAAGAGCAAAGACTTTAAATGTCCCGTTGCCCCCGATTTCACTTCAATGGGAATCATTCCCTGCGGGGTTGAAAGCAAGAAATCCACTTCCGCATTCGAACCACTCTTCTCTCTTACCCAAAATAACAGAGGTTGGAGATAATTATCGGAAGCGTCTATCAGTTCTTGCGCTATGATATGCTCGGCTATTCGGCCCTTATAAAGATTGTTCAGGTCATTGGAACTGAATACATCCCGTTGAATATTCGAGAAGTAATTCAACATGCCTGTATCGAATACCTGCAAGCGAGGAGAGCGTTTCAAATCGGGAGCGAAAGGCAAAGAGGTCTGTGTAGTGGGATACGTGAGATGTAAAATGAGAGCTTTTGATAATGTGCGCAGTGCTTCGCCTATTTCTTTTGATGAATAGGACGAATGACCGAAACCTACAAACTTAATCCTTTCTCCGGCTTCGGCAAAGCAGGAGCGAATGCAATGCCTCATCACTTGAATCTGATTCGCAGTCGAAGCATACTTTTCTACATCATCCAAATAAGAAAGCAATAAACTATCATAGACTGGTTTTAGTTGCAAGACATCCCTAGTCAATACATACCGTTCTACAGCTTCCGGCATACCGCCCACCAGTGTATAGGTATGAAACAATTCCATCAATTTACTTACCGCATAGTCAGGAACCGGCACGGTAGAATATGCAGCCAATGCGGCCTTCTCGCCCATAGCCTCCAGAAATTCGGCAAAAGAGAAGGGATACATATAAAGATAATCTACTCTGCCCACCGGAAAACTAACATTCTGATTGAAAAGCGACTCTAATAAGGAACCCGCAGCAATCACGTGATATTGCGGATATTCTTCATAGAAATAACGAAGCATATTCAAGGCAGAAGGCACTTCCTGAATTTCATCAATGAAAATCAGCGTATCGGTCTCTTCTTTCAAGACTTGCTTCTCAAAAAATATTCTATCAATCAATTTGTGAATATTCTTCTCCCCTTCAAACATCTTGGCATCATCTGTTTCTAAATTCAAAGAAACAAACTGCCGATAGTTATGGGAAAACTGCTTGACGGTAGTTGTTTTACCCACCTGCCTGGCTCCTCTTAATACCAAGGGCTTTCTAAATGGAGACTGGCTCCATGCTTTTAATTTCTTTTCAATACTCCTACTATACGTCATATCTTCCTGCTTTTCAAGATACAAAGATAATCATTTTTAGAGCATAAAGAACAAAAATGGGGTAAATCAGAGCTACTTTAGACACAAAACAGGGGTAAATAATTCATAAATACGGAATAAAAAGGGGGATAATAAAACTTCCGTCAACCGGCGACCAGCCTATATCCTTTCTTCATCAACGACTCAATCTTTACGGTCGGGTCGTTCTTTAATGCCTTGCGCAGATACGTAATCTGCACATTCAGCGCCAAAGAATTAGTATAGGAAGCATTGCCCCAAACGGCTTCAAGCAATCTGTCACGTTCTACGGCTATATTGAGGTTGATGGCAAGCAGACGCAGCAGTTCGGCTTGGCGGGATGTTATCAGCACTTTATTGTTTCCGGTACGAATCTCGTTGGTGCTGTAATTAAAGACGGAGTGACCGAAAGCGTAGGTTTCTTCCTCCACCGTTTCGGACAGTTGGGTGGCGAAGCGTTCGCGGATACGGGCTATCAACTCTTCGGGATAGAAAGGCTTGGCAAGATAATCGTTGGCGCGGAGCTGGAAACCTTGCAGGCGGTCGGCTTTGTCGCTACGGTCGGAAAGGAAGAAGATGAGTACATGCTTATCCGTTTGGCGGATGCGTTCGGCAACCTCAAAGCCGTTGAGTCCCGGCATGTTGATGTCGAGAAGGACAAGGTCGGGACGGACAAGAGGGAACTGTTCGAGGGCCATGTTTCCGTTTCCGGCATAAGTTACCGCATAGCCCTCCTGTTCGAGGAAACGCTTCAGAAGCATGGAATACTTCAAATCATCGTCGGCGAAAAGAATTTTCAGTTGTCTCATTTTATGATCGTTCTTGTAACTATTTATACTATAAACGAGGCGGTGTAAACATCCGTCCGCCTCAGCATCCGCCCTATTGAGGAATAGTGATGGCGAAGGTTGTTCCCTTACCCGGCTGGCTGCTTAATGAAATCGTTCCCCGATGCGCATCCACCAATAACTTGACATAACTCAATCCCAGTCCGATGCCGGGTATGGAAGGGTCGGGCAGGTTTGCACTTCGGTAGAACTTATCGAAAACACGTGCCTGTTCAGAAGCAGGAATACCGATGCCATTGTCGGCCACCGTAAACGTCAGTTGCTGGTCGTGCAGCAGGCAATTCACGGAGATAGAGACGGAGTGGTCGGAATATTTCACAGCATTTTCCAGCAGATTGCTAATGATATTGGCAATGTGCACCAAGTCGGCGGTTATCAGCAAGTGATCGCTGAAATGCGTTTCGAACGAAACCTGCTTACCGGCAGGAATATGTTGCAGGCGTATCAACTTCTCCACTACCGGCCTCAGGTCGAAAGTACTTAAAGAGAGTTGGGTCTGTTCGTCGTCGGCACGAGTCATGTCACGCAGCTTACTGAGGTAGGCGGAAAGGTTGTCCAGTTCGGAGATGGAATCGCGAATCACTTCATCCATAGCTTGCTCGTCGGTGCGCATAATCTTGTTATTCAGGAAGGCGACACACATCTTCAAGGCTTGGACGGGACGTTTCAATTCATGTATCATCGTGTTTACAAAGCTTTTGCGGAGTTCGTCAATGCGGCGTTGCTTGAGGATGGTTTTAATCTGGAAAAGCAGGCATATCGCCAATAACAGAATCAGCAGCAAGCTGCCCAATAGCTGCCAGCCCATGCGGAGCAAAAGCGTTTGCAACGGTGGATGCACAAGGATGCGTACTTGCTGCCAGCCAAAGGGATTATAAGGATAGACCATCTCCACAACCGGATGCAAACGGGAACCTTTGAGTGCAACCGTATCTTTGGTAACAAAGAGCGAGTCGCGCGGAGTGCAGAAACCGGTTTCGAAATAGATTCCCGGTAATTTAACCGCCAAGGCAGAATCGAACCGCTGAAGCGTGAAAGGAACATCTACTTGGAGCATGTACTTATGTACTTCTTTTTCCATAGCCCACCCCAGTTCTTCTTCGGTCTTGAAGGCAATAGAGTCTTCATAAAACAAAGGTTTGCCCACAAAAGCGGCCGTATCCTGCCTTGAAAGTTTTACTTTTATTCTTTGATTATATTCATAATAACTTTTCTTTGCTCCACTCACGGAATCAGTGGTAGAGGTACGGTTACTGCTGGTTCCCCAGGAAACCGATGCCGAATCCGTAAAAATCTTCTTAGGCTGGAAGCCACGCACAGAATCATTCAAGGCTACCGCTTCCAGTACCCGGGCATGCACCTCTTTCACGAGTTCCTCGTTCCGGTACTGGCACTGGTTCCACAGCCAGTAACCCTGCCCTGCGGCAATAAGCAGCATAGATACGATAGATAATATCCAGACGATTTTAATTCGTTGTTCCATAGTTTTTCTTTTCTGTGTGGCAAAGGTAGTTTTTTCCTCTTTCATCGGTACGCGCGAAGCGGTGTTTTTCGGCGGGAGTAATATTTCAGTAATAACTTTTGCCTCCTAAAGCTGTGAAAAGCCCATAGATTTGCAGTAACAAAAGAACCCTAAAAACAAATGATTATGAAAGTAAACAAGATTCTGTTCAGTTGTTGTTTGGCCGCTTTGGCGCCGCTGAGCCTGCAAGCACAATTCAACGTATTCATGCCCGAAACCGATGTCCGGCAAGATACTATCGGAATAGCGCAGATACGCGTACAGTACGAAACGACCTTCTGCATCGACACCACCAAGCCGGATAAGCCCCTGCAAGAGACTATGATATTGGAAATAGGACCGGGCGTTTCTAAATTCTACAGTTACAGCAAATACCTCTGTGACTCGGTCTATAACGCAGATATTGCCAATAAAGCCTCACAAGAAACTATCAATCAACACCTGAGCCAATATGCCACCGCCCGACTGACTGAAATCGTCAGTAAAGGTTTCCCTGCGGGATGTGTTACCACTCAAAATGCCGTGGCCGGCTTAAGCCGCATCCGTTACGAAGAAAAACAAGAACGACCGCAGTGGAAGCTGACCGCAGACACCGACACTTTGCTTGGTTCCCCTTGCCGACGGGCGGAATGCGACTTCAAGGGACGCCACTGGATAGCTTGGTTCACGGAAGAAATTCCCGTAAGCGAAGGTCCTTGGAAGTTGGGCGGACTGCCGGGTCTCATATTGAAAGCCTACGACAGTGAAAACCATTATTGCTTCAGCGCTGCCGGCATTGAACAATGCCACACGCGGCAACCCATTACCCTGCGGCTGAAGAACTACGAACAAGTCAACCGTAAACAATACCGCAAGATACACGATCGCTACTATGACGATCCTGTTGGGTTTGTCAATGGCAGCCAGCCGGGTGTATCCATGACAGTAACAGATGCCAATGGAAACAAGATGAGACCCAAAGGAATCCCCAATAATCCGCTTGAACGGGATTAGTCCGCAACAGTCACCACATTATACTCCAAGCAATGAAACACTTAGGCAAACCATCAGCTTCCCTACTTCCCTACCTGCACAAGATGCCATCTTATACAGCACAAGATGGCATCTCATACAACACAAGATGGCATCTTGTGCAGCAAAGGGTATTGAGTTCCATCTCTCATGCAATAGTCTTACTGCTGAAAGGAAGTAATGACAGAGTGATTACGGGCTTATGTCTCTGCTGCGCGCTATTCTTCTGCCAGCGGATACAAGCGCAAACACTGAGCGGTGCGATATGTGAGGAGGAAAGTAAAAGTCCGCTGGAAGGAGCCATGATTAGCGTGCTACGTGGCAATATGATGATAGATTATGCGCTGACCGATGCCCGAGGGCAATATTCCTTGCCTTGGAAGCATGACGGTACCTTGCAGGTCAGTGTTTCAATGTTGGGATATAAACAGCAGGTTCGTAACGTTTCATCAGCGGGAGTGCTGAATATATGGCTGCAATCAGAATCTATCTTGCTGAACGAAGTGCAAATACGTCCGGGGCGTATCAGTACACGGAAAGATACCGTCAGGTATAACCTGGCGGACTTCGTATCTTCCAAAGATGTACATATCAAAGACGTTCTGAAGAAACTGCCGGGAGTGGATGTGGAAGATAACGGACAAGTAATGTATAAAGGAAAAGCAATAGACCACTTCCTTGTAGAAGGCATGGACGTAACCGGCGGACGCTACAACCAGGTAAACAACAACCTCAGCGCCAAAGCCGTGAAAGCAGCGGAAATCATGGAAAACTATCAATCGGTAAAGGCGTTGAAAGGCAAAATCAATTCCGATGAAGTGGCGCTAAACCTGCAACTCGACCCGAAAGCCCGCGACCAGTGGATTGTAAACAACACATTAGGCTTGGGCTGGAATGAAGCCTTGTTGTGGGATGCCTCCGTCAACGCCCTGCAACTGGGTAAGGGCAATCAAAGCATCTATAGCTACAAGACCAATAACACCGGCACTGATCTCAGCCGCGAACAAACCGTCCTGACGAATAATTCCTCACAGGAGATTCCTCTTTACCACTTCCTTACTCAACCCACTATCAGTGCCCCGCTGGACAAAGAACGACTGCTCTTCAACCAAACGCATACACTGAACACCAATCGCATGTACAAATGGAATGACGAGCAATCCTTACGACTGCAAGCCGGATATACCCACGACCGAATCAACCAGCAACGCCGAAACACGCAAATCTTTTACCAACCGGAGGATACCATCAGCATAAACGAGACCTATCACTACCGCCTGTTGAGCGACGCCGCCCATCTGGAGGCGAACTACGAAAACAACTCCGCCAAACATTACCTGGCAAACCGCTTCCTCCTGGAAGGTGAATCCAACCGAGGAGCTTCTCCCGAGTTGCAACAAACCATCCGTACCTCCCAACTGACTGCCAAAAACTTCTTCAACTTCATTCGCAACAGAGAGACAGGTACTTGGGAGTTCAATTCAGCCACACAATATGCCTACCTGCCGTCTTCCCTTTCATTATCCAACGGCAAGAATACGTATGAGCAACAGAACCTATATACCCACAACAAAGGCAGTTATCTGAGAAAGCATAACGGCTTCACCAGGCAATACACTGCCGGAATGCAAGGGGAATGGGACAAGGTATCTCTCTCTGACGCCTCCTCTAACAAAGAGTCTTATTCCCCTTCTAACTTTTCCATCTATCTTTCTCCACACTTTGAATTGGAACGGAATAAATGGTTGGTCAGTCTCTCCACACCTGTAAAGTTCCAACGTTACTTTGAGCAGCAACGTTCTTTTCTGTTCTTTAACCCGAAAGTTTACCTACGATACCAGTTGGATTATCACTGGAAGTTCTCCCTTTACGGCAGACTGAACCGTTCGGCAGGAGATATCACAGACTTATGTCCATCTATTTACCGGACTGATTATCGCACCTGGAGAAACGGGAACGGACTGTTCCCCGTCAGTACCGAGCAACTCTACAATCTTTACGGAGAGTATAAAAATACGGTACAAGAGTTCTTCGTCACGGCTACATTGGCTTATCAGCGCACTCATTATAATACGCTGAACGAACAAAGCATATCCGAAGGCGCCCTTGTCTATACACGCCGCAAGCATAGTAACTACACCCATAACTGGTCTTTGCTGAGTACCCTCTCCAAAGGTTTCTTCGATTGGAACCTGAAGACTTCACTGAACCTG
This sequence comes from Bacteroidota bacterium, assembly GCA_023458215.1. The sequence continues at coordinate 27,072 of JAEXAJ010000181.1, forward strand.
CAACTCAGCCGCAGTACGGGACAGCAGTTGACGAAGATTTCGAACGCAACCTCTATCGCTGCTCAGAAAGAGTCTGCCGGCAATAGCTTATTGCAAAACTACCGCTACGATTATCTGAAAGTTGAGCCGAAAGTGATATGGTCGCCTGCCCAAGCTTTCGAAGCGGAATATCAGGCAACCATCGGTTATGGTGGAAGCAAGATAGGAAGTGACACTCACCTTACTCCGCTACTGGATGTGGTACAACGGTTGCGTCTATCCTATAGCGTCGGACCGATCGACCTGCGTCTTTCCGGCGAGTATTACCGCAATGACCTAGGCGGCAATACGCATCTCAACACCCTACTGGCTGATGCAGCACTTGTCTATAAGGTAAAGAAATGGAGATTTGAAGCAGAAGTGAACAACCTATTCAATAAGAAAGAATATGCTTATACAATCTATTCAGCTACGCAAAGCTATACTTCACGACTGAATATCCGTGCGAGGGAGGTAGTTGCGAAAGTTGCTATAAGCTATTAATGTGATTCAATTTATAGATAACTCAATTTTGACGGGTTATGAACCTAACAACAACTTATAACTGCATATACCAGCATCCCTACTATAGTCAACACCCCTATCAGTATGGGTGCATAGGCCTCTTTCACCTGCTTAGCCTGCTTATATCCGCTTACCAGCATAAACAGCCGATACATCAAATAAGCACCTATTGCACCGACAATAGTTCCTGCTAACAGATCTCCCGGATAGTGCACACCCAGATATACGCGAGAATAGCAAGTCAGGAAAGCCCACGCCATCATATAAAGCGTAAGCCACTTCTGCCGGAATACAAAGAATATATAGAATGCCAATCCGAAAGTATTCGACGCATGGCAAGAGGGGAAACCATACCGTCCTCCCCGGTGATTATTCACAATATGCACCAGTTCCGAAAGCGGATTATTCAGATTGGAAGGGCGCATGCGCTCTACGTAGGGACGTATCAAAGTAGCACATACCTGATCGGCAAAAGTAATGGTCAGCGCAACACCTATTGCACACATTAATGTCACCTTCCACGAAAAATTGCGTAACATCACGTATAGAAGGGCGGCATACATCGGAACCCATACCCACTTCCCGCTATACGCACTCATAAAGTAATCAAAGAAAGTATTATGCATCCGGTTGATAGACAGGAACAGATCGGTATCCACATCAATTAACCCTTGCAGGGCATCCATAAGTAATATCATAAATTATCGTTTAGCTAAGTCATCATATAGTTTCTGCAAATAAGCTTTGCCTAAGGGCAGGTTCTTACCTTTCTCCGTACCTTCGTCCACAGCCACGGCATCAGCCTGACAATTAAAGATCACTTGATTGTCTGCCGTTACCAACCCGAAGGCATCGGGTACGGTGAAGAACGCAAAGTGAGGTGAATGTGGATTAAGCATATCTTTGCTGAATGTAAATTCATTATGGGGAATTGCCAACTGCGACAATAATGTAGCGGCAATATCCTGCTGGGAACCATATACGTCAACCCGTCTCGGACTCCGGATAGCCCCTCCCACCATCAAGAGAGGTATCTGATAGCGTTCAACATCTAAATTGCTAATATGTTCGGGATAGGCTCCCAAATGATCGGGAACAAAGACGATAACCGTATTTTTCCACTGTGGCAATTCCCTGAACTGCTTCACAAAATCGCCTATACAACTATCTGTATAAGCAAAGGCATTCAATCGGTTATTGTCCAAACGATGATAAGGAACTTCAAACGGTTCGTGACTGCTGGACGTCTGCAATACGCGGAAATGAGGCGTATTCTTTTCTTTCCCCTCCAAAGACTCCGTTTTCAAATCTTCCAGCAAACGTTTGAAGACCAGTTCATCATGTGCTCCCCATTTGCTCAGTCGTTCGGAGACGGGAAAGTCCTGATCGGAAATAATATTCTCGAAGCCCGAAGAGATCAGGTAAGAACGCATATTGGTAAAGTCCGCATCACCACCATAATAATACTTAGTGGCATAACCTTCTTTCTTCAAACTACCTGCAATAGCCGGAATGGACTGTGTCTTGCGGGGATACTTCATGATACTTGTGGTAGGCTGTGCCGGATATCCGCTCAGAATAGCTACCAAGCCACGGTCTGTACGGAAACTATTGGCATAGAAGTTCGTAAAGAGTACCCCCTCCTTACTCAAGCTATCCAAATGAACGGCAATATTTGGTTCTCCGCCCAAGCTGGTCATCAGTTTGGAAGAGAAACTTTCCAAAATCACGAAAAGCACATCAGGACGCTTGGTATTAAACAAAGTATGCAGGGAATCGGCAGACTGGCGTAAAGAATCAACCACTACTACTGTCTCTCCCGAAACAGCCGGATCTACCAAACCTTCAAAGATTTTATCAGCTTCCGAAGCTTCCATAAAACGGTATTGACTACCAAAATCTTTTTGTTTGGATAGTGACTCCATCAAACTAAATGCCGGATTGATGGCAGCATGGTTCAGCTTTTGGTTGGGACTGAAATATACCTTGCCCACATTCATTGTAGAAACTGTAAATCCTCCGCGAATCGGGATAAAAAGTAAACCCGTCAATAATAATAAAATACCGGATACCCTCAACCTACGGTAAGGTAACTTCATCTGCAAGAGCTGCTTTTTTCTTAATAGCACCGCCTTGAAGATGTTATACAGTATTGCCGCATAAATAGCCATGGCTACAATCCCTCCTAACACCATCCAAATGCTGACACTGGCCACCGCATCCTTAGGAGAAGAAAAGAAATAAAACAGAGGAGTGGCGTCCAGACGGAAACCCCAATACTCATACAATCCCAAATCAACAGTGAATATAATTGAAAGCAGAACAGAAACGAAAAGGAAATAGCCGCACCAAATGCGATGAAGGGTATTAGAAAGTGACCAAGCAGATACGATGAAGAGAAAACCGGGAATGGCAGTCAGATAACCGGCCAAAGATAAATCCAATGGTAACCCGTGCCAGACGACATTGAACCAGTCCATCCAAGAAACATCCGTATATTGTGACCGGTAATACATCATAAACAACGGCTTCTGCACTACAAAAATGCAAATAAGCAAACAGTATGTTTTGATAAACCCTATAACCCTTTCTTTCATTTGTGCTTTATCTTATATAATAGAAAGCACAAAAATAAATGTTTTTATTCTAATTATCGCTTATATTGGTAGAGAATTACGATAAAAGATAGAGTTATAGGGTAATTATCAGAGAAATAGGCATTGATTACCTTGACATCTATTCCTCCAGCTTCAAATTTGTAACCCGTTCCAAGGTGAACCGGTTTTTGTTAGAATGATAGGGTTTGTATTCTGAGTTCTTCTTTATGACATTGCCACGGAACAGCAACCCATCTACGGATTTAGCATACAGTATGGGCGAATCGAATGTATCAAACTCATTGTTTTCTATCACAATTCCCCCTTCTTTACCACCATGGAAGTATTTTTGTTGTCCGTCCAAATCGGGAATCTCAGGATATATGGAGATAACAGCCTCGGTGAATTGGTAAAGACTGGTCAATGCATTGATAAATCGGTTGTTACGGATAATTACATTGCGGCAAGCACCTGTTTCATACCACCCGTTGCAATCGCCACACAACAAGATAGCCGTACCCGCTGTATGGTCAAAGAGGTTATTCTCTACCACCGTCATCTGTGGCGTACTGAATAATGCACCCCGTGCGCGATTATTACGAATTACATTCCCGGCAAACAGCACTTCGGGAGTCCACGTCAAGTTTTCAATGCCAAAGCCGTCTTTCTCGCTAATGGCAGCATCCAACGGTTCTTTGAAAGTGATGAGATACTCGCGCGCACCTTCTATCTGCCCTTTATCAGAAGGACGGATGGAAACAATTTTATTCGAATCTCCTACCAGCTCCATTGTTCTTGAACGTACAAACTGCACATCGTCTGCGGGACGCCCCCACTCAAATCCCCATGACTGGTCGTGCATATAACGTCCAACTAAAGTATGGTCATCTACCCGTTTCACAACTTTCAGATAGGTGCCGTGCACATTGATGGCATCGTCCATCATTCCTTCATAAAGTCCGTTACAAGATACGATCTTACCTTTACATCCGGAGAAGTGAGTGGCATCGGCCTGAGCCGTGAAGTAACGGGGATCATCCTCGCCCTTCAAACAAACTCCGAACTTCTCAAGGGTAATATTCTCACTGAATTGTGCCAACAATCCCATTCCTTCGGCATAATGCACCTTTACGTTCTCTATCAGTGTATTTACATCGTGCGACAAGAAGATGCCGGGAGTGGGACGTCCCCATCCACGCATAATAAAGAACATGCCGGGTTTAAGACGTTTTTCCTTCCAAGCAGGCACATGGATTCTACCCGGAGATACTTCACGCGCCCCCTTTGTCCGGCAACTAAGATCGCCCGTGTTATAAACCAAATGCCGGGTATCACCTTCGAAAACAACACCCCAACTAGGACGGACAGTCCATCCTTCCCCATAAGTTTCGAAAACAGAATCCTTAGTAATGCGATAGTTCACCCAGGGAGCCGGTTCAAAGGTTATTCCCGTTTCCGGACTACTTTCCACTATTTTTATCTGAGCGATATGGGGCGTAGCAAAATCTATACTGAAATTCTTCAGGCTGCAATTTGTAGAATGCAGCAAAGAAACCGGAAGCATACGTCCATGAAAAATGAATTGCGCACCATTACCATCCAAAGTAAGGTTCTTCATGCCTTCCAATGCAATACCTACCTTTTTAGGATTGTCCTGATCGTGGTTGGAGATGTAATACTCACGCACTGCCGATCCTTTCTCATAGAAGTTATATTGTCCGTTCGAGAAGCGAATCACAATACTATCACCCTCTTTAGCTTCAGCCTTAATCTTTTGAAGTGCTTTTTGCAAAACAGGAGAAGCATTCTTCTTGGTGTCAGGTTTCAGTCCGAATGAGGACACATCATATATTTTCAAATTTTGAGCATTCGTGAAAGTCGCCGTACCCAGCAATAGAATACCCAGTAGTGTCTTAACAAGAAGTTTCATTTCTAATCTATGTTTTAATTAGTATATTCAAGAATTAGTGAGGAACCATGTGTTTTCCGGGATAAAGATACGGGATATACCTGACTTCTCCGGTATATCCCGTTACTAAAAATCAAACTATACAGTTCGCAAATTATTTATCCTATCAATATCCCGGATTCTGGTCATCCTTCAACAAAGGATTCACATCCATTGCACCGGTAGGAATAGGCATCAAGATCAAACGATCACCCCAGGTTTTATCTATCACAACATACTTGTTCCACTTCTGTTCTTGCACGTCGAACCCACCACAAGGAGCAGTACTTTCACCATTCATCACTTCGCGGCAATATTCCGTACCGTACCGACGGATGTCGTCAAAGCGATGTCCTTCGGCTGCAAGCTCAATACGTCGTTCATTACGTACAAACTCCAAAGCAGCATCTTTGCTCAAGTTTACCGGTGCGTCGGGCATACCACAACGGTCACGCAGATCGTTTATAGCCGCTCTTGCCTCATCGTCCCATCCTTTATTCATGACGCGCGCTTCGGCGAAAGTGAGCAACACCTCTGCATACCGTATAACCGGATAATCTTCTACACTCGCCCATCCCTGGTAAGGTGTGAGAGATACCAATTTACGATAACTATAACCGGTCCAGGATTCATTGCCATCGTCTCCGGCCTTGAAAGGATCCCACATATAATAGAAGTCACCTACGAAATCAGTCTCTTGCCAACCCTTCAGCGGAAATAGAATAGACGCATACAAGCGGCTGTCACGATTGCGGAACTCATTCATATAAGGAATTGACTTCAAATCGAGTGTAGGAACTTTTGTTCTGAAAGCACTCGGGGATACGGAAGAATAAGTGGTTCTTCCCTCTTTATCTTTACCGGTAGTCGTGAAGTATTTCACCCACATATCCGAGAACATGTTACGTCTGCTCTCTTCCGTAATCTTGGCACGAACAGTTTTGCCATCAATATCCCAATAAGCATCGACCAAATCTTGCATAGGCTCGAAAGAAGAGTAACCCGAACCCATCTGACTAGGGCGAATGTAAGTATAGCGTGTCCAATCATTATTATTGTCATCGGCCATATACTCTCTTGTCAAGATATACTCAGGATTTGTAGGACTGGCATTTTCTTTATGCCACAGCGTTTCATAACTGAACAAACCTTGCATAAACTTTTCCTTCGATACACCCAATGAAGCTAAATGGTCGAAATCAATGTATTGCTCCATTTCTGCAGCTTCCTTCATTTGAGCTGCATTAAGTGAGGTAACACGGAATAGTGAATGATGACCTTCGGAGATAACCAGTTTTGCCGAAGCTTCCGCCTCTGCAAAGTTACCGAAATAAAGAGCAGCTCGTGCACGAAGCGCCAAGGCAGCAGCACGTGTTATGCGACCGGCTTCGTTAAACTCGCTATCATCGTAACTATCAGGCAAGATGTCAGCAATCTGCTTGAGCTCGGTTAGTATAAAGTCGTGGACCTTTTCTACCGGATCACGCGGCACGTTGGGTACATTATAATCGGGTACATCGGTGAAAATGTATGCTTTACCAAACTTTACAGTCAACTCCAGATACCTCCATGCACGGAAGAAACGGGCTTCGGCTTTCATACGCTCCTTCAGGGCCTCGTCCATGTCGCATTGATCTACATTTTGTATAAATGTATTAGCCACACGTACTGTGCTGTAGCTGTAGTTCCAGTTATCATCACCAGCAGTGATACCATTGGTTTGCACCAATTCAAACGGACCTTCCCACGGTTTATGGCTATGGGCATTGTCGGTACACATTTCATCCCAAATATCCATGCCGGACAACTCGGCATACAAACCGTTCAGAGCTGCCCAGGCATCCTTATCAGTCTTCCAGAAGGTTTCGGTAGCAATATCCGAAGGGGGAATCACATCCAAATCACAAGAACTCACCGACACACAAAGCAGTGCCGAAAATGTAATATATTTGAATTTAAGTTTCATAACTTTTACTTTTATATTATTTAGAATGACAGATTAACTCCAAACGCTACAGACTTAGTACCAAAAGCACCCACTCCACGACCGGAAGCAGCTTCCGGGTCAAAGTCTTTCATTATTTTGTCTGCACGCAAGGTAAACAGATTCTCACCGGTCACAAAGAACTTCAAAGAAGAGAGTCCCCAAGATTTAACAATATTGGCAGGAACCATATAACCTAAACTGATTGTCTTAATACGGAAATAATCGGCATCAAACAACTCATAGTCAGAGAATTTCTTATTGTATTCGTCATTAGAAACACCACCATACAAACGGGGAACCGGCGCATAGCGGTTAGGATTCTCTTCAGTCCAACGTTGCAGGTGATATTTTCTAGGATTAGAATTCAGCATGAATGCAAACGCTTGTTCCGATTCAAAAGCAACATCCGTACCTCCAATGCCTTGCCCGAAGATTGATAACTCAAAGTTTTTGTATTGCAGACTTAGGTTCAAGCCATAAGTAAAATCCGGAACGTCATTACCAATAATAGTACGGTCGTTATCATTGATTGAAGCATCTCCGGTATCACCGGTTCTCTTCTGCTCATCGGTAAGTTCGTTATAGTATTTTGCACCTTCCCGCTGAGGAACATATTTGATATCTCCTGCTTTGGGAGTACGTCCGTAAATGTAGTAACGCCCTGCATCAATATCTTCCTGGGTGTACAGTCCGTCGGTCTTCAATCCATAATAGGCACCGATAGATTCTCCTTCTTTCAGAATATAACGTATCAAGTCGCCACCGTTCTGTACCATATTGTCGGAACCGGCTAAATCAATAATCTTGTTGCTGTTAGTAGCTATGTTGGCACTTACAGAATAAGAGAAATCGCCAATCTGATTGCGATGGGTTATAGCCAGCTCAAAACCTTTATTACGCACTTTGGCCAAGTTCATAGAAGGAGTTGTCCATATACCGGTTTCTCTGGGCACGTTATATCCCAGTAGGATATCGCTTGTATTCTTGATATAGTAATCGGCTGTAAAGCTCAACTTATTATTGAACAGATCAACATCGAAACCTATATCTGTTAGAGCTACGGTTTCCCAAGACAATGATTTATTAGGAATCTGTGCCTCAAGGATACCTTTTACAGGAACATCACTAAAATTATAATCGGCAGAGCTACTCAATAATTGGAAGTAATCGTAATAACCTACATTATTGATATTACCTAAAGTACCGTAAGAAGCTCTCAACTTCAGGTTTGTGATCCAGTCGACAGACTCCATGAACTCTTCTTCACTTATACGCCATCCTGCTGAGAAAGAAGGAAATATACCCCAACGATTATCCTTATGGAAACGCGAGGAAGCATCAGCACGCAGATTGGCTTCGAACAAATAACGATCCATAAAGGAATAATTAATACGTCCGAAGTAAGAAAGCATCTTACTTTCCAGAATAGGACTGCCATCGGGGGTGTCTTTGGAAAGGTTGTTTCCTTGCTCAATGTCCTGTAGTTCGTCGCTCACGAAGTCATTACGTTTAGCATACAGGCGTTCGTAATTATAGTGTTCATAAGAAGTACCTGCCAGGAAATTCAAAGTGTGATCTCCTAAAGTCAAGTCATATCTTGCGGTTAATGTAGTCATCAGGTTGCTGGTAGTTTGCCAGTTCATCGACATTTCATTCGGGCTTGAACTTGCCGTACCGGGTATTTCCAATCCCGTATTGAAATGCTTGATTCCGGGATGATTGGCAGTGTAACTTTTATATTTATACTCATATCTTTTATAATCCAACTGCCCCGAAACAACCAGATTCTTAATCGGCTTCAAATCAAAGCCCAAATCATAGATGGTATTTTCCGTTGAGCTCTTGCTCCAATTGGCATAACTGAGTGAACGTAGCGGATTGCTATTCATAAACGTTTGTGTAGCATCCTTTCCACCTGCAATGCTTCCCCACTCGCCATTAGAATGCTGTGCAACCATAATAGAAGGCACCAAGACAAAATTACCAAACCAAGGTGTTCCATTCTTTGTATCAGAAGCATTCCGAATGTATTTAACATCCGTTTTCAACGTTAACCATTTAGTGAGATCACTCTGCACGTTCACACTAAAGTTATAGCGATCACTGCTGACACCCGGAGTAAAGTTATCATCGAACAAATAGCCTACACTGCTGAAAAAACGAACCTTGTCACTGCCACCGCTGAATGTGAGGGAGTGCTGGGTGGTAAGTATGTGTTTGTCGAGTACAAGATCCGCCCAGTCAGTATTGGGATAAAGGTCGGGCTTACTTCCATCTCTGAACCATCCGATTTCATCTTCCGTATAGGCCTGATTCTTTCCACCGTCAGGTTTGTTGTTGTACCGGGCCTCGTTCAGCAATGATGCATAATCCCATGAATCAAGAACGTCGGGCAGGTAAGTAGGCATCTTCATACCTACCAGGCCGCTATAAGATACATTCATCTTTTCGGCCTTACCACCCTTCGTCTTAACCAGAACTACACCATAGGCTGCACGTGAACCATAGATTGCGGATGAAGCTGCGTCTTTTAAAAATGAGATAGATTCGATACTGTTGGGATCAAGGTTAGAAAAAAATGTGGCGTCAGCAATAGCTCCATCAATAACATAAAGTGGTGAAGAAGATCCAAGATTACCACGTCCACGGAAGTTAATACTCGGCGTACTTCCCGGACGTGAAATAATGGTTACTCCCGGTACGGTTCCCTGCACTGCTGCAAGGACATTGGACTGTACACGGTCTTTGATTTCGTCCGTGCTTACAGATGCCACCGAACCGGTAAGGTTGACCTTCTTCTGAGTACCATAGCCCACTACAACTACTTCAGCAAGTGTCTGATTATCTTCAACAAGTGTAATATTATACTGTGTTACACCTGATTTTATCGCATGTATCTGACTGATATATCCAATGTAGCTTATCTCAAGCTGAGATCCTACCGACACCGTCAGGGTGAATCGACCATCCATATCAGTTACTACCCCATTACCGGTAGCTCCCTTCTCTACAACGGAAGCACCAATCAGGGTTTCACCCATTTTATCTTTTACCACTCCTTTTATGGTGACATGGTTAGCCTGTTGCTTCACCGCTTTGGTTTCGGCAACTTTCACTACCGGATTAGAACGCAGGATAACCTCTTTACCTTTAATCTGATATTCCAAAGCTCCTCCGAATACAGCAGCAAGTACTTCTTCTATATTACCGGTGCAATCAATATCCCGTTGGGGAACTTTTTCAAGGTCACTCTTTTGATAAAAGAAAGTATATCCGCTATTTTTCTGAATGAGTTGGATAGCCTCTTTGGCGGACATAGACTTGCCTCTCAACGTTATATCACTCTGCGCTGTAGAGGCTAATGTCGGAGCAAAAGACAAGACAAGCAGAATAAAGACAGCTGTCAGTCGCCCCCTGAAAATACTAAAACATTTTCTCATGTTTTTACTAGTTTAAATTAGACTTAAAATTAAAATTCTCGGTTTATAGTTTCTATCGATCGATAACTGCGTTTTTATAAATGATGACTTTCTTATCCTTTACACGGTAATTCAGGTTCAGGTTATAGCATATTTTTCGGATAATAGTCAGAGGCTCGTCATCAAATTGTATGTTTCCACTGAATTGGCTGCGGAGAGAAATCCCCTTGTCCGGTATGACATGAATGTCATACATATTATTAATAATGCCTAGCAATGAATCCAACTGTAAGTCGTCGAACAGGTACTTGCCGTCTTCCCATTTCAGGCAACCTACCGTTGTCAACGTTACTTCATGGTCAGGATCAACAAATGCCCGCTGATTGGGCAGCATCGATACGACTTGCCCGGTAGACTGAGTATGCAAATCGACGTGCCCGCTGAAGAGAGTCACTTCATCATGATCGGCACGGCTGTTCACACGAAACACCGTACCTTTTACTTCAACAAATGCTGTATTGATATATACACGAAACGGATTGTTTTCTTGGCGGTTTACTTCGAATACAGCATCTCCTTTCAGCTGTACATCACGGTGAACGGAAAAATTACGGGCATAACGCAATGAACTCCCCTCCTGAAGCCACACTTTGCTACTATCAGGCAAAAGTATCGTACGACATTCGTCGGCATAAATCTCATCATATTCCATTGGCTTATCACTGCCTTCACCGATCCATCCAAAGACACCGCCCAATGTAAGCAGGACAACAACACAAGCAGCGGTTGCCCATCTCCAATAAATTATTCTCCGGGGTTTAGTGTCGGCCAATTCTTTACGGCTCTGTTTCACTTTGTTCCAGATTCGTTCCTCTTTATCTTTGTCTATCGTAGTTCCGGCCTGTTTCCATTGCTTTTCCATACAATGCTGCACCTCTTCTGTATCCGACAACACTCTTCTATCTTCAACAGTGGCTTCATTGCGAAAACATTTCTCAACCAGTTCTTTTAATTTTTCTCTTTTTTCTTTCATCCTTTCATTGGCCTTATACTATAAATACACGCAGAATCAAATGTCCCCCCCTAAAACAATTATTTTTTTTAATTGTAATATTCTTCTTAATGAAAATGAGGTGTTGAATTGGCTTATTTCGCGAAAGAAATGAATTGAATGATGTTTTTTAGGCACGGATTACACGGATTTCACGGTTTTCGTAGCTCTGTAATAGCGCAGCTCCGTGAAATCCGTGTAATCCCGTGCCTAAAAAATATATTCATAACCGAAAAGAAACAATCTAAATTTTAATCCGGTCGCCCTGATTACTTCAATTCAAAGTTGCTCCTTAATCTTATTTATCTTACTTTTGCAATCAATACGCATGAAGAATATAATATGATAGAGGAGGTAACGGTACAGAAATTAAGGGATGGAGACAAGTTGGCTTTCGAGTATCTTTATAGGAACCTATGGGCCAAGGTTTATGACTTCACTCGTCTTTATGTTACCTCTACGGCAGAAGCGGAAGATATAGTACATGAAGTGTTCGTCAAGCTGTGGGATGTGCGTACCTTTATTGATGAGAAAAAGAATTTCGAGGGTTTGCTTTTCATTATGACCCGCAATATAATCTTCAACAGGTTTCGCAAATCGTTCAATGAAGAGTTCTACAAAATGACATTGGCAGATGCTATTGAAGAATCGTATAGTATCGAAGAAGAACTGGATGCCTCGGATCTTCTTGAGTATGTAAATCATCTCATATCACAATTGCCTCCACGCTGCCAGCAAGTGTTCCGGTTGAGCCGTGAACAAAACCTCACATACAAAGAAATCGCAGAATTGCTATCTATTTCAGAAAAAAGAGTAGAGCATCATATTTCAGATGCGTTAAAGTTTTTGAGAAGGAATTTGGAATTCTATCTATTTGTTACGATTGTACTGGGCATAAAACCGCCCTTAAATTAGCAGAAAAACAGATAAGCGAAATACAAAAAACGATTGGCACACCATAATCATGCCAATCGTTTTTTGTACTTCGTCTATCCGTTCACACGTTTATAATCTTCAAGAAACTTCTTCAAACCTGCATCGGTCAACGGATGGTCAAGCAAACCTTTGATTGCGGAAAGCGGACAAGTAGCTACATCCGCCCCTACCTCGATGCACTGCATGATATGTGCCGTGTGGCGTATGGAGGCAGCAAGAACCTGAGTAGTATATCCGTAGTAGCGATACATCTCCACGATCTTGCCTACCAATGCTATGCCGTCTTCACAAATATCATCGAGGCGTCCCACAAACGGAGAAACATAAGTAGCTCCTGCTTTGGCTGCAAGCAATGCCTGACCTACGGAAAACACCAAGGTGCAATTGGTACGGATTCCTTTTCCGGAGAAATATTTTATCGCTTTAATGCCGTCGGCAATGCAAGGCACTTTCACTACAATATGAGGATTTAATGCCGCCAGTTCTTCGCCTTCCCGTATCATTCCCTCATAGTCAGTAGCAATAACTTCGGCACTAACATCTCCCTGTACAATATTACAGATATCCACATAGTGCTTACGCTGATTTTCTACACCTTTGATACCTTCTTTCGCCATAAGCGAAGGGTTGGTTGTGACACCGTCGAGTACACCCATATCATAGGCTTCCCGAATCTGGTTTAAGTTGGCTGTATCAATAAAAAACTTCATGGTATAAATAGTTTAAATGGTTGATATACAAATATAACGATTTATACCCCCGATTAGTTGCCGGTATCTCTATTTATTTATCGGTTACGCGTCAGGAACAAACGATTGCTGATAGTACCCGGAAGCTCATTCTCGTAATGAGTAACCATAATCAGCGTTTTGTCTTGGCGGCGGCAGAACGCTTCGATGATCTTCTTCACCCGGCGACGATTATAAGTATCCAATCCGTGCAGGGGTTCATCAAGGATCAGCAGTTCGGGGTCTTTGACAAAGGCACGTGCCAGTAACGCCAGACGTTGTTCGCCACTGGAAAGTTGAAGGAAAGGTTTATCTTTTAAGGCGGCGATGCCGAAGATATCCATCCACCATTCACATACCGCCATTTGTTCTTCTTTGGGACGTTTATAAAGACCGATGCTATCATGTAATCCCGAAGCTACAATCTCTATAGCAGGCAGGTTTTTCAAATAGGCCCGGTGCATCTCGGGGCTTACATAACCGATGTGTTTCTTAATCTCCCAAATACTTTCTCCCGTACCTCGCTTTCTGCCGAACAAGCTGATGTCGCAAGCATACGATTGGGGATTATCGGCACAAACCAAGCTGAGTAACGTAGATTTCCCTGCACCGTTTTCTCCACTCAATGCCCACTTTTCGCCTCGCATCACTGTCCAGTCTAGTTCTTTCAGGATAGTACGGTCGTCGTAGCGGATACTTACTTTGTTCAGTTTCACCACTTCGTCTGAAGTATAGTTGGTATTATCGTATGGCAGGTCGAGAATACGTTGCTGCAATTCATCCATTGGCAGGGCTACATCTTGTGCTCGGAATGCTTCGATATATGCCTCCCGATCCATCTTCTCTCCCACCTTCATTCCATTGACGGGTATTACGTGAGTGATGAACGAGGGTATATCGTCTAACATCGAAAGCACAAGCACGATTTGCAACGTCCCCAAACGGGTAAGCTGTTCCAGCAGATTGAAAAGTAGCTCACGGGTGGAGGCGTCCAATCCGATGAAAGGGTTATCCATGATTAAAATACGAGGAGCAGTCAGCAGTGTTTTCGTCAACTGGAACTTCCGCAATTCGCCACTGGAGAGGAGAATGATTTTCTTGTCAAGCATAGGCTCTATCTTGAAAAGTTCAAAGAGTTGTTGTTTTAGAACATCTTCTTTCACTTCTCCCAGCATCTCGCTCACGAGAGGGGCATCTTCCTGATCGTGGGCATTCCAACGCTGCTGATAGTAGTAGTTGGCATCGGCCGAACCATACGTATCACGGAAAGCTATATACTTGATATTATCGTAAACAGTTTTAGTAGACGAGGGCGAGAAGTCATAAGTCAGTTCTCCTTCCTTCAAAGGGTACTTGCCCGTAAGCATATCTACTAGAAGACTTTTTCCTGCTCCATTGGGACCGACAATCGCTAAATGCTCGCCTGCCAGAAAATCTAAAGTAACCGATTGGGATAAACGAACAAGCGGGTTGCGTACTACGCCCCCCGCTATGTGTAAAGTATGTTGCGCCATTTTGAACGTTTTTATAATTGACGGCACAAAGATAGTTCAAATTAAGGAATCATCTTTTCTTTCGGAAGCATTTCTGAGCACACTCCACTATAATTGCCCATGCAATAGGACACTCTACGCAGAAGAGTATTCCAAAGAACACACTGTAAATACCTCCTATCACCAGTCGGTTGATTTCTATCACTCCAAAATAGATGATATTCAGTAGTCCTAAAATCACGTGCGTAATGCAAGTGAGTATCAGAACAAAGGTAGCAAAAGTAGATCCAAGCACGAAAAACATTAACCTGGCATCCCTATTTCGTTTTGCAGGTTTCTCCGGCTCAAATTTAGGACCAGCCTCACGCATACACCTTCTTTCCGCATCGCGAATCTTTAAACCGATGTCTGCTTTTCTCAGTTTATTACGTGCATGGGGCTTCTTCCTTATGTTATTCACTCCTCCGCAATCACTTATAAAGTATCATCGCCGATTGGGCGGGCACAAAAGCTTCTGCTCCATAAACTGTTCCCAAACCTTGCTCATTGATGAAGCCGTCTTTGCAAACTACGGTATATTTACCTTCGGGAACGGCTACTTTTGCAGGCTGCTTGCGAGCGTTCAGTATGACTATAATATCTTGCCATGCATCGCCGTTAGCATTATCTTTCAACCGATAAGCCACCACATTACTACCTTCGACGGGCAGGAATTCCAGATGCTTACGTACCAAGTCGGCATTCCCCATACGGAAAGCAGGATGATTCTTGCGAAGCTGTATCAAACCTTTATAATAAGCAAAGACATCGGCATGTTCCGTCTTGCGCTTCCAGTCTATGGCATTGATGGAATCGGGACTTTGGAAACTGTTATGTACTCCTTTCTTATCACGCATCACTTCCTCACCGGCATAAATAAAGGGCACACCTTGCGAAGTGAATACAGCCGTCTGAGCCAATTTATCAAGTTTTGCCAACTCTTCGGGAGTAATGCCCGGAATGCTGGATTTCAGTCGGTCAACCAAGCACATATCATCATGGCATGATACATAACTAATCATTTGTGTAGGTTGTTCCGCCCACGGAGCCTTGCTATAATTTACAGAATCATTGTTTACTTGCGGATGCTTGATGGCTCCCACAATGCCAAACTTAATACTTTCTTCTCCTCCGGGAAGCCCTGCAAGGAAAGCTCCTTGGTGATTGTCATTGAACGGGCCACGCAGCGCGTCACGCATTTCATCGGAGAAGGCGGCAATACCCGGCATCTTATAGGTATTGGCTTTCATTGCCAGCGAATCTTCCGACATCTGCGGAGCTTGTGCCGCCCAACCTTCACCATAAATAAAGATAGTAGGATCGATGGCAGTTGCAGCCTTGCGAATTTCATTCATGGTTTCGATGTCGTGAATACCCATCAAGTCGAAACGGAAACCGTCGATATGATATTCGTTAATCCAGTGTAATACGGATTCTATCATATACTTACGCATCATAGGGCGGTTGCTGGCTGTTTCGTTACCACAAGCAGAAGCGTCGGCATAAGTGCCGTCCGGCTTTTGACGATAAAAATACCCGGGCACCGTACGCTCAAAGTTGCTGTCCGATGTATTGAATGTATGATTGTACACCACATCCAGTACTACACGGATACCCGCTTTATGCAGAGCTTGCACCATTTGCTTGAACTCGCGGATTCTCACTTCCGGTTTATAAGGATCGGTAGAGTACGAACCGTCGGGCACATTATAGTTCTGCGGGTCATATCCCCAGTTATATTTATTTTCATCCAGCTTTGTTTCATCCACAGAAGCGTAATCGTAGGAAGGAAGTATATGTACATGGGTTACTCCCAAATCCTTCAAGTGGTCGATGCCGGTAGACAAGTTTTCAAGATTCACTGTACCCTGCTCCGTAAGTGCCAGGAACTTTCCTTTGTTCTTGATGCCCGACGACGGGTCTATAGAGAAGTCACGGTGATGCATCTCGTAAATGATAACATCTGCGGGAGAAGCCAATGCAGGACGCTTATCATCTGCCCAGCCTTCGGGGTCGGTGGACTTCATGTCAAGAATTGCCGCCCGCTTGCCATTGACACCTACAGCTTTGGCATTGATACCCGGAGTATCTCCCAGCCACTTATCATTGATCTTCACATTAAATGTGTAGAATTTACCTTTCAAGTCCTTTTCTACTTTAGCCTTCCAGGTTCCGTCTTCCGATGGTTCCATGCTAACGGTTTCATAGGCATGTCCGCCCTCTCCTGCATCAAACAGCATCAAACGAACTTCGTCGGCTGTAGGTGACCACAAAGAAAATTGTGTAACGGCAGGCGTATATTCCATTTCCGTCAGGCTACCCGAACGAACGGGATAAAGTTCATACGAAGTGTATTCTTTCTTCGCAGGAGCACAACTTACGACCGTTGTCGCAGCCACTCCAATAATAGCAAGTTCATTCAATTTCATGATACTATTTTTAAGTATTAAATATAATTCAAATTTAACGTTATCCCCCCATCACTTTACCACCTTATCACCCCTTTTTCACCTTCTCCGGATTCTTCGCTATAAAATCCTTCCAGCCATGATAGCCTTTCTCTACTGCCGGGCGTCCCATCTGCAAATAATGGCAATAGGCGGCAGCAAGTCCATCCGTGGCATCCATAAAAGTAGGCATATCATCTTTAGGAAAGCGAAGCATGCGCTGTAGCATATCGGCCACCTGCTCTTTGGATGCCTGCCCGTTTCCGGTAATTGCCATCTTTATTTTCAAGGGAGCATATTCGGTGATAGGAATGTCTCTACTCAAAGCAACCGCCATAGCTACTCCCTGCGCACGTCCCAACTTCAACATAGATTGTACATTCTTCCCGAAGAACGGGGCTTCAATAGCAAGTTCGTCGGGCAAATAGCTCTCAATGATGCTGAGTACCCGTTCGTGAATATAGCGTAGTTTCAGATAATGATCTTTGAATTTGCGCAGGTCAATAATACCCATAGCTATCATTTCAGGCTTTGTACCCACTACACGCAGAATTCCATAGCCCATAATGGTAGTACCGGGGTCGATACCCAAAATAATTTTTTCCTTTACCGGATGTATCACACTATTACCTCCATCAAAGTAGGAAAGCCGACCACTTTGTCTTTAAAGGTTTTCAGCAGCTCTTCGTTCAGTTTCACACCTTGTTCCTGATGCCAACGATGCAGCCGTGCAGAGTCTTCTACTTCGAACTGCACGGAAAAGCAGACACTACCTTCTTCTATATGGCTTAGGATACGAGCAATGCGCGGAGCAGTCAATGTTCCGTTCTTCTCTACTTCAGGAAGATAATATTCCTGCATCCACACCAAGAAGATTTTTTCCTGCCCTTCTTCTATATGATAAGTCGTATTATATATCAGCATAACGTATTTTTTCAAATTGTTTCGCAAACATAGCAATTATTTCAGAATAATGCATTATATTTGCGCCATCAAAAAATGCGGCACTTCCGCAAACGTTAGCAAACGGGGCGTTAGCTCATCTGGCTAGAGCGTAACACTGGCAGTGTTAAGGTGATCGGTTCGAGTCCGATACGCTCCACAAAAAAATCCTAATCAATAATGATTAGGTTTTTTTTGTAAAGTGAAACTCTATTTTACTTTCTTCAAATATCTTGGAGTTTCATTTATGAAAGCACAGTGTCAGGACTATCACCTTCCAAAGCTGTACGATTAGATTTTATAGTATTATTTACTGCATCTATTGCAGTATCAGAGGAAAAATCAGCGGTATAATTTTTCAAGATATTTCCTGCAGACTTAAATTTTGGAGCTGCAGTTTTTAGACTTTGTCCAATAGCTGCTGTATAAACAGGGTGAGCTCCTACATGTGCCACTCTCCCCATAAAATATGATAATCCTTTTGTTGATGGTAATAATATTCCATTAAATTCAGCGGAATCAAAAGATGTCCCCGTAACTACTCCGGGATATAACTCTTTCGGAATAATATGGTGAGCTTGTACATTTCCCGCTATTTTTTCGCCACTTGCACCCAATAAACCAGTAATGGCAGCTGGAGGAATACCCAAAGCAGTCATTCGAGTTGTTGCTTGCGTATTTATGGCAGTTATATCCGTATTGAAATTACCATGCCACATCTGAATTGGCTTCTTTCTATTATCCACAAATGTCTTCATTTGCTTCCCAATATATCTACCATCAGCAATTGCCCTGCGCAGTTGATTTCGTTGTTTCACTACATATTCCGTCATACTACATAACTTTAAAGTGATGTGTAAAGATAGGAAATAAAAAAAGACAAACAATACAAACTAATAAATAGCATAAAAACCAATACAGAAATTTAGCATCACTATTTTGAATAGGTTATGCGCTTTCAATAGAAATTTCGTTCTATAAGTACCCCGGATTCGGTGGTACCGACGCCGTCAGAATACTTGCCGCATCAAAGCAGGGACATGCTTTGATCCATTCCTCCGGTTCTATCTCTCCGTTATGATTTAAGTCCGGACTAAGGTCACGATGACCGCAGAGGCGAGCGCCGGGATAGTCTTTTAATAGTAGCATGACAAGTACACGTAATGAATGTTTCTGGAAAGGAGTGCGAGTATCGGCAGGATGCCCATGTTCGTCAAGACCGCCTTCATAACAGATACCGATTGAATGAGCATTGTACCCCCGGGCATGTGCACCCGGCTGCTCTACTGGTCGCAAAGACTTTATATCTCCATTCTTCCTTATATAATAATGATAACCTGCACCGGAGAATCCCCGGCGCAGATGGTCTGTTGTCAAGTCATACTCCGTATAACAGCGGTCTTGCCGACTGGCGGAGCAATGAACAACGATAAGATTGATAAATCTCATGTTTAATGATTAATGATAAATGATTAGTGATTAATTACCAGTAGCTACAACGGCATAGCATGGGCACCGAGAGCACCAAGCAAAGCAGAAGCAAGAGCAATTATCACTTTCAATACATAGTCCCAGGTAGATGATTTCATATAATAGTTATAAGTTATTAGTTATAAGTTATTTTTTATGAACGATGAGTTATAAGTGATGTTATAAATTACAAGTTATAATCTATTTATTAGTAGGCAAACACAAACAAATAACTTATAACTAATAACTCATAACTAATTTTTATCCTAGCGGATTATCGTTCTCGTCCCCCGAACCGCCGCCGGTATTGCCTCCTGACGAGCTGCCGCCTTCCTCGGGCTTATCCAGTACAAAGCCCACGTTGGCGGAGCTTCTTGTCTCGGCATTGCTGCCGTTCACCAGCCGAAGTTCCTTATCCGGCACAAAGCGGATATTCACTTTAGAGATATTCTTCACCGTACACTTGTCCGAAGTCGCCACACCGGGACAACGGAAAGTCATGTGAAAAGTCCCCAGTTGATTCAGTTTCACCTTGTCGCCATTGGCAAGATTTCCCTGAATTTCCTCCACCAGAGCCTCGATGACGTGCTTCACGTCACCTTTGGTCATAGCACAGTTCTTCTGGATGGAAGCCGCAAGGACATCCACATCCACTGTTCCGCAAGTTTTGGGTTTCTGACGAAGATAGAACATCAGAGGCGAGCTTTTGTCGCTCACATCTTTTCTACGCTGAAAACGTTCTACAAGTACATCCATAATTTTGAAAGTTAAGGTTTAAGTAAAAAAAAACGATTAAATAACAGAGGTGGGTAAGAGGAGAAATAAGGCGCCAAATTCAATGATTATTCCTTTCCTTAAGCACATTACAAAGATACAAAATCAGGAAGCGAAAGTCAAGTATTTAGTCAATTATTATTCAACTATTTTCTTACTTTTTCCAATCAAAAAAGGGATAAAAAACAGACGGTCTGTTTGCTCTGAACAGACCGTCTATCTACCACGTACAGACCATGCGTTTGCCCTAAACAAATCATCCGTTTCGTTTGTACGCAATATCCTCCCGTTTTTTGCCTTATATATATAATAAGGTGTAAATCTATAAAATGAAGGTGTAAGTCCTCTCCTATTTCGCATTCCGCATCAGCCATTCAGTAGGCGGTACGTACTCTCCCATCTTTGTCATGCTGGGATTGTGGCCAAAGTAGATGTCACCCGTGGCACCGTTGCGATGCTTGGCAACCATAATCACGCCCAAGCCCTCGGTGGGATACTTACTGTGGGGTTCGGTTTTGATGCCTGCCAGTTCAGGGCGATAGAGCAGCATCACCATGTCTGCATCCTGTTCGATGGCGCCACTTTCGCGCAAGTCGGCCAAGGCAGGCATTACATAAGGGCGGCTCTCGCTGCCACGGTTCAATTGGCTCAGCAGAATGACGGGGATGTTCAGCTCCTTGGCTATCAATTTCGCCTTACGGGTGGTCTGCGCTACTTCCTGCTCACGATTCCGGTTCTTCTGGTCGGTGTCCATCTTGCAGAGCTGGAGGTAGTCCAAAATCAGCATGTCGCATTTTCCCTTACTTTGCAGCAGGCGGGCTGAAGAGCGCACACGATCCATGCTCGTCACCGGATGGTCGTCTACATGAATAGGCAGGCGGCGCAGTTCGGCGGTGGCAGTTTGTATCTGCTCTATCTCGTCGGGCAGAAGCTGGCCGCCACGCAAGTGACGTGAATTTACGTCGGGCGAAGTGGCAAGCAACCAGCGGTCGGCAAGGCGTTCACCCTGCATTTCGAGGCTGTAGATCACGACATGCTTCCCGCTACGGGCGGCGGCTATCGCCATGTGTAGCGCTACGGCGGTCTTTCCTACGGAGGGGCGGGCGGCTATCACATCCAGATCGCCCTGCTGCCAGCCGCTCGTCAGGTTGTCCAGATCGGTAAAGCCGGTGGGAATACCGGTGATGCCGTCACAATTATGGGCTATGCGGTGGTTGAGTTGGGCGAGGGCGGAGTCCATCAGCGCATCCATATCACGCAGATGATCCGTAGCGCCCGATTCACTTTCCAGACGGTCCAGCAGGTTGTGGGCATCCACCATCGTGTCGTCTATATCAATGGTTTCGTCGGAGGCGGAGGCGAACAATTTATAGAAGCCGGTGCGCATCTCCCGCCGCAGGTACTTCTGCTGCACGATGGAGGCATGATATTCCAGATGAGCGCAGGAGGCCACACGGCTACAGAGTTGCGTGATGGCAAAAGGGCCTCCCACCGCTTCCAGCTTACCACGGCAGGTAAGTTCCTCTTTCACGGTGAGTATATCAATCTTCTTGCCCGCCCTATACATAGCCAGCATGGCCGTATAAATCAGCGCGTGCCGTTCCTCGTAAAACATCTCCGGGCGTATCTTGTCCGCTATCAAGGGCAAAGCCGTTGTTTCTACCAGGCAGGCGCCCAGCACTGCTTCCTCAAATTCCGCATCGTGCGGATTTATGTTCTCGTTCATACTCATTCACGATTTAAAATTCATAATCAGCATTCGTACTCATTGTCGAATGCCTTGTAAGCCAAGTAATTCACAGCTCCGAGGCAGAATTTGGTATTGCCTAGGTGTATATAGTAGCTCTCTACATTCTCCACTGCCCGGATGCGCTCGGCGGCAGAGAGTTTGGCCCACTCCTTGCGTGCCTTGCTGACGTTACGTTTGTCTTGATGCGTACCCTCGTGAAATTCGTCCCAAAAGTGTTGGAAGCCATTATCAGCCACAGGCTTTGCATCCTGTTTGCTACGGGCAGGGGTAGAAAGCCAGGCATCATAATCGGGAATGCGGATGTGGCTGACAATGCTGTCCGGCACAAGTTCGGCTACTCCTTCATCGAATAGATGCTGAAAAAACCGTCGGGTACGGGTGCGGCTCCATCCCAGCAAAAGGCTCCATTGCTCGTAAGAGAAGAGGCTCTCGCCACGACCACAGGCATGTTCCACTCCGTTTTTCCAAAACACAGTAGGTTTATAATTTACATACAGCAGCACTCTCAGGAAAGCTTCATTATATCCCGCAGCCTCCGGATGTTCCTTTATCGCGTCATGAAGAAGAGTGCGAGGCACCATGATATGCCCCTTCTGAATAATTTCTTTCATCGAATTATGTTTTATTAGCTCCGGCAAAGATACAGGCACTCATCAAGCTTCGCAATAGCGTGATGCTTCAACGGTATCCAACAGCAAATCTTTCCCGAATCGGCAAAAAATAAGTGAAACTGCAAGAGCCCCGATCTACCGTACTTTTCGGTTGTACCGGAAGGACACGAATGCGCACACGCCCCGCACGGCACGACGAACTATATATCACAATGTCCGCCAAAGATTTACAGACTTCAGCGGACACTTCAACGCACACGATGCGTACACATAAGAAATAAACAAATAAAGAGATATATTAAAATATATCTTTGCTTTTCTCCTCCCTGAAAAGAAGTTCCGCCTCCTCACGTGCCATGCCCGGCATGCCCCAAGCATGTATCACCGCAGCAATATGCACCGGGGTCAGCACCGTAATATGTTCCGTATATCCCGCCTCAAGCAATGCAGTGAAAAGTTTGGGGTAAAGCCGAACCTGACGCCGGAAAGTGCGGGTAGCGGAATCGACACGTACATCGGAAAAATAAGCAGCGGCCACATCAGAGATACGATGACAGCCGGAGAGCATCCAACTAAAATCTTCTGTTTTCATATTTCAAGTATTAAAAAAAACGGGTGCAAAGATAAGTCAAATTGTGAAACATTTTTCCGTTAATTTGTTTTTTAGAAGCGGATGAACGAAGTACTGTAAGTACTTTTCATTCTATATATAAAGCTGAACGCACGCGATTTTATGCGCGCGCAATAGTTGTTAATTATTTAAACCATAAAAAAAATGAAAGATTTTTCTGAGTTCACACTCTCTCTGATCCAAAATTTGGAAGAAGAGGGACGTTTTGGCACGGCTCACGTGTACCGGAGTACACTCAAAGCATTCACTCGTTACTGGCAAAAAAAGTATCCGAAGACAAGTATTTCATTGAAAGCGGCATTTACTCCCGCAACCCTGAAAGACTTTGAGCGGCATTTGCAGGAGCGTATGCTCAAGTTGAACACCCTCTCTACCTACATGCGTATGTTACGGGCTATTTATCACCGGGCACTCAACCGGGGGTTCGTACTCTATGTACCCGCATTATTCGACCACGTCTATACCGGAACACGGGCCGACGTGAAACGTGCCCTGCCGGTGGCAGATATGGGACGAGTGCTGGATACCACCAACCCCTGCGGGCAAGACCTGGAAGAGGTGCGGATATGGTTCGCCCTGCTTTTCCTTCTGCGGGGGATGCCTTTTGCCGACCTGGCACGACTGCGGAAATGCGACATGCAGGACGGGGTTATCACTTACCGTCGTCAAAAGACCGGCAGACCGCTCACCGTACAACTCACAATAGACGCTGCGGAGTTGATACAGCGCTGCGCGGATAGATGTCCGGAATCACCTTACTTGCTCGACATTCTTTGGAACAACGATGTTCCATCCCATGCGCCTATAGGTAGCCGGGAAGAATACAGGCATTACCAGAATGTACTGCGCAGTTTCAACCGCAAACTGAAAAAACTGGCGGCAGCATTAGGGATCGGGATGGGATTTTCATCATACACCGCCCGGCATACCTGGGCTACAACAGCATTTCATCAGAAATGCGCCATAGGGATTATAAGCAATGCATTAGGGCATTCATCAGTGAAAGTTACAGAAACCTATCTGAAACCGTTCGAGAATGATGTACTTGACAAGACAAACAAAAAGATTATTTCTTACGTAAAGAAAGTAGTAGCAGTTTAATACAGGCTAAATAAAACAGCATATATACTACTGAATAACAGCACATTGATACACTGTTACTTTGTAGGTAACGGTCCATTATGTTGCGGCAAAATTAATCATAAAAACTGAATATCAAAACAAAAACAGACAAGATTTTAATATAATAAGCGCAAAACGCTCCAAAGCAAACAAACAACACCCGATATTTCCTCACTAGAAAGCAAAATTCCTCTAACCGCCTTCCTAAAGAAAACCGGGAAAGAAGCCATGCAACAGATTTTCGAATTTGCACGACCTGAGAAACACGTCCCTAAATGCCACGCAGACACTTCTGCGCAAGGGTGCCGTTACCTACAAAGTAACAGTCAAAAAATAACATTAAAACAAGCGAACAAACCATGATAACTCCCAAAACACAAGCTGCTATTGCAGTCCTCAAAAACATTTATGCGGAAACCGACGACATGGACGAATGCAGCCTATCCGAAAACGAAAAACGCGAACTTTTGGAGAAGTTTGCAACTGTGGGTATCATAAGCCTTGCCGACAAAGAAAGCCTGCAAACACCGGCTGCATACAAACCTGCCCGGAAATCCGTTGATGTTTCCTTGCTCGACATACTTGAAGCCACCGGCGAACATCTGAACTGTAATCGCCCTACAACCGAGGAATTTTATCTAAAATACGGGAATGCAGCCAAGAAGCTGGGAGTGGTGAACCAAATTACGAGAACATACCTCAAAGAGATTAAGCTCTTCGACCTATAAAACCGCAAGCAGAAAAGGACTTGAAAAGAAGGAACTACATATTACCCATTGTCTTGTTGCTGCTGTGCTGCATAATGAAAGCAAAGGCACAGACCGTTGCCGTGAAAAGTGACCTTCTAACGGGAGCGTTATCCTCTCCCAACATTGCAGTGGAGGTGAAACTTTCCAACCGCTTCACTTTGGAAACAGGCTTCCATTACAACCCTTTTCCCGCAGGCGAGAACAAGCGTTGGAAGCACTGGTTCCTGCAACCCGAGCTAAGGTACTGGAAATGCCAACCCTACGGAGGTCATTTCTTCGGGGTGCACCTCATATACGGCGTGTACAACGTGGGGAACATGAAACTTCCGCTAGGGCTATTCAAAGGAGTGCGATCTTCAAGGTACGAAGGCGATTTCATGGGAGCGGGAATCTCTTACGGATACCATTTCATTCTCTCCCCCCGATGGAGCATAGAGGCAAGCCTCGGAGTGGGATTCCTGCATACAGGATACGAACGCTACCGGTGCCTGCATTGCGGGGAGAAGACCGGAAGCAGGAACAAGAATTTCATTGCGCCCACAAAAGCAGCGGTATCGCTGGTGTATGTGATAAGATGATAGGGTGATAAGGTGATAAAATAAGTAGTAATTCAAAATTAGTTTTAAATATAAATGGGAATTTAGCGGAGTATCTGTCATTCTGAGCGTAGTCGAAGAATCCCTTCTCTACGTATTATATT
>JAEXAJ010000182.1 GCA_023458215.1 Bacteroidota bacterium
AATGGTGATAGGGTAATAAAGTGATAAGGTGATAAGGTAGCTGCGCTATGTGCCACAGAGTGTTATCCCACTATCACTTTATCACCCAATCACTTTATCACATTTAGCTCATATCCGCTCAAACTTGAGCCTACGAAAGTTCACCAGGTTAATTCATTATTTTAAATCCTACAAAGAAGGTTCTTGGCTGTGTAGGTCCATAAAAGTAACCGGCATCACGGAATTCTCCTTTATCCAGGTCTTTCTGGAAACTATTGAAAATGTTTTGTACGCCTGTATTCAACTGCAACTTGATGTGATCGCGCAGCACAAAGGTATAATTCAGTTTCAGATTCAGATCGAAGAACTGGGGTGTATTCTCCATACAGTCTTTTTCGATATACCCTGCAAAGTGAGGAACAATCATCTTGCCGGTATAGGTGCCCGACAAAGAGAAATCGAAATTCTTGACCGGGGCCGAAGAGAAAGTAAAGTAACCGTAATAATCCGGGGTTCGAGGCATACGTTTGGTGGTCACATCGACACCCTCGATTTGCGTCCACACTTCTTCACGGGTATAGCGACTACGCTGGGCAGTGAAGCCCAGTTGGAATTGCGCCTCTTTGCCGTGGGCTATCTTGGCATCTAAGTTGGCACCGTATACACGGGCACCATTACCGTTGCGACGCTCTTTGATAACATCTCCCAATTCATTCTTGCCTATATCTTCCAAGACAAAGACATGACGAAGATCGGTGTAGAAAGCTTCGACAAGCAAGTTGGCTTGCCAATGCCCCAAATGAGTGGTCCAGTCTACAGAACCGCTGTAACTGTTGGAACGTTCTTCGCGCAACCCGTCGGCAAGTTTGATTTGCACGCCTTCGCCTCCTACGGCCGTCACGTGCAGGTCTTCATCGTAGGCTTGGGGAGCACGGAAACCGGTAGAATAGGTCAGACGAGCCTGAAAATCTTCGGTAGGTTTATACAGAAAGTTGACACGGGGGCTGAAAATCAGCTTGTCTATCAGGTTGTGTTTATCCAAACGGGCTCCTACCAGCATGGTCAGGTAGTTCATTTTCCACTCATTCTGGACGAAAGCGCTGGCTATGCGTACCTCTTGTTTCATATCACGGTGATATCCGGTCATGATGTCGTGCAGGGAGTTATCCTGATATTCCAAACCACCGGTAAAGGTGGCAGGGGCAAAGAAGCAGTTATCCATATTGCCCACATACATGCCGCCGGCTACCCACGTGAGGTCTTTGGTTTTGCCGTATGCGTTCATGTTTTTTTGCGCTCCGTAGTAGCTGTTGCGGTCGGTATGCTGGATAGACGTATAGAGAGAGATTTTATGTGCATATTCTTTCCAAAAGAGGTCGTAGCTGACGCCTCCACTGTTAATGATGTGTTTGGTTTGTTCCGTAATGTCGGTTTCATGGGGCTGCAAGTCAAACTTATTACCGCCGCGACGTAATTCGTTGGTAGTGTGATACTCCAGATTGATACGGCTGAATTGCGTAGGACGATAGTAGGCACGAAAGCCGAAAGTGTTCATATTCAGCTTGCCCAGCTCGGAGAAGCCGTCGCCGTCACGGTCGTAAGGATTGCGGTTGCGGTAGCTCTCGTAGAGGGCAATGCCGTAGGAGTTGTCTTTGGCAACCAAGGAAACGTTTCCGCCCATGTACTGTTCCCAAGACTTTCCGTCCATATTGGAGAACATGCTCGACACTTGGAAGGAGTTGTTGATAGGGTCTTTGGTGATGATGTTGATGGTACCTCCCACGGCATTGGCTCCAAACAACGCAGAGCCTCCTCCACGCACCACTTCCACCCGTTCTATCATATTCACGGGGATCTGCTCTAAACCATATACGCCACTCAGTGCACTGATAATGGGGCGGCTATTAATCAAGATCTGTGAGTACGGACCTTCCAAACCGTTGATACGCACTTGGGGAAAGCCGCAATTCTGGCAGTTATTCTCTACCCGCAGACCGGACTGATAGTTCAGTGTCTTGGCCAAGTCGGTGGAGTTGACCATTTCGAAGAGCTTTGTGCTCATCACATTGACTACTACCGGTGCTGCTTTACGGCTCACTTCGTTGCGATTGGCCGAAACGACCACTTCGTCGGTCATAAAGCTCTCTTCCACCATCGGGAAGTGGACAACGGCGGTGAAGTCTTTGTTTACTTCCACTTCTTTTTCCTGTGTCTTATATCCTACCGCCGACACACGAAGTTTATACTTTCCGGCAGGAAGTTTGCGGAACTCAAATTGTCCTTCTTCATTAGAAACCGTACCTTGACCGGTACTTACAATCAGAATCGTAGCATACGGTATATTCTCTTCTGTTCCTTTCACAATGACATGACCGGAAATCATATTGCCTTCCTTGATAGGATTTACGGCAAAAACTACGCTGGTACTTACCACTGCAAGCACCAACGCTACTATATATTGTTTCATTATACTAGCGTACTTTAATATTAAAAATTATTCGGAGTTTATCATCATCCAAACTGTCCGGGATTTGCTCTCAAAAAGCCCGGGTTTTCAAGTTAAAATGCCTGGGGTTTTCAATCAAAAAGCCGGGCTTTCGGGAAGCAAACATGAGGCATTCGAGAAGCAAACACGAGGCTTTTGCGATGAAAACACGAGGTCTTTCGTCAGAATCGAAAAAAAGCAGTAGCAGGAGGAGCACGAAGTGAAAGTGCACGGATAACCTCTCCTTTAACAGTAGGAGTTGCCGCAGCCGTTTTGAACACAGCCAGCAAAGCACGCTCGGGGTGCAGGTTTCCACAGACATCCACTTTCGGTGAGTAGAGCGTCGATAGATATCCGATAGCACTAAATGAAGTGGTGGAATGTGAGTGTGTAGTATGGAAAGGGTGCGAGTGTGTAATCAGCACCCCGTCAATATAGTGGACATGTGTAAATGCCGTAATGTTTGTCTGGTATATGATAAACAATACCAGAAAACAGAGGGCACCTATGATTCGTCTTTTTTGATTCACGTCCAAATACTACACTTCGAATTTGAGCGGCAAAGATAGTGAATTATTCTTTAACACTACCAAACAAAAGTTCATAATCGCGTTTCGAGGCCGGCAATGTCCAATCCTCCGGAATAAATTTCCATTGATTGAGCGAACGCGGTTCGATGATGTTCTTACGCTCAATATACTGCATCAGATAGTAGCGCAGGTCTTTATCGGTAGAACTGATGATGCGTTCCTTCAAAGCATCTTGAGAGATTCCGGCACCCTTTGTCAAGAGTTCGCCTCCCCCATTGCCACGATAAGAGTTCAAGGCTACTTTATAGGTCTTGTTCAGGTCGAACGGTGTTCCATCCGCCATACTGACAATCCGCACTTTCTCGCCATCAGGCTTCGTAACGTCAACGGTATAGACAATGCCTGCTGCTGAATCGAAATTGAAACTGAAGTTCTTGAAAGAGGCTCTGTCTTCGGCTCCTTCCCGGCGACGTTCGCGGAGCAGCAACAGGTGGTCTTCGGGAGATTCCATCCGGTTGACCCACAGATCATACGACATCTCCAAAGCGTCTCTTATCTCTTTGCCCGTGAGGTGCATGGTATAGAGCATGTTTTCGTACTTATACAGATTGAACATATCGCTCACAAATACATCGCCTTCCTTTATTTCGGTATCGTATGACAAGGGGGCGGCAAACGAAATGTCCGCACCACTGATTTCCATTTGCAACTCATGAATCAAGTCGACAAAGGCTGAAGGGCCAAAGTATGCAGGACGGGTGGAAATGGTTTCGGTAAAATGTCCTATCTTTTTAGAAACAAAATTCTGTATGGTTTCATATTGAGGGGCAAACTGTTTCGTAAATGCTTCACTAACGCCGTCATTCTTTGTCTCTGTCAGCACACCGCTAATCTGCTTATCGACCACTTTGTCACCACGCAACTTCAGCGTTACATCCACGTCGCTCACTACAACTCCATTACTGGCAGGGTCCATAATCAAGACCTTTTGGCCGTCTACATTTTCGATAGTTTTCTGCTCACGGGCATGATCATGTCCCATCAGCACAATATCAAAGCCAGGAACATTGCGGGCTACTTCCACCGAAGCATTCTCGCGATACAAGCCACCCATTAGCTGGGCATCTTGCCCGGCATGAAACATACCGATCACCAAGTCGGGCTTTTCTTTTTCTTGGATGATCTTCATCCATTTACGGGCGGTTTCTTCCATATCGTCGAAGCGCAGCCCTTTCCACAAATTCTCGGACAGCCAAACAGGAATAGCAGGAGTTATCATGCCTAGTATGACAATCTTCACACCATCACGTTCCAAAACTTCGTAGGGTTTGAAATGAGGTTGTCCCGTGGCAGTGTCTATAATGTTGGCACCCAAAATGGGGAATTGGCAATTGGCAGCCCAACGGTCAAATACGGCACGCCCGGTTTCTACATCATGGTTTCCCATATTTCCGGCATTGTATCCCATGAAGTTCATCACTTCCGCCGCCAGATGTGGAGCAACCGTATCTATATAGTTGTAATAGTAAGCTGTGGGCTGCCCTTGCAGAATATCCCCGTTATCCAGCAAAATCAGATTGTCTTTATAAACATCACGATTCTTTTGGACAAAAGCATGTACGCGCGCCAAGCTTCCTGCGGCACCCTTCCGATGAATAAAGTCGTATGGGTAATAATTGCCATGTATATCACTGGTTTGTATAATCTTTAGTTTTACCTCTCTTTCCTGTGCAGGCAATAAACCTATCATGGAAATTATTGACACCAAAAAACAACTTAATCTTTTCATATTAAATTTTTCTCAAAATCGATTGTTATAAATTCATCGGATGTGTAAACATGAACCGGGCTCCACCCGTATAGGCAGGATCTA
Source organism: Bacteroidota bacterium (assembly GCA_023458215.1). Next base: position 4,868 of record JAEXAJ010000182.1, read on the forward strand.
TCCAAATGGTTCCGCCCCATTTATCGACTGTCAGTTTGCAGATAGACAAGCCCAAGCCTGTGCCTTGTACATATTCATTCAGCTTTTCAAAGCGGTCGAACACTTTCTTCTGTTTGTCCAAAGGAATACCACAACCTGTATCTGTTACGGAAAATATGGCAAGATTCTTCTTTTTGTCTACTTCAAGCTTTAGCGTGATGGCTCCCTCGGTAGTAAACTTGTCTGCATTGGAAAGCAGGTTGATAATGACTTGTTGCAAACGCTGTATATCAATCCGCATCTCTATCGACTGATAGTCACATTCAAACTGAAATTGATTCTTCGACCTGCGTGCCTGAGCTACGGAGACAACTACTTGCTGGCATACTTGTACCACATCGCAACTTTCCAGTGCAAAGTTTATACGGTCTGCTTCCAGACGTGACACATCCAATATATCATTAATCAACCTGAGAAGCAGGTCGGAATTTGTCCTGATAATGTCAAAATAGGCCCGTTGTTCTTCCTCCGAACTTCCGCCTGCCGACAATACGTCGGAGAAACCAACGATCGCATTCAGCGGTGTACGTATCTCATGACTCATATTGGCAAGGAAAGCACTCTTCAAGCGGCTCGATTCTTCGGCACGGTTCTTAGCATCGCGCAAGGCGTCTTGAGATTCCTCCAGTTCGTCTTTCAGCCTCTTGGTATGATAGAAAAAATAAAGAGAGATAAACAAGCCTGCCAATAAAACCAACATTACTGCGCCAAAAGTCCATATCTGATATTTATATTGTTCATAAAAAGAAGGTTGAACATTCATCAGTTTTATTGGTTCGGGAATACCGGATATATCTATTTTTTTCTCTTTGATTACTTTCTCGTCAAATATAATCTCATTAGGAATAGCATCCATTCCATTCGCTTGTTCCGGGTTCTTCAACAAGTCGAAAGCCTGCTGTGCCATTTCCTTTCCCACCGGCCGATAGGCAGGTACTATACCCCCAATAGCCCAATACCCCAAGCCTACGGAAGTCAACGAGAAAACAGGCAGATTAGGGGCTGCTTCCATCATAGAGTAAGTAGCATTGCGCATAAAGTAGCCATCGTTCATATCTACGCGCCATGTTCCCATCAGCAACACTGTATGCTCCGGCAAAGAATGCAATTTATCGCTAATTGTATAAATGGTATTTACACGTCCATCCAACAAAATAAGATTTAATTCGGGGAAGTTCCGCATTTTCTTCACTACGTATGCTTGTAAAGAAACGCCACCATAACTATTGTCCGATACAAAAGCTATATTTTTAGTGTCGGGATACAGTTTCTTTATCATATTGATGTTGCCAACCACATCATATTCATAAATAAAACCGGCTTTGATAGGCGAATCCGGAAAGTCATTATAGAAATCAACAGATTCAGGCATCCACGTTTTAAGATTCTCCTCTTTGTGGGGCAACAGAATAGCATTTCTACTGGATAAAGCGCTCAGTACGGGAGTGTTGCCCTTGACCGAGTCTTCCAAAGACAAGTAGGCAGCCCACGCTTCCTGACCTATCAATATAATTAAAGAAGGACTTTCTACGCCTTGATATTTAGCAAGAAGCCCCTTCATTCTGTTTGTCCACCAGTGAGATTCTGAAAAACTTTTGCAGTTCATGTTTTCCAACGCAACGGTGCTTTTACCACCTAATCGTTGAAATTCTTCCATAAAATCAGAAATATTCCCGGATGTTTGGCGCGCATCAGGATTATAAGAGCTTATTATCAACACAGGGTGTTCACCTGTCATAGAGAAGGCAGGCAGAAAACAGAAGCAAAACACCACTAAACATGGTAATATTTGATAGGGTATGTTTTTCAAAAAAATCATCTAGTTCCTCCTTTAAATGTGGCAAATATACATAATAATGTTGGAAATCGCAGAAAAACAATGTATAAATAAGAAAATGTTTTTCGTACCTTTGCCCCATTAAACAAAGGAAAACTAAATGATACAAAACTTTCATCGAATGATATCCGCCGCACTCGGCATATCGGAAAAACAAATAAGCCAAACCCTTGGTCTGCTAAATGATGGAGCCACCATCCCTTTCATCAGCCGTTACCGCAAAGAGGTGACGGGAGGATTGGACGAGGTGCAAATTGAGTCTATCCAAACACACTATGAAAAACTCAATGAAACTGCCAAACGAAAAGAAACCATCCTCAACACCATCGAGGAGCAGGGCAAACTAACACCCGAACTCAAAAAACGTATCGAGGAGACATGGGACAACACCGAACTGGAAGATATCTACCTCCCCTACAAGCCCAAACGCAAAACCCGCGCCGAAGCTGCCCGCCAGAAAGGATTGGAGCCTCTTGCAACCCTACTGATGTTGCAAAGAGAGCCTCATCCCGAAAGTCGTGCCGCCGGCTATGTAAAAGGAGACGTGAAAGATGTAGAAGATGCCTTGAAAGGTGCCCGTGATATTATTGCAGAACACGTTAGCGAGGACGAACGGGCCAGAAATACAGTCCGTAGCTCCTTTGCCCGCCAAGGCATCCTTACCGCCAAAGTAGTGAAGGGCAAAGAAGAGGAAGCTGCCAAATACCGGGATTATTTCGACTGTTCGGAATCGTTGAAGAGATGCAGTTCCCATCGTCTGCTCGCCATACGCCGTGCAGAATCGGAAGGTTTACTGAAAGTGAGCATCAGCCCCGATGACGACGAATGTATCGAACGTTTGGAGCGTCAATTTGTACGCAGTAACAATGCTTGCGGCCAACAAGTGGCGGAAGCCGTACAGGATGCTTACAAGCGCCTGCTGAAGCCGTCTATCGAAACCGAGTTTGCCGTACAAAGCAAAGAACGTGCCGACGAAGAAGCCATCAAGGTATTTGCCGAGAACCTTCGACAATTGCTGTTAGCCTCTCCACTAGGACAAAAACGTGTGATGGGCATTGACCCGGGATTCCGTACCGGATGTAAAGTGGTATGCCTGGACGCGCAGGGAAACTTGATGCACAATGAAAACATCTACCCGCATCCTCCGGTAAGCAAGACCAAAGAGGCTTTCTCGAAGCTGCAAAAGATGATAGAAGCCTACAAGATAGAAGCCGTTGCCATCGGCAATGGAACAGCCAGTCGCGAAACGGAAGATTTCTTGAAGCATCATGCTTTCAATCAAGATATTCAGATATTTGTCGTCAGCGAACAAGGTGCTTCTATCTACTCAGCCTCTAAAATAGCTCGTGACGAATTTCCGGAATACGACGTTACTGTTCGCGGCGCCGTATCCATAGGAAGACGCTTGATGGACCCGCTGGCAGAACTTGTAAAAATAGACCCCAAATCCATCGGTGTAGGACAATACCAGCATGATGTGGATCAGCCGAAACTGAAGAAGTCATTGGATCAGACCGTAGAGAATTGTGTGAACCTGGTAGGTGTCAACCTGAATACAGCCAGTAGCCATCTGCTGACCTACATTTCAGGATTAGGCCCGCAACTGGCACAAAACATCGTAAATTATCGTGCGGAAAACGGCGCATTCGCTTCGCGCAAAGAATTAATGAAAGTCCCCCGCATGGGTGCCAAGGCCTTTGAGCAATGCGCCGGCTTCTTACGCATCCCGCAAGCAAAGAATCCGCTGGACAATACCGCCGTCCACCCCGAAAGTTACTGCATCGTAGAACAAATGGCGAAAGACCTGGGATGTAGTGTGATCGAGTTGATAGCCAGCAAAGAGCTTCGTCTGAAGATAAACCCGGAGCGTTACCTCTCTCCCACCGTCGGTATGCCCACCCTGAAAGACATCTTACAAGAACTGGATAAACCCGGTCGTGACCCACGAGGCCCCATCAAAGTTTTCGAGTTCGACCGAAACGTACGTACCATCAACGACCTGCGCGAAGGAATGGAGCTTCCCGGCATTGTAGGCAACATCACCAACTTTGGCGCATTTGTCGATATAGGCATCAAAGAGAATGGCTTGATCCACCTTTCCCAACTGGCCGACCGATTCATCTCAGACCCCAACGAAGTAGTCTCTATCCACCAACAACTACGAGTAAAAGTACTCAGCATCGATTACGACCGCAAAAGAATACAACTGACACTGAAAGGAGTGGAACAGGGAGAGTGATAAGTTATGAGTTATGAGTTATAAGTTATAAGTTATTTCCATGCGGCATAATTGCGCAGCCAACTCATAACAAATAACTTATAACTCATAACTTATAACTATTTCTCAGGATTATCACCGTCCCCACCACCAATAGCACCGAGCATAGTATGGAACCTTCAAATCCGAAGGTTCCTCCATTTAGGAGGTTTGCTTCGGGCAATCGGAGTTGGAGCAGACTATCACCATACTTATTGCCACTGACTTCGTATCCTAAAATCGGTCCTTGCAACCAGTTCCAAAACCAATGCAATGCTATAGGAAAACAAAGATTGCGGGTATATATATAAGAAGCTCCCAAAAAGATGCCTGCCAACACGATATTGAGGAATGGAACAAGAGCGAAATTCGGATTATAGATATGCATCAAGGAAAAGATAACAGAAGAAATAAACAGTGCCAAGTATTTGTTGACTCCACCATCTATCAGGCGTCCCAGTATAAAGCCGCGAGCCATAAGTTCTTCCGCAACGGCTACCAATAAATAAAACAGAAGAGTCAGCAACAAGGACGATGGTTGAAAAACAACCCCTACTATTTCAACCGCCCCAAATGCCAAAGATAATCCGAATCCAACCGCATAGAGAATAATGGCAAAAGCAATACCACGCCCCCAATCCCTCCAACGGCCTTTTAGCGATAATCCCAAGCCCGCAAGAGGAAGTCCCTGCACACCGAGCACCACCCATGCAGCAAGAAAAGCACTGATTAACATGATAGTTTCCGACAAAAGAAGAAGCTGTATATCCTCCGAAATCTGACTAGTATCAAAACCATCATAGACAAGCGTCAATGGCATAGAGAACAACATAAAAAATACATAAAAGAGAACGGCGAACATCAATATGTCTATCACCGCCAACCAATAATGCTTCTTTTTACTACCGGTAGCCCGTATTTCCTCGCCGTTATCTTCTCTTTCCATCTCTTTTTATATTGATTAACATCCGACAAAAATAGCAATAAAAAGAAAAAACTTCATTCATACCTGATAGATTCTTCTTATATTTGAAAAATAATCAATCTGAAACTAAAAGCATGAGACTAAGAAAAATACTCTTAATAGCTGCCGGACTGGGTATGATGCTGAATGCCTCAGCACAAAAACCGAAAACCTATTTTGTAGCCAAACCCGGTACTCTGATAGAACTGATGACCGAGGCCGAAGCAAATGAAGTGACTCACCTCACCCTGCAAGGCAAACTGAATGCCATTGATTTCCGTCATCTGCGGGACGAATTCAAAAAGTTGGAATTACTCGATATCTCCAATGCCTCCATCAGCCTCTATGCAGGCAAAAATGGTACTCATTCGGCAGGTTTCTACATTTATCCGGCTAACTGCATCCCGGCATACGCATTCTGCAAACGTCTGAACGACAGCACATACATAGGAAAGGAATCATTGACCCGAGTCATTCTATCCGACAAAATAAAAAACATTGAAGATGCTGCATTCAAAGGATGTAATAATCTGAAAATATGCCAAATACGAAAAAAGAGTGCCCCCAACCTGATGTCCAAAGCATTGGCAGACAGTATTACCGCTATATTCGTCCCGCTGGGTAGCAGCGATGAATATCGAAGCAAAAAGCACTGGGAAACTTTCGCTTTTATCGAAGGAGAACCTTTAGGAGTAACCGTACAGATAGGCAAAATGGGAAGTCTTGCCAGCGAACTGTTAAGAAGCGGCATACAACCCAAAGATGTGAACTTCCTGACCATAGAGGGCAAACTGGATGAAGCGGATTTCACGCTGATACGCGACTATATGCCCAATCTGGTTTCAGTCGATCTATCTCAAAGTAATGCTACCACAATTCCCGATTACACCTTCACTCAAAAGAAATACCTGTTGAATGCCACCCTTCCTCATGGGTTGAAAAGCATAGGACAACGTGTATTCAGCGGATGTAGCCGGTTATGCGGAACTCTGATACTTCCGTCCGGTGTCACCGCCATTGAATATGGTGCCTTTATCGGATGCGACAACCTGCGCAACGTAGTTGCTACGGGAGATAAAATCACGACGTTAGGAGACAATCTGTTCGGAGACGGAAGGAACAAGCTAATCTATAAGAAATAGTTGTCCGTATTTTTTCATAAAAATCATCAAAAATAAAACCCGCGTCAGAAGACCTTCTGAGCGGGTTTATTTTTTTTAGTAAATTTAGGCCGGAGATTTAGTAAATCTTCAGCAGAGTTTTAGTAATACGTCGACCACAATTTAGTAAATTTCTGAAGCCTGTTTCACAAGTTTCTGAGTTTTGTTATCTTTTATTACGCTCCGTACATACGTGCTCTCAGTTCCTTGATATGGTCTGAAGTAATATACTCATCATATTCCATCATCTTGTCGATAATGCCATTGGGTGTCAACTCAATGATGCGGTTGGCAACCGTCTGTATAAACTCATGGTCATGAGAGGAGAACAGTATATTACCTTTATATGCTTTCAAGTTATTATTGAATGCCTGGATAGACTCCAAATCGAGGTGGTTGGTAGGCGTATCAAGAATCAAGCAGTTGGCGTTACGCAATTGCATACGGGCAATCATACAACGCATCTTCTCACCTCCCGACAATACACTGGCTTTCTTCAACACCTCTTCGCCGGAGAAGAGCATACGTCCGAGGAAACCCTTCATATACACTTCGTTACCTTCGCCGAACTGACTTAGCCAGTCTACCAGATTCAAATCCGTATTAAAGAAGTCCGTATTATCCACCGGCAGATAAGCAGTAGTGATCGTAACACCCCAATTGAACGTTCCGGCATCAGGCTTTATATTCTCATTGATAATCTCGAACAGGGCGGTCATCGCACGCGGATCATGGGAAAGGAATACAATCTTATCCCCCTTTTCCACATTGAAGTTGACGTCGCGGAACAACACTGTGCCGTCGTCCAAAGTCTTGGTCAGCCCCGAAACCTCTAAAATCTGATTACCCGGTTCGCGCTCAGGAGTAAAAATGATACCCGGATACTTACGTGAAGAAGGTTTGATTTCATCCACATTCAGTTTCTCCAACATCTTCTTACGACTGGTAGTCTGCTTGCTCTTCGCTACATTGGCACTGAAACGACGGATGAACTCTTCCAGTTCTTTCTTCTTTTCCTCAGCCTTAGCCTTCTGATTCTGTTGCTGACGAAGCGCCAACTGACTGGATTCGTACCAGAAGCTATAGTTACCGGCAAACATATTGATCTTATTGTAATCGATATCTACCGTATGTGTACACACCGAGTCGAGGAAGTGACGGTCGTGGCTCACCACCAATACCGTATGTTCGAAGTTAGAGAGATACTCTTCCAACCAAGTTACTGTGTCCATATCCAAGTCATTGGTAGGCTCATCCAGCAGCAAATTATCAGGATTACCATATAAGGCCTGCGCCAACATGACGCGCACCTTCTCCTTATTATTCAATTCACCGACCAAGAGGTAGTGCTTGTCTTCCTTAATGCCCAATCCGCTCAACAAAGCAGCCGCATCACTCTCAGCATTCCACCCGTCCAATTCGGCAAACTTCTCTTCAAGTTCGGAAACTTTCAGTCCGTCCTCGTCCGTGAAATCGGTTTTAGCATACAGTTCTTCACGCTGCTTCATAATGTCCCACAGTATAGTATGTCCCATCATGACGGTATCCATCACCGTAAAGGCATCCCACTTAAAGTGGTCCTGACTCAAAACGGAAAGACGTTCGCCCGGCGCCAGCATGATAGACCCCGTAGTAGGATCCAATTCTCCGGAAATTGTTTTTAAGAAAGTTGATTTTCCGGCACCATTAGCACCGATTATACCATAACAGTTACCACTAGTAAACTTCAAGTTTACATCATTGAATAGAACTCTTTTACCAAACTGTACTGAAACATTAGAGACTGTAATCATCTTTATATTACGATTTATTTATATGCGATTTACTATTTAACACCTACTGTTCTGCGAATTGCGGGTGCAAAGATAGTCATTTTTTTGCGAATACCCCCAAGAAGCACTGTCAATGTGACATAAAAGTATTACCTTTGCACCGTTTTTAGCAACAGCAACCTTTTTGGCAAAGTTTTTGTTGATGTACTCGTAATTAGTAATAACTTAAACCCTGAACAGCAATGAAAACAAATCCATTTTACAAGAATAAAAAGCATAAAAATATGAACCCGAAAGAAAAAGAAAACATCCAGGAAGAGGAGTTGAAAGACCAAGCTACTCCAAATGAAGGTAGTGAAGAAGCAACTGAAAACGAAGCTCCACAAGAAAATGAAGCTCCCCTGACTGAAGAAGAAAAGCTGGCACAAGAGCTGGCAAACGCTAACGAACAAATTGAAGAACAGAAAGACAAATATCTGCGCCTTTCTGCCGAGTTCGACAATTATCGCAAACGTACCTTGAAGGAGAAAGCAGAGCTTATCTTGAACGGTGGCGAGAAGTGCATCAATAGCATCCTCCCCGTGGTGGACGACTTTGAACGCGCACTGAAGAATATGGAAACCGCCACCGACGTGGCTGCCGTAAAAGAGGGCGTGGAACTTATCTACAATAAGTTCATGTCCGTATTGGCGCAGGATGGTGTAAAAGTGATCGAAACAAAAGAAAAACCGCTTGATACAGACTTCCACGAAGCTATCGCCGTTATTCCGGCTCCCAGCGAAGAGCTGAAAGGCAAAATTCTGGACTGTGTGCAAACCGGTTACACGCTAAACGACAAAGTGATCCGTCATGCCAAAGTGGTAGTCGGAGAATAACATAAAACTGTATGGAAAAAAGAGATTACTATGAAGTTTTAGGCGTTGAAAAAAACGCATCAGC